>CACPGZ010000001.1 GCA_902633585.1 uncultured Pelagibacteraceae bacterium
ATTATATTAACTCTTTTGACTGCATATTTATTGCAAATTACAGGTTTAAGGTTAATTGGTGGTCTACTTTTATTATACATAGTTTATAGACTTTATGTCGATGTCGTTAAAGGCTTTGAGAGCGAAAATGATATTAAAGTTGATAACTCAAGTTTCTTAAAAGCTATTTGGACAATTTTATTAGCAGATTTTACCATGAGTTTAGATAATGTTTTGGGGGTAGCTGGAGCAGCTGGAGATCATTATTACCTACTGATCTTTGGTCTTGTTTTATCAATTATATTAATGGCAACTGCAGCTACTTTAATTTCAAATTGGATTAAAAAATATAAATGGATAGCTTGGGCTGGTTTAATAGCTATTTTATTCGTAGCTATTGAATTGATTTATACAGATATTAAAATATTATTTCTATGATGTACTTAAAAAACTATAATTTAAAAAATAAAACTGCAATTGTAACAGGAGCCGGTAAAGGAATAGGTAGAGCGTGCGCTATCGCACTTGCTGAAGCTGGCGCAAACTTAATTATAATAAGTAGAACTAAAAAGGATTTGGATGAGGTTTCAAAAAAGATTAAGAAAATTAAGCGCAAATGTAAATCTTATGTTTGTGATATTACGAATTACAATGAGATTAAAGATATTATAAACAGACAATCGAAAATAGATATTCTAATCAACAATGCGGGTAATAATATCCCAGAACACTTCACAAAAGTTAAAACTAAAAATATGGAATATATGGTTAAGATAAATACAATGGCAACTTTCAATTTAGCTCAATTATGTGCGCTTAAAATGATCAAGTCTAGAAATAGAAAAAAAGTAGGTGGTGTTATTGTTAATATGTCATCCCAAATGGGTCACGTTGGAGGTCCTATAAGAAGTGTTTACAACATGACTAAATTTGGTTTGGAAGGTCTTACAAAAGGAATGTCAATTGACCTTGCTAAATACAACATAAGAGTAAATACTGTTTGTCCAACATTTGTTGTAACTCCTATGACACGTAAGTTTTTAAAAAGTAAAAAATTTAAAAAAGAGGTTCTAGGGAATATACCTTTAGGCAAATTCGCTGAACTATCAGATGTAGCGAGTGCTGCTATATTTCTTGCTTCTGATGCAGCATCAATGATCACTGGAACTTCTCTATTAGTTGATGGCGGATGGACAGCAAGATAATAACTAGATTATTTTTTTTAATAGTCATCTTTTTTCCAACTAATTTAATTGCAATCGAATTTAACGGAAAATTTTTACAAGGTCATTATATTATAGGAAAAACCGATCCATCTTCTCAAATAATTATAGATAAAAAAAAAGTTAGAGTTTCGAAAGATGGTTATTTTGTCTTTGGGATCGACCGTGATAGAAAATTTGATTTAACAATTACTAAAATCACTAGTGGAAAAAGTGAAAAAGTTATAAAAAAAGTACTTAAAAGAAAATATAATATTCAAAGGATTGATGGCTTAGAGGAAAGTAAAGTCACACCCCCTGAATCGGTTTATAAAAGAATTAAAGAGGAAAATAATAGAATTGGAAAAGCAAGAGCAATAAACTCTGATTTACCCTTCTTTAAAAATCAATTCGTTATGCCTGTTAAGGGAATAATAAGTGGAGTTTATGGAAGCCAGAGAATTTTAAATGGTAAACCAAAATGGCCCCACTATGGAATTGATATTGCTGCAAAAAAAGGAACAATGATTAAGTCATCAGCAACTGGTGTTGTAACAATGGCAGAGGATGATCTTTATTATACTGGTGGTACAATTATTATGGATCATGGACATGGAATTTCTACAATTTATTCACATCTTGAAAACGTGATGGTGTCTGTTGGTGATAAAATTAATCAAGGAGATATCATTGGAACAGTTGGATCTACTGGTAGATCAACTGGTCCACACCTAGATTTCAGAGTAAATTGGTTTCAAACTAGGCTTGATCCAATGTCTTTGTTAAACTGACAGAGTATATTAAAATGATAAAAAAGTTTAAAAATTTATTATCAGAAAGTAAATGGGGTAAATATATTCTGGTTGGGGGATTTACTTTTTTTTTGATAAAAGGTTTAGTTTGGTTAATAGTTTTCCTTATCGCTGGTTTTAGTTTGATAAATCTTGGATCGTAAAATATAGTTTATAAAAAATATTATATTAAATATTATGAGTTCATTAATAGAAAAAACATCAAATAAGTTGGTTAAAGCTTTTCTTAAAAACAAGATTATTGCACCATTGCCTAGAAAGTTTACAAAAAAACTTACTGAGGCAAATAAATTTAGAATGCTTTGTGAGAGTAAAGTTAAAAAACCAATTATAGGTTACAAAGCTGGAGGAACCGGAATTCCAGTGATGAAAAAATTAAAAGAAAAAGAACCATTTTACGCATCTGTTTATAAAGATAATTTTTTAAAAAGCGGTAGAAGTGTAAAGATTAGTAAAACCACTTTTGGCATTGAGCTGGAAGTTTGCTATTTAATTAAAAAATCTTTTTTTAATTCTAAATCAGTGGTCACAATGAGAAATATCGCAAAATTTATATCTCATATGGCTCCTTGTATTGAGATTGTGGGTTATAGACAGAGAAAAAAAGGAATTACCTCATTTGGAGATTTAAGTAGCGATTTTGGAGCTAATGTTAAGTTTTTGATCGGTCAAAAGAAAAAGTATAAAAAAATAAATATCGGAAATTTAAAAACTAATATTTCAAACAAAAAAACAAAACAAAATATAAATGGTAATACTAGTGCAGTTTTTATTAATCCATTAAACTCATTAAGATTTGTTTTGAATAAAATTAAAAAAGATAAATTAAATTTAAATAAAAATTTTTATGTATTTACAGGATCTACTGTAGGAGTTGTTCCAATTGGTAAAGGCCTTTATACAGGTAAGATAGATAAATTAGGGTCTGTTAAAACTATAATTAGGTAAAAAGTGAAAACATTTATACTTTTGGTTTTGATGTTTGTTGTTGTATGGGTATTGTTCAGACCTATTACTCAAAAAGAAATTGATAGATATAATAACAAAGACAATAGACCAAACTTAGATTTATAACAAAATCGATTGCTTAACATTTTTTTTTAAAGTAGATTCTTTAAACCATATCTCATGGTGAAAAAGAGGCCGATATCGCATCGGTTAAAAGCGAGTTTTGGAAAACTAACAAGGAGAGTGTATGAAAAGAATGCACAGAATACTGAGTTTGTTTAGCCGAGGCTCAAAAAATGCAAGGCTAAATCAACTTATGTTTCGAAATGCAAAAACCGTAAGTGCTAACGATAATGGCACTAGTGGTTATTTAGTGAAGACAGGAAAAAATAGTGGAAAAGTCCTGGGACACATAAGAAGTCGGTCTAAAGTTATTTAAGTACACTGGGGTATGGGGGCACCTGGCAACAGAACGCCCCTTATTAAAGGATTCCCTCATCCATACTCATTTTCTAAAAATAAAGTTCAATGAAGGTTCAATGAAGTTTCAATGAAGTTTGAAAACAATATTAATTAAGAATTTTAATCTTTTACCAACAATGCACCAACACAATTAGAATAAGTGAAATTGTTTTTTTTCATTAGTTCTTTTTTCTACAGAGATAATATTTTCCATCGTTTTTAAAGAGTCCTTTTTTTTTAGAAAACTTGAGCAACAAAAAAAGTAATCTATACCTACATCTATTGAGAATTTTTTTAATTTTTTGTGCTCAATATTAAAATTTATCTCATACTTATTCTTCATAATTAAATTTTATATTTAATTAATTCTTTATTATAATTTGATAAATCCTGATTAATTGATTTTTCACTAAACGAGATATTTTTATTTTGAAACGTAGATAATAGATAAAATTTGTTTTGCTCAAAAATATTATACAGATCTGCTACACCATGAGAATATCCTTTAACAATATTTGGAGTGCAAAAAAGATGCATTTCCTTTAATTCTTTTGATAAATAAATTTGGACATAAGGTTCTTCGTAAGGTTGCACAAATTGATCATATGGATCCTTGCTTTTTTTAAACCTTTTTTCATAACCTGATATCAGTAAGTTTAAGTGCTTTGAGTAGTTGGATGTAATTTTTTTTATACTCATATCTTTATATTTGTCTGATAGTTTTAGAAAATCTTTAGACTCTGAGGTAATATAAAAAAAACCATCCATTATTAAATTGTGCCTTTCAAGTTGATTATTAAAAAATTCTGCTTTTTGTTGTTTAAATGCAATAATAGATTCCTTTATAATCTTATGACTCTCTGAAGTTAATTTTAATTGTATTTTTCTCGCCTCTTTTCTCATTTTTTCTTCAGATAGTTTTTTAAGTTCATCTATTTTTTTTTGTGTAAATACAACTGATTTACATGCCTCTGCAATTCCCATAGCATAAGACATTAAATAACCATTTTGATATGAAAGTTGAACCATGTCGCCCACTTCTTTAGTGAACTCGTTATCTTTACCGCTTTGTTTAAAACAATAATTTCTATACAAACTTAATAAAATTTTAAGATACGTTTTTAAAGTATCATTATAAATCTTCATATTTTAATTTTACCCCAATTCTCAATGAAGTCTAGAAACAGAGTTTTTGAAAAAAGGTCAAACTTTCAATGAAGTCTTCAATGAAGTATTCCAAATACCTAGGTATTTTGATATGATTTGGTTCTCGGGGGACACAGAACGCCCCTTTAAAATCTATTTCTGTTTTTTTTCTTCTCTTTTCTCCACAGAATAAAAAATAAAAGAATTAATCCTGGTTGTAAAATTACAAAAATAACAATATTTGCCAAGTTGTAACCCATACCAGTAACTGTTCCGATATATTGAAGGACTCCAACACACCACCAAAAAAATTGATCAATCATTTGATAAGTATACAATTTTCAACGAAGTTAAAAAGCAATTCGTGGACAAAACAATTGAAACTGTCAACGAAGTTTTCAACGAAGTAACTAGATTAAGTAAGCAAATATGCTAATTTCTTATCTAATGCCGGGCAACAGAACGCCCCTTCCTATTTCGTGTTTCTCTGATCATAGCAACATTAATTTAAAGTTCTAAATAGTTTTGACGACTAAAGGACGACTAGAAAGAGATAATTTTTATTATCTAAAATTTATATCTTAACGATATAGATTTGATTTTATTATCAAACATATCGGGATTATATCTGCCACCTGCCGGTGTTGTTCCACTTCCTCCCTTTACTATACCAAATTCAGACTGTTTAAAAACTATTTCATAGTTTCCCATTCCATAACCTAAAATTATTTGGTGAGCAAAGTCTGTATTATCATTATCCTTGTCAAATGGATCATTACTAAATCTAGAGTTTGTGTCTACATTTGTATGACCCAAGCCTAATCCAAGACCGGCTAATATATATCCATTAGAACCAAATTCAGATGTGTACATAATATTTTCCATTATTGAAAAAGTTGTAACATCAACACTTATTCTACGTTCTAATTTTTGAGTGACTTCTCCATAATAAGAAAACTCTGTTTCTAAAGCAAGGTTGCCTGATCTAGTTCCAAATCCATACGAGATAACCGAGCCTTCGTCATCTGGGTCTGCATCACCATATGTGAACCCACCAATATCATGCGGATTGTCAGCAACGTTTTTGGTTAAACCTAGTGAACCATATCTATAACTTTCACTATGAGCGTTTAAAGCAAAAATTAAACTTAAAAGGCTTATTGTTAGAATTTTTTTCACAAGAAAATCCTTACACGGAAAATACACAGGAATCATTCCTAATTTTCGAAAGTTTCTAGATAAGATTATATCAATTTTGTTGCTAGATAAGGGTTATAGAAGAAGGGTTTGGAATGTGGCAACTGAACGCCCCCATTAATCTAGTTGAGATTCAACAAATTCCCAATTAATCAATTTCTCGTAA
The DNA here is from genome assembly GCA_902633585.1 of uncultured Pelagibacteraceae bacterium. Lineage (GTDB taxonomy): Bacteria > Pseudomonadota > Alphaproteobacteria > Pelagibacterales > Pelagibacteraceae > Pelagibacter. Next base: position 5,913 of record CACPGZ010000001.1, read on the forward strand.
AAGTTCTCTAAGTACTCAGGTCTTTTATTTTTGTAATCTACATAATAAGAATGTTCCCACACATCACATGCCAAAATAGGTTTCATATTTTGAATTAATGTATTCTCAGCATTAGGTGTTTTACTTATCACTAATTTACCACTGTTAATTGATAACCAACACCACCCAGATCCGAATTGGGTAATACCTGCTTGTGTAAATTTTTTTTTAAATTCATTTGTACTACCAAAATCTGTTTCAATTCTTTTTTTTAGCTTATCAGGCATTGAACCCCCGCCATTTGGTTTCATACATTTCCAGAACAATATATGGTTCCAATGTTGACTAGCATTATTAAAAATTCCAATTTTAGATTTATCTTTTGAAGAGTTAATAATAATTTCTTCTAAGGACATTTTGGACATATCAGTATCTTTAATTAGATTATTAAGATTAGTTATATAAGTTTGGTGGTGTTTTCCATGATGAAGATCGAGAGTCTCTTCAGACATTATTGGAGATAAAGCAGTTTTAGAGTAGTCTAATTTAGGTAGTTCAAATGACATATATATACATATAATTTATAATTATCTTTTATAAATGATTATAATGACGCAAATATTTATAATATGGAGAAAAGTTATAAATTATGCCTAATGGAGGCATCTAGCAAATTAACCTCAATCCTAAAATTTAACTTAAGAAGTTAAAGAGGGTTGCTTTTTCATATCTTCTTTTTTTATACCAGCAACTCTTACTGGTTTTTTCATCGCATCTCTTCTAAATGGTTCACCTAACTCTTGATTTAATATTACTTCAATAAAAGTCGTGATTCCCTTTTTTTGATCTTCACAAGATTGTTTAATAGCGGCAGTAGTTTCATCCATTGTTTTTACAGTTACACCTTTCAATCCACATGCACTCGCTACTTTCGCATAACTTAATTCAGGATCTAGCTCAGTTCCAATGAAATTATTATCGAACCAAAGTGTAGTATTTCTCTTTTCCGCTCCCCATTGATAATTTCTGAAAATCACCATAGTGATTGCCGGCCACTCTTCTCTAGCACAAGAGCTCATCTCATTCATGCTAATTCCAAATGCGCCATCTCCTGCAAAGCCTATTACCGGTGTATCAGGGCATCCAATTTTAGCACCTAAGATTGAGGGAAAACCATAACCACAAGGTCCAAACAGACCGGGAGCTAAATATTTTCTTGGCTTCTCAAAAGTTGGGTAAGCATTTCCAATCGCGCAATTATTTCCAATATCACTTGAGATTATTACATCCTCTGGCATTCCAGCTTGTATAGCTCTCCATGCCTGTCTTGGTGACATTCTGTCTTTATCTCTTTCTCTAGCCTCTTTATTCCAAACAGTCCCTTCATCATCGTCTTCATGATCTAAACTTGATAATTTTTGTAACCAAGCAGATTTCGTTTGGTGAATTAAATCCTTTCTTTTTTGTCTATCAGTATCTCCTGCATTTGAAGCAAGCTTTTCAAAAATTTGTTGAGCAACTAATTTTGCATCACCACTTATCCCTACAGTAACTTTCTTAGTTAAACCAATTCTATCTGGATTAATATCAACCTGAATTATATTTGCATTCTTTGGCCAATAATCAATTCCATAACCTGGTAAAGTAGAAAAAGGATTCAATCTAGTACCTAACGCTAAAACTACATCAGCTTTAGAAATTAATTCCATTGCTGCTTTTGATCCATTATATCCCAATGGTCCAACTGCCAAAGGGTGACTTCCTGGAAAACTGTCATTGTGCTGATAACCAGAACAAACTGGTGAATCTAATTTTTCAGCAAGTTTTTTTGTTTCATCAATGGCGCCACCGATAACAACACCTGCTCCTGACAAAATAACTGGAAATTTTGCTTTTGATAAAAGATCAGCAGCTTTCGAAATCGCATCTGCACCTCCACCTTGTCTTTCTAGTCTTACAATTGGTGGAAGTTCAATATCAATAACCTGTGTCCAGTAGTCTCTTGGAACGTTTATTTGAGCTGGTGCGGAACCTCTAATTGCTTTTTCAATTACTCTGTTAAGAACTTCTGCCATTCTTGATGGATCTCTTACTTCCTCTTGGTAACAAACCATATCTTTGAATAAATTCATTTGCTCAACTTCTTGAAAACCACCTTGACCCATAGTTTTATTTGCAGCTTGTGGTGTAACTAATAATAATGGAGTGTGGTTCCAGTAAGCTGTTTTGATTGGTGTTACTAAACCAGTAATACCAGGTCCATTTTGTGCAATGACCATGGACATTTTTCCTGTAGATCTCGTGTAGCCATCTGCAATTAATCCACCGTTTGTTTCGTGAGCAACATCCCAAAAAGTTATACCTGCATCTGGAAAAATATCTGAGATTGGCATAAACGCTGATCCAATAATTCCAAAAGCATGTTCAATGCCATGCATTTGTAAAACTTTAACAAAAGCTTCCTCTGTTGTCATTTTAGTCATGGTTTATCTTTCTTAATCAGCGTCTTAATATTATATATAAAATTTAATTGTTAATTTTTGCGATTAATATATAAGATTTTGGAAATTTCAAATAAACAATTCGACACGATATGACTACTGAAATTATAATCCACGACCAAAAAGACAATGTAGGTGTTGTAGTAATTGAAAAAATTACCCCAAAACAAGAGTGCACCTGCTGGATTATGGAGAATGATAGCTCAACAAGTATTCAATCAAAGGATGAAATTCCTTTAGGACACAAAATAGCAATGAATGACCTAAACGAGGGTGATACGATTCTTAAATATGGACATGACATTGGTAAAGTGGTCAAACCGATCAAAAAAGGTGAACACGTTCATGTTCATAATGTGAAAACAAAAAAGTGGTAATTGATGAAAATTCCAAAAAGTTTTTTAGGCTATAAAAGGGAAAATGGAAGATCTGGAACAAGAAATCATGTAATCATACTCCCAGTTGATGATATTTCGAATGCATGTGCAGAAGCAGTTTCAAATAATATTAAAGGCACAATCGCTTTACCTCATTCTTATGGAAGACTGCAATTTGGAGCAGATTTAGAGTTACATTTTAGAACGATGATTGGAACTGGAAGTAACCCAAATGTTGCTGCGGTTATTGTAATTGGCATAGAGCCAAAGTGGACAAAAAAAATTGTTGATGGAATTGCAAAAACCGGCAAACCTGTTGAAGGTTTTCATATTGAGCGAACTGGAGACATTGGAACAGTTATGAAAGCCTCTAAGAAAGCTCAAGAATTTGTAATGTGGGCTTCTGAAAAACAAAGAGAAGAATGTCCGATTAGTGATTTATGGATTTCAGTTAAATGCGGCGAGTCTGATACAACTTCAGGATTAGCATCTAATCCAACAGTTGGAAACTTAATGGATAAGCTAGAACCATTAGGTGTCCATTTATGTTTTGGTGAGACATCAGAACTTACAGGGGCAGAAAAAGTTTGTGCAACAAGAGGAGCTACTAAAGAAGCCTCAGATAAATTCATGAAAACTTGGAGTGCATATAATGATTTTATTTTAAAAGAGGCAACAGATGATCTTTCTGAGAGCCAACCAACAGCAGGAAACATTGCTGGAGGTTTAACAACTATTGAAGAAAAAGCTTTTGGAAACTTTCAAAAAATTGGTAATTGTAAATTTGTAGATGTTTTAGAACCAGCAGAAGAACCTAAAAAAGGTAAAGGATTGTATTTTATGGATACATCCTCAGCAGCAGCTGAATGTGTAACGCTACAAGCTGCAGCAGGTTTTAATATTCATTTATTTCCAACTGGTCAAGGCAATATTGTGGGAAACCCTATAGAGCCTGTTGTCAAGTTAACAGCAAACCCGTTAACTGCAAAAAGTATGAGTGAACATGTTGATTGTGATGTTTCAAAAATCCTTTCACGAGAAATGAATTTATCAGAGGCGGGAGATAAACTTATTGAAACAACTTTAAGAGTTGCTAATGGAAGATTAACTTGTGCTGAAGCTTTGGGACATAAAGAGTTTGTTATGACTAAACTTTATAGAAGTGCATAATTATTTTATTAAGAATGGTATATAAAAAATACTTGGTAGTAGTTCCAGGTATAATTCTATCATTTATTCTTTATTCTCTTTCTCATGGTTTTAATAATATTATTGGAGTAGAGCTTTTGGGTTATAGCAAAAGTCCAATATCTACAGCAATGATAGCAATTTTATTAGGAATTTTTTTTGGTAATTTTTTTAAAATTCGAGACAGTTTTCAAAAGGGTTTAGATTTTAGTAGAGACTACATATTGAAACTTGGGATCATTTGTCTAGGGATACAATTAAAGCCTTTTGAATTTTTAGATTTTGGAAAAATTGCGATTCCACTAATATTAATTTGTATAATTAGTGTTTTAATCGCTATTAAGTTATTAGTAAAAAAACTTAAAATACCAACTAGAATGGCTTATCTAATATCAATCGGAAGTACCGTTTGTGGAACTACTGCAATAATGGCTACTGCACCAGTAATCAAAGCTAGTAAAAATGAGGTTTCCTATGCTATTGCAAATATTACTTTATTTGGAATATTATCAATGTTTCTTTATCCTTACTTTGCAAATTTTTATTTTGATGGAAACTCTTTATATGCAGGCCTTTTTTTAGGAACTGCTATACATGAGACCTCTCAAGTTGCTGCAGCTGGACTAATCTATGATCAACAATTTAATAGCCCTGAAACATTAAACATTGCTACTGTGACAAAGCTTATAAGAAATACTTTTTTAATAATAATGATACCACTTTTTGCTATTCTTTATAATAGAGGTCAGGCAAAAGAGAGGGGTTATTCTATTTTGAATATATTTCCCTATTTCGTTTTAGGTTTTATAGGAATGATAATTTTAAGAAATATTGGTGATTATATTTTTTTAGCTGATAGTGGTAAAAATTGGCTTGAGACAATTAATTTTATTAAAGCTGCTTCTAAAATTTTCTTAACTATGGCTATGGCTGCAATAGGTTTGTCAACAAACTTGAAGGATATTAAAGATATGGGACACAAACCATTTGTTGTGGGATTTGTTGCAATGTTTACTGTGGGAGTCGTTAGTATTGTAACAATTGAAATGTATTTAAAATTCTTTACTTAATTTGTTTTACTGTTTTTTTAAAATATTTCTCTCTAAACTTTGAAATTGATCTTCTAATAAACGCTGCAGCAATTCCCAAAAAAACAGCAAACAAAATAGAAAACAATCCATAAAAGAATGGCATATCCTCTGAAAACTCTTTAATAAATTTTGAAAAAAAGTTTAAATCTGCTGATCCAGCAGATATTGTTTTCTTTTGTATCTCTTCAGCAAAAAAAGTATCATAAGCTATTACTATCCCAACAATTAATAATAAAATTGCTAATAAAGCTTTTAATCCAGAGCTGTCAATCTGTTCACCAAGTTTTTGACCTACTTGAACTCCAACTATTGATCCGATAACTAACATTAAGACCAACATTAGATCTATAGAACCGTAATTAATTGAATGAAGAAATGTAACTATTACACTAACAAAAATCGTTACAAATAATGAGGTTCCAGGCACTAATTTTGTTGGCATCTTAATAATATAAATCATTGCGGGTACTAGAATAAACGCACCACCTATACCCATTATAGCTGCGATAAAACCAACAATTAATCCAATTATGATAGGTGTAAATATGCTTTCATACAATTTAGATTTTGGAAATCTCATTCTAAAAGGAAGCCCATGGATCCAGTAATGCACATGTAATTTTTTCTTCTCTACAATATTTTTTTTGGCTTTATCAATTTCACCTAAACTTTCCACCAACATCAAAGTCCCAATTATTGCAAGAATATACATGTAGGCTAAAGAAATAACTGTATCAATCTTTCCTATATCTTGAAAATAAGTGAAAGTAAAAATACCTAATATAGTTCCTATTGTTCCACCAATTACAATTATTAATCCAATTTTATAATCCAAGGTGTTTTTTAACCAATGAGTGGTAGATCCAGATACAGAAGTTGCCAAAATGTTATTAGCCTCATTAGCAACTGCATAAGCCGGCGGAACACCCATGAAAATTAAAAAGGGTGTCATTAAAAAACCACCTCCTACTCCAAACAAACCTGAAAGAACACCAACAATGGCACTTAGCAAAAGTATTTCAACCGGATTAATAAATACTTGAGCTATAGGTAAAAATACATCCATAAATAATTAATTTATAACTGAATATTACTGATATATATTGATGTCAATAAAGACAAATACATTCCAAATGAAAGCTTTTTTAATTGCCTTAATTATAAACATTATAATTTTCGACACAGTCATTGGTGCTTTGGTTAACTGTATCAACGGAAAATGTGAATTTACTAATAGTTTTCATTACAAAACTGCAAGTACATTTTGTTTACAAACTTTAACATTTGAGGATGTTGAAACAGATTATTCCTTTTTTACAATTTTAAGAACTGGAGAACAGTGTCAGGTTTATAAATCTGAAGATTAAAAACTATTTAAAAATTTCATTAATCTTTTCATCTAAACTATCAGTCTCAGATTTAATATCTTCACTATCTACATTAGCCTTTGAAATATCGTTTAATACTTTTGAATTAATATTATCTACTTCCACTTTATCTTTCACAAATTGAGTACCAACAATATTAGTTTTCGTTAAAGAATTATTCAATTCATGAATTTGTTTGAAAATTTCGTTTTTCTCATTGTCAACAGAATTAAAATTATTTTTAACAATTTCGTACTTTTTTTTAATACTCATAACTTCACTCGACAATCTTGTATTATCTTCTTGGTAAAATTTGATTTGATCGGACAATTCTAAAATTTGAGATTTAATCTTTAATGTTTCGGATTGTTCTTTTTTTAAAATTTCAATATCATTTTGTAAATTTTTATTATGTTTAATAAATCGAGCGATTGTATCTTTTAGCTCATTATTATTAGTAATAAGTTTTTTATTGTAATCAGATAAGATTTTTAACTTGTTATCAAGATTGTTCATTCCAGATTTCAAGTTTTCATTATTTTGCCTATGTTTTTCTATTAATAGTTTTTGATTTTTTAGAATCTCTGATTGTATTTTGTTTCTATCGAAAAAGATTTTTTCATCTTTTAGTTTTTTTATTTGTAATTCCTGATTATTAATTTTTTTTGAAATTTCTGAAGTTTTTTCTTTTACACTATCCTCTATTGTTTGAGCACTTTTCTTAATTTCAGAAAATTCTTTATCTATTATATTTTGCTTATCATAATTTAAATCGTTTTTTTTACTTAAAGCAGATTCTGCTTCCTCAATTAAATTTAATGTCTCATCTGGAAGATCATTACTTTTTGGAGAAGAACTCTTACTATCATCCATAAGTCAAAAATTTATACTTGTTTATTCAATAGAACCTGGAGAAAAAAATCTAAATTTTTTTACTTTTTTTTCCTCTTTTTTATCGTTTTTTTTAATCTCTGATTTATTAAAATTATTACGCAGATTTACAACCTCGCTACCATTGACTTCGATTTTTTGCTGCCTTTGTATTGTACTATTATTATTTTCATTGCTATAAGAATTAATTCTTGATTCTATGTAATTTGTTTTATCTTCTATATCTTTGTTTTTTGACTCAATATTTATTGAGGTTGTTCTAATCTCTTTCTTTATTTTATTAACTTTTTTATCTAGTTCGGTCTCTTCTTTAGTTAGTTGCTCTGTTTGTTTTAAACGGTTTTCAAATGCACTAACTTTATCCTCTAATTCTTTTTGTTTAATTAATTCCTCTTTTTTGACATTTAAATCATTTTCTAAATTGGATATTTTTTCTTGATGCTCTTTTTTTCTTAAATTAATTTTAGTTTCCGTTTTTTCTAAATCATTTGTTAATTCTACTAATCTGCTTTCAAGGTATTGAGTTCTGGTTTCATATATCCATTGCTCATTGCAGTGCTTACACTTAATTAGTTTTCCTTCCAGTTCATGACCTTCATTCATTATATAAAACTTTTGTTTGCAATTTTTACAATGGATCATCATATTTATTTTTAAATTTTAGCCTTATAAAATTAATGAGTCAACGACTACGATTAATCAAATAGTACTTGATATTACTTATAATTTTTGAAAAATTTTTTTTACTACTTCATCTAAACTTTTTTGTTCTTTATCATTAAGGTTTTCTAATTTATCGTTTTTAATAACTGGTTTTTCCTCACTAAACTTTGTTGAAATCACATTAGTTTTTTCCTCTATTGATCTATTGAGTTCTCTGATTTTATTAGAAATTTTTTCTTTTTCTATCTCAATATCTGATAAATTTACCTTAATCGTTTCACTATTTTTTTGCGCCAATAAGAGTTCACTGGATAATCTAACATTTTCATCTTGGTAAAATTTTATTTTATTATTCATTTCATTAATATCAGTTTGGCTGGACTGCTCTAAATAATTAATTTTTTCTTGTAATTTTTTAGTGTTAACGATGTATCTAGATACTGTATTTTTTAACTCTGCATTATTAATTTCGTAAGATCTATTTTTTTGATTAGTATTCTCTAAATAAAGATCTTTGCTTGATAATTCAGATTTTAAATCTTTAATTTCATTAGATAATTGAGAGTTCTCACCACTTATTTTGCTTAGATTAATTTGTAACTCTCTAGTGTTGTTTGTTAATTCAGTATTTTCCAAAAATAATTTTTTATTTTCATTATCTTTTTTTAACAATTCGTTATTTAGATTATCATTATTAGATTTAAGTTTAATATTATCTTGTTCGATATTTTGATTTTCATGTTTTAAAAATTCATAGTTACCAGATAATAAGTCATATCTTTTTTTTAAATCATTATAGTTATTTAATAATTCTTTTTTATTTATCTTCAAATAATCAATTTCATTTCTTAGATTTTTTATCTCCAGTTGTTCATCAATAATTATCTTTAAAGTATTTTTTTTAACTTTCTTCTTAAGAAAATCGTAAATTTCATTTACAATTTTATCCTTTATTTCAGTATTGATCAAAATCTTATGCTTGATGGAATTAGTATTCTTTTGTCGTGGTTTTAAAATTTCATCACTTAATACTAAAGGCTCTTCAATAATCTTATTTTTTTTTTCTAATTTTTTCTCATAAATAAATTCTGTTGGTTTTTTGTTATTATCTGAATTTAAAATATTGTTAGTTGCTTCAACAATTTCTTTTATGGAATAGATTTTCATAAATTTTTAAGAATCATTTATTTATATTTATAATCTATGATTTTTTATATTCAAGCAGTGGTTGAATTAAGTTATTTACGGAGTTTTAGTTTGTAATAAAAGTCCTACTACTATCTGAGTCTGTTAAACATACGCATGATAATTTCCCCGAAAAATAGCATCCACTATCAACATTTATTCTAAAAGGATCACTTATTATATTCTCCTCTGGCGTATGCCCATGAACAATAATTTTTTCAGATTTAAAATCTTTGCTAAAAAATTCTCTAGATCTTGACCATAAATAATCTTCTTTACTTTGTTCAGATAACTTTTTTCTAGGATTAATTCCTGCATGCACAAATAGATGATTTTTTGTTGAATATATTAATTCTAAATTTTTAAAAAAATCTATATGGCTTTCTTCAATATTATTTAAAAAATGATCTCTTAACCTATCTATAACTTTATCTTCGAAACCATCTTTAATAAATTCTACGATCTCGATATTATAACTTCTAAATGTTTGATCTGCTCCAAATTCAAGCCAATTTTTAATATTATTATTTTCATTGATTAAAAAATCGACCAAAAATTGATCATGATTTCCGAGTAAATTAATTATATTAATTTTATCTTTTTTTAATTTTAGGATTTGATCAATAACTTGTTTAGAATTTTTTCCTCTATCAATATAATCACCAAGATAAACTATTATATCATTTTTTGGGTCAAATTTATCATATGTAAGGATATTTTTGTGAAGTGATGTTAATTGTGATAAACATCCGTGTATATCCCCAATCGCAAATATATTCATTAAATTTAATCAACTCTTTGAAACAAAACTACAAAAATTGTTCTAATTAAAATGTAAACATCCAACATTAAATTCCAATTTTTAATATAATACAAATCATGTTGAAATCGCTTATTCATTGATCCTTCTTCATCCGTAGGCCCTCTTAATCCATTTACTTGTGCCCAGCCTGTGATACCAGGAAGACACTTGTGTCTTTGCATAAAATTTTGCACTTCTTTTGAGTAATGTTTAGTATGATCGGTCATATGAGGTCTGGGGCCTACTATAGACATTTCACCTTTTAAAACATTTAAAAACTGAGGTAGCTCATCAATACTTAATCTTCTAATAATTTTACCAACTTTTAAAAGTCTACTATCCCCTGCTTTCACTTGTAATGTCTCATTTTTATTCTTCATATTTTTTATAGATCTTAATTTTAATATATTAAAAGATTTACCATCCCAACCAGTTCTTTTTTGTTTAAAAAAAATTGGAAAACCATCCTCTAATATAATTAAAATAGAAAAAAATATTATTATAGGTAATGAAATTATAATAAAAGTTAAAGAAAATATCTTATCCATTAAAGTTTTTAACAAAAAACTTGTGCCGTAAAAAGGAGAAAAAGAGACGTTATAAAAGTCGAAGCCTGCCTCACTATCTAAGCCTTCAACAAATTTAAATTTTGATTCTGGTTGAATCAAACGACAATCAATTGAGTAATTTAGAAATTTTTCAATTATATTCTCTATATATGATTGTGTTTTAACATTTGAAATTATCCAAACTTGTCCGATAGAATGATGGTTTAGAATTTGGCCAAAATTCTCATTCAACCCAAAACTTGGTATTCCATAAAAATTTGTATCTTTTCCATCAAGTTGATCTATTGCTATTAAACACTTAATCACAGAGTTGCTAACTTTCTTTGGAAATTTTTTTATAATATTTTGACAAGATATTGCATCTCCAATTAATAAAATATTTCTCTGTATGGAATTTGATCTAACTAATTGAGCATAAATATAATCAAAAAACACCTTAGAAAAAAGGAATAATAAAGATGAAATACTTATATTTGTAAAAAGCCAAATACGTGAATAATTATCTGTGGTTTTAAAAATCACAGTAACTAAAATTACAAAAATAAAAGTCTGGATTAACAATAAAAATTCAATTCTAAGCCATTGAACTGTTCCTTTGATATATCTTTTTTCTTTAGTAGTAAGAATTGAAAGAATAAAGAAAATAATTACAATAAATATTGAGGCCTCTAAATAAGTATCTGATAATTTCCATGTATTATTTCTTAAATAATAAGAAATAATACTGCTAACAAATAGTATTATGCTTAAAAATGAATAATAAAATAATAAAAATGATTTGTCATCTCTTTGAAATATTTTTTCAAATATCATTTGAAAATTATATTTGATTTGTTCGTAATTATTAAGTCTTAACTATAACTTTTGTATTTATTGTAATAACCGCCATATTGGTAGTAACCATAATAGCTTGCTTTAGAAGTATCTAAATCGTTAAAAATTAATCCATCTACTTTAACTTGAACGCCATTTAATTTTTTTAATACAGACTTAATCCCAACTAACTTTGTAATATTGGACCTTGCAATCAGGAAATTATGATCAGTAGCCTGACTTATGAATAACGTGTCACTCACCGGTTGTATTGGAGGTGTATCAATAATTACATAGTCATAATTTTTCTTCAAAGCATCAAAAAAACTTTTTAATTTTGATGTGGTTGTTAAATCTGTTAAATCCGACCTTCTCGTTCCTGATGTCATTACCTCAATATCTGATCCTGGTAGCTTCATGATACAATCACTCATTTTAACCTTTCCCTGAATAATATCACTAAAGCCAACTTTAGGTGCTTCTTCTGCAAGGTTAGTTTTGCTTAACACGGAAGGTCTTCTTATATCAGTTTCAATTAAAAGAACTCTGCCAATTTTAGAAAATGCTAAAGCTGCGTTTAATGAAACTGTAGTTTTACCTTCTCCAGAGTAAGTTGAGCTTATTAATAATGATTTGTTTTTTTGATATTTTGCAACCAATAAAGTTCTTAAAGTTCTAATACTCTCTGAAAATTCAGAATTTACATCTTCTATAAATATCTGAGACAAATGGTATCCTTTATCTAATTTTTTTACTTTTGGAAGCGTTGCTAATACTGGAATATTGAAATTTTCAAGATGTGATGGTTCAATAACTGTGTTACTATTAAATTCTAAATATACCAAACCTCCAAAAAGAATTATAAACGATGTAAGATAAAACATTATAGTTATTTTTGTTACATCGGGAGATACGGGTAATAGCGGTAAAAGTGCATTTTGAATTATTCTAACATTTGATGATTGGAGCTCTTTAACTTCATTTGTTTCCTTCATTCTTTGAAGAAAAGTTTCATAAATTCTATTATTTGTCTCAACTTCACGCACATATTGTTGTAATGCAACATCCTTTTCCTCTAATGCTTGTAATTCAAATTTTGCTTGATCAAGTTCCGTTTCACTCGACTCTATAAAACCCTTTAAATTTGATAATTCAAAAGCAGCAGCTGCAATATTTTCCTCTAAGATTTCTTTAAGCCGGTTATCTAAATTTTGTTTAGTTTTGAGTGCCTTTTTAACTTTTGGATGTTCATCGGTGTAAATAATTTGAAGTGCCTCAATATTATTATTAGTAGCATTAATATTTGTTCTAATATTATCTACCTCTTTTTTGTTTCTAAGATCTGCTATAGCTAACAGTTCATCAACGTTTCCATCAGCTAATTTAATTGAGGTAAGATCATTCTGTTTTTTTTGTAACTCTCTATTTGCTTCAATAATTCTTTGAGAGACAGATTTAATTTGATCAATTTTAAGATCTTTAATGTCTCCTATATCTATCAAATTATTCTCTTTCTTATAATTCAGCAATTTTTGTTCAGCAATTTCCATTTGCTTCAAAAGCTTAGATAATCTTACATTTATTTGCTGATTAGCATAGTTTGTGACTTTAACCTTTGTATCAACATCATATTTTAAATATGCATCTATAACTTGTTCTAATAAAAATTTTGCAAATTCAGCACTTCCTGAATTCATTGTTATATTTACAACGTCACTGTTTCTTATTTGAGATACGGCTAAATTATCTTTAATATATTTTTTCAAAATAATTTTTAGATCATCTTGATTAATCTTATCTTTTTTTTTATTGAAATTTAAGAATTTTAAATTTTCCGCAAAATAATTTTTCGGTAATCTTTGGTACAGATCTGTAATATTATCTAAATTTTTTGGATCTAATAAAATTGTAGATATAACTTCGTCACTTTCTATTATTTGAATTTGATTATTAATATAATTATTATTACTAAACCCTGTTCTCCCAGTTTCTCCATCATAAACTTCCTCTATATTTACAATATTTTTTGTTGACTCCTCAATTACTAGAGTTGCTTGACTTTGGAAAATTGGGTTAATATTTAAAGATATAAATAATCCAAGTAGTCCAAACAAAAGAGGGACAATTAAAAGTATTCTTTTAAATTTTAAAAGTATGATCCAATAATGAGCTAAATTTAATTGCTCATTAATATCACCTATTCTTTCTAATAAACTTTTTTCCATTTTAATATTTTGAGAATCTAATTAAAAACGATTCGCTTACAAGTTGTTTTTTATTTTTTGAGTCTATCTGGTAAATTTTTTTATAAACATACAATATATAGTACTAATATTTAGACAAAACAACTCTTCCCGCCTCATCACTAAATCTAGGAATATTTCTTAAATAATAAAGCTTAAGAGTTTTATTTTTCTTTTTATTGTTTTTCGAAAGAATAAAAAGATTTAAGAAATTTTTTTCAAACTCAATTTTATCAACATCATTATTAATCTGATGAAGTACTTTTGTTTCCCAATATTTATAATCTAACGCAGATTTCCTTTCTGTTTTTTTTATAAGATTGAAAATTTTCTTACTATATAGATTGGTGCCCCCAATATCCTTTTTATTAATCATTATGGGTTTGATAAAAAAAATTGAGTAATTGTATGGTAAAAAATTGATTGTTTTTGAAAAATAATCATCAATTTTAGTGCTGTAAGATATTATTAATATAGAGAAAATATTATATAAAGAGATTATAATTAAGCTAATTATTAAAATTTTGTTTATGTATTTATTTAAGAAAAACACATTTAATTTTATCAAAATAAAATTAATTTTACCATTAATTTTATCAACTGTATTTTTTTGTAACATTTCTCATTCTGAACAGATCTTTACAGGATTTGTAGAGTCTCTAGAAGGTCAGGCAAAAAAAAACATAAGTGGGAGTCTGAAAAGACTTAGTGAATATGATCAAATATTTACTAATGAAAGTATTGTGGTTAGTCCAAATTCATCAATCAATATATCATTTATTGATAATTCTATTTTAACACTTGTTGGAGATTCTGAATTTTTGGTTAAAGAATTTGATAATACTTCCCAAGAAAAGTTGTTTCGATTAGAGATTTTAAAAGGTAAATTTACTTTTGAGTCTGGATCTATTGCTAAATCAAAAGATGATGCAATGAAAATTATTTTGTCTGAAATTGAAGTTGTTCTTAACGGAACACTTGTTACGGGTGAAAATTCAGAAGCTAATAAATCTATAGCCCTAGTAGAAGACTCTATGGGAAAAATTGGAAGTTTGAAAGTTACAGTTGGGGATCAAACAACAACGATATCTGAACCTTCAGTTGGTATTAATATTTCAGGATCACAAATTCAGCAAACTACTCTTAGTACGGAAGAAGTAGATCAGATTAAAGAAATAAAAAAAGAAGCATTAATTAAATCATCAACGCAAAGCGAAGAGGATATTGATAGAGCTTTATCAAAACAATTAGCTAATGGAACAATCCCTGATTCAAATGGAGATGGTATTGCTGATGCAAACGACATTGAGGCTTATAAAAATGAAATTTATGATTTTAGAGGAGAAAGATTTGATTATTTTGTAGAATATTCCACAGGAGCTGACATGGGATTAATGTCAGATATAATTATGAATTCTGACCCAAGTCAATCAATGTATCTTATGCAAAGTATGATTGATTACGACCAAAGTAATACTACCATTCTTATGGATGAGGTTTCAAAGGCTGGATTTGATGTGCTTTCACATATGGCTCAAGCTGATGGTTTAGATCCAACTATGGCTTATATGGATGAAACTTTTGATTTTAATGAAATAAGAACTTCAATAGTTGATGGAATGATTTTAGATCAATCTGAGCAATCGATTGATGCAATAGCAAGAGTAATGGCTGTGAGTGATCCTTCGATGAGTACATATTTAGTAGAAGAGATCTCAAATATTACACCGCAGGGAAATGAAAATTTTTCAATAGACATATTAGCTAGTTTTACAGAAATGGCGCCAGAAAAATTAGCTGAATTTTATGAGGAAGATCCCGAAACAATGAATAAATTAACAACCAATGCATTTCAAAATGCTGATGAAGGAGATATTGAAATGATGGCAACAATAATGCAAGAAACTTCTCCAAAAGATACTGCTTTATTGATGACAAATTTAGTTGAAAATAATCCTGAAATGATTGCTGGAGTTTATGGCAATCTAGCAGAGCAAGATTTTGATTTATTTGACCATATAGAATCTGCAAAAGTTCAATCTGGTGAAACTGTAATTGTAAGTGTCGCAAATGACTCTATGTATGGAACAGAAATCAGCGATGGAAGTCAAATAATGAATATGGTTGTAGATGACAATATCATTGCATATCAAGATGAGTATTTCCAAAACTTTAAAGGAGAGGTTTTTGCTGAAATAATAGCTCATTCAGAGGGGACTTCTTCTGAGGTTGTAGCCGAACTTATGATGGATACAACTAATGGTGATACTGCAATGTTCATGATGGAAACTGTAATGAATGAAAATCCAGATGTACTAAGTGATGTTATGAGTAGTTTTGCTGATCAAAATTTTGATATTTTCGAACATATAGAAGAGACCACAGTTGAGGAAGAAAATATTGATATTGATAATAATCAATCTGAAAATATTCTAATTACAGATGATAACTTAATTACTACAACTTCAGTAGGTGTTGCTACAAGCAATATATCTTCAAACTCAGAAAATAAAATTCGATTAACAAAAGCTGAACGACAAGCTTTAAAAGAAGAAAAAAAAGCACAAAGAAAAGCAGAAAAAATTGCTAAACAAGAAAAAAGGAAAGCAGAAAGACAGGCAGCAATTGCTGAAAGAAAAGCAGCAAATAGAGCTGCAAGAGTAGCGGCTAGAGAAGGTGATGAAGAAGAAATTGAATTTGATAACGTTGAAGATGATTTAAAGGAATTTAAAACAGAAGTATTTAAAGAAATGATCGAAAATTCTAATGAAAATACGATGTCTACAATGGCTAAATTAGTGACTACTACAGATAACTCTACTGTCTCACTTATTTTTGAAACAGTTATTTCCGAACAGAACAATCCAGAAGAAAATATCAATAATATTTCAAATCAAAACATAGCTTTAGATTTTATGGACAATCTAAGTAATGTTGACTCTGAAATAGTGGAAACAATTTACGAGACTCAAACCGATCTAGTAAATGATATTGTCGATACAGCATTATCAGATGTATCATCTGTAGATTCTGAAGCTATAGCTAATATAATATCTTCTTCAGGAAATGATGAAATGATAGAGATGGTGTTTAATAATATTGCCTCTTCAAATGATCAATCATTAACAACTGATGTCTTTATGAATCTTGCTGAAAGTGAAGATGGTGCAGATGCAATAATTACTATGGCCTCGACTAATCAAAGTCTTTATGAAAATTTTGCACAAGATATTGACCCAACATATATGACTGCAGCATCTTTATATACTGATACAACTTCACAATATAATACATCTACAACAGCAGCTGCTGCAACAACATCTAATTCAGATACTACAGCTTATGCTGCTGGTGATATATCTTGGACGACCTACCCCATGTCACCTGGAACTATTTCAACCAGTTATTACGTAAGTATAACGGGAACGGCTGAGTCTAAGAACGGCGTAGTTTATTCTGTGTCGGACTTACCCGATGGATTGACTTTAGATTATTCCACTGGAATGATTTTTGGCACACCAACAAGCCCTGGCGTTTTTAATACAACAATTACCGCGGCAGATATAATGGACTCGGGAAATTTCGCTACTGCTAGTTTAACTTTTGATATAGTTGAAGACACTAGTGGGGGTTATGATAGTGGCGGCGAAGGTAATTTTTCATTCATGTCAACTCCTTATCCTCCGGCAACTTTAACTGTCAATAATACAATTACACCCATATATCTTTACACATCAGGTGGAGTTGGTAGCATCACTTTTACGGCCACTGGACTACCTACTGGTATATTTGTAATGGGAGATGAGATAATGGGAACTCCAGACACTCAGACATTTTCAGGAAGCGCTGTAAATATTATAGCTACAGATGAAGACGGAAACACTACAAGCGTAAATATTAATTTCCCTATGGTAGATTCTAATTCTGGAGAAGGTGGAGGAGCAAGTGGACCTATATGGGCAACTTATCTTTATCCACCTGCATCGCTAACAGAAGGTATTGAAATGCCCGATATGTATTTAGATGCTACAGGAACAGGATTTGTAAGTTATACAGCATCAAATTTACCGATGGGTTTATATGTTGATGGGGAGTATATTAGAGGAACTCCTAGTATGCAAACTGCTGCAGCTTCTAGTGTAATGATTACTGCTACAGATGATATAGGTTCGCAAACCAAATATGTAACATTCCCAAGTGTAGATCCTAGCAGTGGAGGTGGTAGTGTTACTTGGACAACTACACAAGCTGATTTTCCATCCACTATGACTAAAGGAACAGCGATATCGTCTATAACTTTAAGTGCAACAGGAACTATGGAACCAATTACATATACTGATGATGGTAATTTACCAAATGGTATTTCTTTAACAGCAGGTATAGTATCCGGAACTCCTCTGAATGTTAGAGCTACAGAGACTACTGTAACTTTTACTGCTAAGGACATGGATGGTAATGAAGAGACCTTGACGGTTCTCTTTCCAATAATAAATGCTGCAAGTGGTATTAGTAATCCTAATTGGATTACTACCCCCACAACTTCAGGGACTTATACTACTAGTTCAGATATAAATATTAGTGCTGAAGCAGTTTCAGTTCCAGCAGCTAATGGAGTGATTTACTCAGCTTCAAGTTTACCTCCAGGTGTAATTTTAGATACAGCAACAGGTTTTATTTCTGGAACGCCCACGACTGCTGGAACATACAATACAGAGATAAAAGTAGAAGATGCAACGGACAGTACTTTTCAAATAACCGAAATTTTGACATTTACTGTTACTGACGGTGGAGGAGTAACTTGGAACACAACCGCGTCAGAATTTTCATCTTTAACTTTAACTGAAGGCACACCTATGTCCTCTATTACTTTAAGTGCATCAGGTACTGGTACGATAAGTTATGCTGATGATGCAATGTTACCAGCAGGTATATCTTTAACTGCGGGTATAGTTTCTGGAACTCCTTCTTCATCAACAGAAACTGAAACATCAGTAACTTTTACGGCACAAGATGAAAATGGTGATACTGAGACTTTAATTGTTTCTTTTCCAATAATAAGTGCAAGTGGTGGTATTAGTAATCCAACATGGATGTCAGAACCAATATTTGATTCTACTTATAATATTAATGACAATATAAATATAACAGCAGATGCAGAGTCAGTACCAGCTGCAAACGGAGTTATCTACTCAGCTACTGGTTTACCCTCTGAACTTACAATTGATACTAACTCTGGCTTAATATCTGGGATGCTTAGTACAGCTAATTCTTATTCAATAACAATTTTTGCTTATGATCAGACCGATAATACTTATCAAATTAGCTCATCTAGTAGCTTTGTAGTTTCATCTGAAGAAACTGAAACAGTTGAATTTGATACGCCCGCAGGAACACTCGCTTCTGTAGACGCAGGAGAAACAATCAATGAAACTGTAATAGCAACAGCATCACAAGGTTCTGAAATTACCTACTCTTTCACAGCTACTAATAACATGAATGCAATGGGTCTTGCTGGCACAAGTATAGTTGTCACTGGAAATACGATTTCTGGTATTGCTCCAAGATTGTATGTGGCAGCCACATATTCTTTTGCGTTTACTGCTACAATCCCAAACACTCAGACAAATAACAGAACATTTACAATCGATATTTCTCAAGATTCAACTTGCGTATCGCCAACTAATAATATCTGTACTTAATGATATTAAAAAAAAATGTTCTTCAAAATCTATTTTTAATTATCTTAATTGTTACATTAAGTTTTAATGCAAGTATTAATCCTTTATTAATTCAAATCGCTTCTATTAATTTTATTATTCTTTTTTTTTTATGTTTAAAGAATGATGAAATTAAAGAGAGGATTAAAGAAAATTATTTGAATAATAAATTTTTTTTTATCTTTTTTTTTGTATATTTGAGTTACCTTGTATTAAAAATAATTCCCTTTCCATTAAGTTTAATCGAAATCTTGGCACCTAATAATTATAATCTATATACTTCTATAAAAATTGACAAATCATTATGGTCACTAAGTATAGATCCTGCAAGTTCATTTTTTGGACTACTAAACTGTATTAATTTTTTCATAATCTTTTTAATATTTCCTGTCTTGTTTAATAGAAGTCGATATTTAATGAAATTTTTATTTTTTTTGTGTGTCTTAGGTTTTTGCCATGCAGCATTTGCTACATACTGGATGTTGATTGGAAATCCATCAATTTTTTTTATTGAGAAAATCCATTATTTAAATGCTTCCACGGGTCTCTTTGTAAATAGATCTGTTTTTGGAACATTTTTATTTTTATGTGCTTTTTCAGGGCTATATTACATAGTAATTTATTTTCAAAAAAATCAAATAACAAACTTTACTTTCGCGGAACAATTGAAAAGTAAAGTTTTTTTTATAAGAATCTTTATTATTTTTTTAAGCATTGGAATTCTAACAACTTGGTCTAGAGCTGCAAATTTTAGCTATATTCTTATTTTATTCTCTTTTTTATTTTACTCAAAAATATCTTTTAAGAAATATATTAACCCACTATCAACTGTTATTATTTTCATATTGATTTTTGATGTTTGTGTAATGGCTGTACTATTTGGTAATGCAAAATTAATCGAAAGATATACTGAAACTTCGCTTTTGAGGGAAACAATAAGATTTGATCTACAAGCTTTTGGTTTAGAACAATTTAAAAACTTTTGGTTATTTGGTTATGGTAGTGGTGCTTTTGGAAGTATATTTAAAATTTTTTATCCTATTCCTGATAATTCTTTTAACTATTTAGCAGAACATACGCACAATGATGGAGTAGAACTTTTAGGTGAAATAGGATTATTAGGTGTTTCGATATTATTGTTGATATTAATTTTTTATTTTAAAATAATTTTAAAAGAAATTAATGGAAAAAAACAACTCAGAAGATTCACTTTATTAACTTTATTAATTTTAATTTTGTTTATCCAAAGTTTTGTAGATTTTTCATTACATACACCTGGTATACCAATTTTAATAGTAAGTATTTTGTCTATAGGTCTAATTAACTATGAAAACCAATAATTTTTGAAAATATATTATCTATTATCGCTTACGATATCCTCATTATCACTTATAATATACCAGTCATCTTGTTCTGCTATATAGGGTTTATATGTTTTAAATAAAGTTTCCGATGGAGTTAATAAACTTATTACATTATTCCATTTTACTAATTTAGTTGAAGGAATAAAAACTATATCATTTGGAAGAATATAAAAATTGTTTGCAGCTATAAATGCAGCAGGATTATTTAAGTCAATCGTAAATATATCTATGTAAAGGAATTTGTTTAAATTCTCCCTCATTACATAAATATTTTTTGTTTTCGCAGTAGCTTTATTGATCCCCTTAGTTGCTAATAACTCAGTCAATGTTAAATCTTTATACACAGAAATCGGTCCTGAAGTAGTAAACTCACCAAAGGCATAAGCTTGGTCAGTATCAGATTCTGATACATGTAAAACATCATCTTTCCTTAAATACACATCTAAATCAGTATTATTTTTATTCAGTAATTCAAAAAGATCTATTTCAAAAACTTCATCCCCCCTTCTGAGTAACGCAGTCTTCATATAACTTTTTTGATCTTTAATATAGCCAGCCCGTATAAGAGCATCTAAAACTTTTAAAGGTTGCTCAGAGAGTAAAATCGATAATGGACGATTAATTGCACCAGTTATATAAACATATGAACTATTATATTGCTCGATCTTTACAATCGTTTCAGGTTCTTGGTAAAAAGTTTTTAACACTTCATTTATAAATGATTGAGCTTCCTCTTTGGTTTTACCATCAATAACAACTTGACCAGCGTAAGGAATTGTTACGTCTCCTTTTGGACTTATAGTATATGAGCCATTAATATCATCAATATCTGTGATAGATACATTTATAACATCCCCTGGGCCTATAGTATAATAATACTCATTCTCATCCATTAGCTTGATAATTTTTTTATCTTTATTTTTTTTCATATCCTCAAATTTAGGAAGAGAAGCTGTATTGATTTTATTTAGATTGTGAAATTTTAGAGTAACGCCCCTTTGTTCTAGGCCTATTTTTTTTGGATTTTTACTTTTTGGTTCACTCTTGAAGCCCGTTGAGTTTGTACAACCAACTAAAAAAAGGGAAACTAACAGAATCTTTAAGTACATATGTTTCATTTATATATTAATTTTTAAAAAAATGAAAAAAATTTAATAATAAATTTCAAACTAAGAATTAAAAATAATAACTCAACAAAAAATAGAGAAAGAATCAAACCATAAAGCCCTAAAAAATTTCCAAGAAATATAAATATAAATAACGAAAAAATAGCAGTAATTAGGGATATATTTCTTTGAAATAACATTTGGTCATTATAGTAAAAATAAACATTCATCATTGTTGTTAATCCTCTTAAAAAGGCGATAGGAAATAAATAGTAAACATATTTAATTATTAAATCTAAAGGGTATTGGTCACTTAAAAGAATATTAAATAAAAAATTCCCAAAATAATAATGAATTAATATTGCAGTTAAAATAGTTATAACAAATAAACCTAATGATTTCATAATCATTCGATTGTCTTTTTTCTTCGAATAATCAGGCATTATGATTTTTTGTAATTGAAATAATGGAATTAATAGAACTTCTAATACAAGTAATAAAATTGCGTAAATTGCAATATCATTTTTTAAAATTAAAAATGGTGAAATTGTTAATCCCATATAAATTGTAAAATGATTTGATAGACTAATAATAAGATAATTTTTAGCTTTTAAAGCAAAAGTAAAAATTTTATTCTCTAAATTTTTAATATTTTTATCTTTATATCTGAGATAAATTAAAAATTGTAGAATAATCGAAAATATTACTGAATAAATAAAAAAACTTAAAACTTTTAAAATTGTTAATTCATTTTTATAAATCATTAATAAAAATAAAAACACCAAAGTTTTTAATAAAAGGATAATATTTAATTGAAAATTTTTGTTTATAGCAACTAAAGCACCTTCATAAGAAAAAATTAAAAAAAAACACAATAATGATGAGAAAACAATAGTATTTGTCTCAAAACTATTTAGAAAAAAATATATAATTATTAAAGGGAAAACACACAAAAAAATAAGACTTCTTAATTTTATGAAATTAAAAAGAATTGAGTTAAAATTATATAAATCTTTGTTATAAAGATTATTTCCATAATGAAAAAAACCAAATTCCATTGCTATTAATAAATATCCCAGAGCATTTTTTATCAATTGAAAATCTGCAAAACTTTCAACTTCTAAATTATTTATTAAAAAAATTGTTAAAATTATACTTGAAATTCTAAAAAGAATTAGAATTGAAGAATTTTTAAGCGTACTTTTTAAAAGTTCCACAATTTTCATAAAAGTATATTTTTCTATTAATTAAATTTTTTTAAAAATTTTTTATTAATCAATTTTCTTTTTTTATCAAATATGATGCCCCATTTTGAGTAATAATATAATATTGATTTAAGATGAATGATAAATATTTTCAAACTTTTGTGTGAACTTCGATTATGCACGTGGGTTACATTAAGAGATTTAAAGTAGACTGTATCAAATTTTTCAGAAATTCTTCTATACCAATCAAGATCCTCTACATATAAAAAAAAATTATCATCATAAGAACCTACTTTCTTTATTACTTCAGGTTTTATAAAATAACAAGCTCCATGAATAAATGGCACGTTTGTAATATATTTTTTTTTTTTAAATGTATCTATCTTTTGATGTATTTTAATTGAAAAGTTATCATGATTGAAAAAAAATCTAGAAAAAAAATTG
Organism: uncultured Pelagibacteraceae bacterium; assembly: GCA_902633585.1. Taxonomy (GTDB): domain Bacteria; phylum Pseudomonadota; class Alphaproteobacteria; order Pelagibacterales; family Pelagibacteraceae; genus Pelagibacter. The sequence continues at coordinate 29,418 of CACPGZ010000001.1, forward strand.
AATATACTAGGAATAGATCTGCAAATTAACTGTGTAGTTCCATCAGTATTGACTAATTTTGGTGATAGTAATCCAAACTTCCTTTTTTTTATGAGTAGATTAATACAAGAAATAACATCATTAGCTTTAAGATAAATATCAGGATTTAATATCAAATATAAAGGATTATCTTTTATGGTTCTTCTGATATTATAATTATGTCCATTTCCAAAGCCTACATTTTCTTTTGACTCGAAGTAATTATATTTATTTTTTTTACAAAATTTAAATAAACTTTTTTGATTAGCATTATCAAATATATAAACTTTCACTTTAATATTTTTAATTTTTTTAACAAATGTTAATACTTTAGAAATTTCTAAAATATTTGAATTATAAGATACAAGTGAAACAACTAATTTTTTCATAAATATAATTAGTTCAACTCAATAAATTTTTTAATTATTTCTGGCACATTTGATTTGGGCAATTTTTTTATCTTTTTATAATTATTTTTATCTTTTAAAGTTGAAACTATATTTTTAGCTAAATGATTTAAGGAAAATGATACATTTATATTATAAAGTTGCTTAAATTTTTTCATTGCATAAATTTGATCATTTGGAGCCTCATGTTTCATTCTTGGAAATACAATAAAATTCTTTTTAAGCTTAATTAATTCCATTATAGTTGCTATACCACCATGACAAATAACTAATTTACTTTTTTTTATATTCTTAATGTGCTGACTTGATAAAAAAAAATTTTTTGATTTAAAGTTTATTGGTAGATAATTACTATTACCTCTTTGAACTAAAAAATTAAATTTTTTACATAAATCAGACTGATCAATATATTTAATTAGTCGATCAAAACCTTCAGGATAACTTCCAACTGTAATATAAATCAACTAATTATTCCTTTTGCTAGTTTTGCTTTTGGATAAGTTTTCTTTAAAGATTTAAATTGAATTATGAATAAATCTGAAAATTTATAACATATTCTACCTGTTAAGGTTGGTTTATCCATATTACCTATGCTTTCTATAAATATATTCTTAGTTTTAAGTAAAATTTTTCCTAATATGAAAGTCATCGCAGCAACATCTGCACCTGTTGAAATTATTATTTTGGGTCTTTCTATTAATATAATAAACAATGATTGTAAAAAATTCAAAAATAAATTTATTATATTTCTATTAGGATGTTTAATAAAATAAATCTTATCTTTTAATTTTATTTTTTTTGAAAAAAAAGTAACATGATAAGCATCTTTTAGAATTATTCCTTTTAAGCATTGCGTTAATTCATAATAATGGCCTCCTGTCGAATAAACTAAGCATACCTTTTTATTAATTTTATTTTTTTTCATTTAAAAATTTTTTCAAGTTATTATTAGTATCTTTAATTATTCTCACTTTTTCTTTTTGTTTAAAATTATTTATTATTTTTATACTGTCATAACAATAAAGGTCTAAAGGGAATTTATTAAAAAAAGAATATATTCTTAAATAAGTTAAAAATATATTTTTATTAAAAAAAATCCATAACTCCATTATTAAAAAAAAATCTAATATCTAGATCTGAATTAGTATTTTTAAAGTTAGTTTTTGATCCTAAAGAGCCAATTATGACACACTCATTAATTGAATGACGTTTTTTTATCATCTTAATAATTTTTTTAGCTATTGAATTTAAATGTATCAAATTATTCTTATAGAATAATGAATATCTACATATTAGCCAAAATTGACAATTAAATATAAAAAATAAAGTATGAATTGCTATAATGGACAATACTAAGGAATTAGTAATTATACTTGCTAATATTATAATTAATAATTCTAAGAATATTCTAAAAATCAATTCTTTAGTCTGCATTCCTCTAAGACCTTGAAATAACCAATTAATAATTAGAATAGAAAAAAATGAATTAATCATTTTATCTCCAAATGATTTTTTATTAAAAAAATAAAATTTCCTTTTATAAATATTCATTTATAAACTCCACTAATCTTTTGTATGTATTTGATTTTGAAAAAAAACTAAAAGACTTTGTTGATCCATAAATTGATATATGTGACCCATCTAATGAATATGGGTAATTATCTTCTGTAATATAATCTTTTTTAAATAAATCTTTTCTTTCTAACAAAAATATATTTGGGTTTTGACTATATTTTTTTTGTATCACGTCCCAAAATGCTCGACCATATTTTTCATTTATTTCTCTAAATATTAATTCACCTTTATTTTTATAAATAATGTTATCAACACTACTCCTAGTGAATTGAGGTGGTATATCAAAAATTACTACCTTATTGTTTCTTCTTATCTTATATTCAATAAAGTTAATCACACTTTGAGTGTAATTTTTATTTTGAATACTGTGCCAGGCACCTCCTAAAAAAATAATCTTATTTTCATTAATTTCATTTTTAACGTGATTTCTATTAATTTTACATTGTTTAATCGAAACATGATTTTTGGGAGCAGTAAATTTACTACCAATAGAAGGAAAACAAAAATTTGTTGTTATACTATTTATTGAATATTTATTAGTTTCAGCAAAAATTTTAAGAAATGGTTCCCATTGAGCAGCATGGGAATCACCATATAATAAAATATTTTTTTTCTTATCTACAAAATTGTTAAGAAAACAATACAATCCTTGATCTCCAACCTTTTTAATATCTGTTTCTGTAAGATTAAAAAAACAGTAATTATTTTTTCTTTCGGCTAGTTCATGATAATTATTTTTTACAAATTCTGGAGTCTTAAATCTGTTTTGAAAACCATTATTTAAATGACCAGTTGTTCCAATTACAATAAAAAAAACAATTGAAATAAAACTATAAATAAAAATTTTTTTTTGAGTAAAAATTTTTAAGTTTTTATTTCTAAAAGGTTTTTCTATGTACTTCCATGAAAAAAAGGCTAATAAAAAAGAGAGTGATACTAGCAGTATTACTAAAATTAATTCAAGTTTTTCTCCTTTCCATATTTTTGCAAACGATAAAATTGGCCAATGCCACAGATATAAACTATAACTAATTAATCCTATTTTAACTAAAAAATCTTGAGATAGAACTTTGTTAACAATAGTTTTTTGACCACCAAAAATTATAATTAATACACATCCAATTACTGGAGCTAATGTATAAATACTTGGAAATGGAGTGTACTTATCAAAAAAAAATAATGAGATCAAAATTAATATTACGCCAATCGATGACAAAATATTATTATCTTTAATATTTTTTTTATGTAAAAAAAAAGCACTTAATGATCCAAAAAAAATTTCCCAAACTCTTCCTGGTAATAAATAAAAGTTTGCCACAGGTTGACTACGCCAACTTATTTCGGCATAAGCTAAACTAATAATAATCAAAAACGATATAATATATTTTATATTTTCTTTTTGATATTTCCATAAGTAAAATAGCATTATTGGGAAAAATAAATAATATTGCTCTTCCACAGATAAGCTCCATGTGTGAAGTAAAGGTTTTTCTTCAACAAGAGGTGAAAAGTAATTCGTCTCTTTCCAGAATAAAAAATTTGATATGAAAATACTTACAGCTATTAAACTTTGAAAAAAATCTTTTAACTGATAAGGAAACATTAAAAACCATCCAAAGGGTATGCAAACAATCATAACAGTAAAAAGTGCTGGTAAAATTCTTCTGGCTCTTCTGTTATAAAAATTAAATATACTAAAACTACTATTTTCTAAATCATTAATTAAAATTGATGTAATTAAATAACCACTTATTACAAAAAAAATATCTACACCTAAATAACCCCCACTAAAAATTTCAAAATCAGCATGAAAAAGTACTACAATTAAAACTGAAATTGCTCTTAATCCATCAATATCTTTTCTATATTTTAAACCCTTATTAAGACTCATTTTTTTGATTTTTATGATTTATTTTTTCAAAATAACAAAATGAAAAAGCTGATAAGAAAAAAAATATTATTGTACTAAATAAAGTCTCCAGAAACATCGACCAAAAACCACTATATAAAAGTATACTTCCGTATAATAAAGTTGAAGCAGATAATGTATATCCTAACTTGTCAAAATTTTTGCGAAAGTATTTAAAAATTCTAAAATTTTGAACTACAAACTTTAAATAAATAGCTAAATAACTTATAAATCCAAAAACACCAAGTTCGCCCATTAAATGTGGATAAAAAGCATCAATGCTTTTGAGCCCGAATAAATTTATATTATATTTATCATAAATTTTTGTGTCTTGTCTAGCTGTCCAACCACCATAATTTCCCACTCCAACTCCTAATAATAAATTATCCTTAATAAGATCATAGGATTGAACATAAAAATTATATCTGGTAGCTTGTTCGATATTTTTTTTGTCACTAAAGGTAATTAATTTAGACTCAAATCTATTATTATAGAAAGAATTATTTGTCCAAAAAAGAAAACTTATTAAAAATATAATTAAAAAATTTTTAAATCTTAAAATTTTTACAAAATAAGCTAAAACTGAGATTAATAAAATTGAAGAAAGTGCGCTTAAAGACAGTGTGCAGAGTAATGCAATCAAAAAGATAGAAAAAATAATAAATCTTTTTAGTAAATATGAATATATGATTGGAAAAATAAGAAAAAAACCCAGATCGACTGGACTACCCACTATCGAATATGATCTAAAAGGGATTATATTTAAAGGACTACCAAATACATTATATACCAAATAAAGATGTTCTTTTAATATAAATTCTATAACTGCAATAATTGAAATTAATAATGCAATATATAAATAGATTTCAAGAGTTCTTTTATATTTTTCCTTTTGATACAAAGCTACAGCAACAAAATACATAAAAAAAGGTAAAATATAATTCTTAAGCTGTACAAAAAAACTATACAAGTTTAAATCATCATAATTCATTATCGATGAAAAAATAAAAATTGTAAATAATATAAAAAACCAATTATAAATAATCGTATCTTTTTTAAAAAAAGATCTTTTATAAAATGGGATTAAGAATATAAATAAGACTAATATAAAAAAATCGTCAAAAAATTTTATCATAGGATCTAAGAAGCTAGATAAATAATTCAAAAGAATTGATGTCGTTAATATTAAAAATAAAAGGATTTCTGATATTCTAAATGATTTCATGAATAAATTTCCCTAATATTTAGGTATATTTTTTTTCGTTCCTTAAATAAATATTTAGAGAAATTCTTTATAATTTTTTTTTTATTATATTTTTTTTTTAAAAATTTTGAAAATTTTTTTATTTGAATTTCAGGTTTAATAACAGGTATAATGATACCATTATCTTTATTAACTAATTTTTTTACATCACCAACATTTGTACTAAAAACTGGAATTCCTGTTGCAAGAGATTCTTTTACTGCAAAAGGACTCACTTCACTTGATGAAAGGAGAATTAAAGAATGACAAGAGTTTATAACGTCATTTACGATTTTATTTTTAACTTCATTTAATAATATAATATTTTTTTGAGCTTTATTTTTTTTCACAAAATAATTTAAATTATCAAATAATTCACCATAACCAACGTAACATAATTTAAAATTTTTTTTTAAATAGTTGTCATTATTTATTGTTGATATAAATAATTGTGCAATTTCAATTGGACGTTTTACCTTTGCAATTCGTCCAAGAACTAAAATAACCTTTTTTTTTTCATTTTTAAAAAAATTTTTTTTTTTTGATTTTTTGAAACTAAAAAAGGGTGGCAAAAATGTTAACTTTTTTTTAAGGCCTTTATGTCTGATAGTATATAACTTTATAGCGTAAGTACCGGCACATGTGATTTTATCTATATAAAAGTTTATTAAAAATCTTTCAATATGGATAAAAAGTGAAACCATAAAATTCAAATAAGGGTATTTTTTTTCAAATACATCAAACGTCTTCGTATGAATAGTTGTTACTATTTTTGAATTTTTAATTATTTTAATAAATGGTGCAAAATAAATTCTATGTATGTGAAATGTGCATCCTTCAAAAATTTTTTTATTGAATAATAGAAAAAAAAATAATTTAAAACAAAAAATTAACCAATTATGTTTTGTTGAGATAGGATAAAAATAAACTTCTGTGCCACTAATATTTTTTTTCTTAGCTTTACCTGATCCTAAAGATAATAAATAAATTTTATCAAAGTATGTTTTTTGTAATCTTATCAAATTTTCTACATATCTTATTCCTCCTCCTTGTCCTGAATAACCTATGTAACCATTATAAACATTAACTAGTTTTTTCATTTAGTTTTTCATTAATAATTTTTGAAATTTTATTTAAAGTTTCTTCGCTACTATTGTCGTTTTCAATAATATGTATTGGATATAACTTTGATATTTTCTCAAAAAGTTCCTTCCTTCTTAATAAGTTTTTATCATAAAAAGCATCTGGCCTGTTATTTTTAATCAGTTCTACATTTCTTTTTAAAATTATATAAATTGTATCTTTGGGCATTAATTTAAAAAGAGATTTAGCAAAAATTCCAAAAACAAATTTTTCCATTTTAGTATCTATTGAAATATCTACTAATGTGTCGACTAAACATCTATCGGCAATAATTGAAACTTGACTTGTTTTAAATCTTAATATTATTTCTAAAAATTGATCAATCCATTGAAAAAATAAAAATAAAATTGATAATATTTTACTTTTATAAAAATCGTGGTAACCAATTTTTGTTCCATTAATTTTTTCTTTATAATTGTGCCCTGTTAATCTAGTGAGAAGTAATAATGGTTTTGAAGTATAATTTTTGAATCTACTCCAAATGTATTTAAAATTAATCACGTTAGAAAAATTATTTACTATTTTGTTTATGATAAATGTCTTTCCAGATCCGTCTAATCCAGAAACACAAATACATATTTTTTTATAATTTTTCATCGTTATCTTGTTGTTAAAAATTTTTTTATTGTTAAATATAAATCTTCCTTATTTTTACAAACGTAAGAATTTGTATTTTTAACATGTTCGGTGATTCCTGGTGTATTTAAAACAAATAAAGGTACTTTTGTTTTAATCGCATCATTAATTACGAGTGGGGTATCAGAAATAGTAATTTTAAATGGAAGTATATTTATAGAACTTTTACTTATTTTGTTTTCAAATTGAGTTGGTGAATAATATTTTGTGTCTAAAATAATTTTTTTTTGGAATTTTGAATTTTTAATTCTATTTCTTAAATCAACAATATTGCTTTTAAGATAACTCTCCTTATTATTTCTAATCAACAGATTTAGATAAAGATTAGGTTTAATCAAAGATAATTTTTCGAAAATATCGAATACAATATCTAGACCTCTTAAATTAAGTGGGGGACCAAAATAAGTGAGTAATATTTTTTTGTTTTTTTTTTGAGAAAAATTTTTTGATCTATTAAAATATTTTTTTTTGAATGGTATAAAAACTTTTCCACCTGGTAATCCATTAAATTTATATCTGATTTGAGACTCCTTACTTAAATATATAATATTTGAAGAACCAGTTAAATAAAAACCAATTTTTAATAAAAAACCTGGAATTAAACTCGAGAACACTGGATTAAACAAAAGTTTAAATTCTTTAAAGAAATCAGTTAAAGTTATTCTTAATATTTCATTTATTTTGAATCTATTATTTGCAAGTAAAAAGTAAACATTATTAAAACTAGAAAATCTCATTGGAAAAAGAAACTCTTGGGATCCAATTACTATTATAATTTTTTTTGGTTTAATATTATTTATTACTCTTTTTAATTCTCCTGTAGGCGAATTAAGATTAAAAAGTTTATATAAATTAATTACTTTAAAGTTGTGTAAAAATTTTTTTTTTCCATCAGAGATTATGAAAATATCATAATTTTGTTTAATTAATTTTTTACAAATTTTATTTACAGAAAACCATGGTTGGCTTCTTAAAGATTTTTTTTTATATCCAAAGCAAATTACAGCTATCTTATCTTTTTTTAAATTTTTCAAAATGTCTTTTTAAATTATCAATATTTTTTAAATTATGTAATTTCATCACTTTTTTTCTATGAATAGTAATAATTTTAGACTTCTTTCCTTTACTAGAGGAATTTAGAGCATTGATCATTTGATTTATGTTACCTGATTTTACAATTACTCGATCAACAAGTTCCATTATAGATCCATCATCTGTTGAAATAATTTTCATTTTCATAGCCATTGCCTCCATTAAAACAACGGGTATACCTTCGGATCCTTCTTTTTTATTAAATTTTGATGGTAGAAAAAAAATATCTGAAAATTCCATTAATTTTTTTATCTGACTTGAATTTAAGCTTCTATATACAGTTATCTTATTTTCTAACTTTCTTTTTTTTATTTCTTCTTCAATATTTAAATCTCCAAACCCAACTGCTATAAAGTGAAATTTATCACTAATTTTTTTTGCTACTTTAAATAAATCAAACCAACCTTTTCTTGGAGTGAATCTCGCAACAGTCAGCACATTTATTTTTTTTTCTTTATTCCAAAAATATGGATCAATTGGAAGTCGGATAACTTTTATTTTTTTTTCATCAATTAAAAAATTGTTTACTAATAGTTTTTTATTCTTTTGAGATATAGTCGTAATTAAAGATGCATGTTTCATTGCAAGGTTAAAAAATTTTTTATTTGGTTGAGCATAAATCTCGTGTGCGTGAATTGTTACTGAAAGTTTAATATTAGTAAGTTTACTAAGATAAAATGCAATAAAAAATTTTCTATCTCCAAATGAACCATGTAATAAGTCAAACTTATTTTCTATTTTGGGAAACCATGAAATTGCAAAAATTAATTCTAAAAAACAGGAATATTTTATTGAATTAAATACTAATTCAAAAATTTTAAAAGGTCTTGTAATTAATAAAATTATCGATCCAAGGATAAAATTTAATATGTTAAAGTTATTAACTTTATAATCTGAGTCGTTTATTGTTATATATTTTGACTTACTTAATGTAGAAAAAATTGATATTTCAATGTTTTTTTTATTTAAAAGCCCAATTTCATTAATAATGAATGTTTCTAATTTTTCTTTCATAGAAACAAAATAAGCTATCCTCATTTTATTAATTTTTTTCTAGCAGCAAACAAGTCACTTTTCTTTTTTTGAAAAGCCAAACTATTGACCAAAAATTAGTTTCATAACCTTTTAATCTAAAAAAAGGTAAAAAAAGTCTAATAAAAGATTTCATTAATTTAAAAAAAGAATTAGTAAAAAATATGGGCTTTATATCTAAAATTTTTTCCTCAATTATTTTACAATTAGGAAAAAAATTACTTAATTCTTTTGGTGTTGGTCTAAGTAAATTATCTATTGGATCATTATGTTTTGGATAAACATAGGGTACAGTTAATATAATTAAGCCTTTTTTGCCAATAAAATTAGTTAAATTATTACAAGTTTTTGGAATATCATCCACATGTTCTAAGAGATTAGAACATATCAAACTATCATAATTATCTTTTGATATATTGCTTACTTGGTCCTCATCTAAAATATCACACTGAATATCAACTCCGCTATCTTTTTTTAAATCAAGATGAAAAGCTTCAGCTCCATTATTTTTTAAAAATTTAAAAATATATTTATCAATATGAGGTTGTAAGACAGTCCTAAATTCTAAAGTTGAACTACCAATATTCAAAAGCTTATTTATTTGATAACTTCTTTTTTTAATTACAGTATTTATCCAAATAGCTTCTTCGATATGCATAATTTTTGATTTGGTATATTTTACAACTTATATGATAAAATTACAATTAGAACTAATTCTAAATAGAAATATATAATAATATATTAATCTAATTTATTTTCCCAATCGATTGCGGTTCTTAATATATAATTCAGATTATTAAATTTCGGTTTCCATGAAAAATATTTCATAAACTTATCAACATTTGATACAATCATTTCACTATCTCCTGGTCTTCTTGGCCCTATAGAAGTTTTTATATTTTTATTTATAACCTTGTTAATTTCTTTAATTACTTCTTTAATACTAAAACCATTTCCATATCCACAATTAAATAAATTAGACTCACCCCCTCCTATTAAATGATTTGCAGATATTAAGTGAATTTCTGCTAAATCAGAAACGTGAATGTAATCTCTTACTGCAGTTCCATCTGAAGTATTGTAATCATCACCATTAATAATTAATTCATCTTTCTTCCCTACAGCAACCTCACTAGCAACCTTAATTAAATGTGTTGATACTTTTGAAATTAATCCAGTTCGCATTTCTTCATCAGCACCAGCAACATTAAAATATCTTAGTATAATATATTTTGAGTCATATTGTTCTGAAGTTTCTCTAATAAAATTTTCTAATTCTAGTTTTGATGAGGCGTAAGGATTAAGTGGATCTGTTGGATCAGTTTCTTTAACTTTTTTAACTTCTGGGTTACCATAAACAGCAGCTGTAGAAGAAAAAATAACTTTTTTTAATCCATTTTCATAACAAGTTTCTAAAAATATTTTTGCTTTTGTGTAGTTAAAATTATTATATCTTTGTGGCTGTTCTACTGACTCATCAACTCTAATTAAACCAGCAAAATGGAGAACTAATTCGAAATTATTATTCTTTATTAAGTTTTTAACTTTTTCTTTCTCGGCTATATCAAATATTTCAAGTTTTACTTCTCTGGGCAATAGTTCTTTGTTACCTGTTATTAAACTGTCAATACAAGTTACTTCGTGACCTTGGTCAATTAATAAATGGCAAACGTGACTACCTATATAACCCGCACCACCAGTTAATAAAATTTTACTCATATAAATTTAAATTTATAATTAAGATGTACCGTAAAATTATACAATATTCTAAAAATATGTATCTTTTTAAATAAAATTTAGTTTAATGATGATAACGTACCGACAAGAATTAATCCCCAATAAGCAGATAATCCTAAAAATATGCCTGTTTTCACTTTATTTTTTTTAATTTTTGAAGGAATATTTTTAATTAAATTTGACACATAAATTTTTTAACATTGACAAACTATTTGTCAAATATTTATTTACCTTAATAGAAAATATTTTGTATTGAGTATTAAAATTAATATATTGTAGCTCCAAAGACTTTCACCTCGCCGTCCTCTACTCCAAGAACAAGTCTTCCAAGGAACTCACCAGCAATCTCTTTGTTTGTTTGCTTTATAAGAACTGTGATATGGTCACCCCTTCTTAAAGTACCAAAAGGCTCATAGGTTTCATTTAAGTTAGTAATCAGCTTATTATTTGCCCACTGTTTACCAAGCTCAACTTCATTAGCACCAAACAACATTTGAGTTGAAAAATCTCTTGTAAAGCCACCATAATCTTTAAGATTTGAAGATCTAACTAAATTTTGCCAAAAAGGTTCGCCAATTTTATAAATCTCTTCGTCAGATTTTGATAAAAGATCCATATTGTTAGATTACTTAGAACTATTTAAGATGCTTTTTTCTTCTCTTTCTCATCAACTATATGATAAACAGGCACCTTTTCCATGCTAAACTTACCAGTGTTTGGATCTCTTCTTGAAACTGTTAAACAATGCCAGTTTTCGTCATCTAATTTCATATGATCGCCTCTATAATAATAGCCTGGCCAACGAGTTTCTTCTCTAAAAAGTGTATGTTCTGTAACACATTGAGATGTAAGAGTTCTATGCTTTAGCTCCCAAGCTCTCATCAATTGATGATAATCTTCAGCACCAATATTTTCTAAATCTTCTTGAAGCCAAACTAATAATTCTAGGGCTCTCTTAAGCATATTACCGTTCGTCATATAATTGGCAGTTATACCACCAACATATTCATCCATAATTTTTTGAAGTCTTTGCAAACCTTGTATTGGAGAAATATAGCTTGGAGAGACTGTTCCTCCAGTAATTTCATTTTGAGCTACAGTATAATTATCAAGCGGTTTATAAACCTCTTTTTTAAAATTATCACATTGTTGATCGGAAACCTGAATACCTTTTGCTTTTTGATCTTCAATATATTTCACTGCAGCTTTTGCAGCCAATCTTCCTTCTGTAAAAGATCCAGATGAAAATTTATGAGCGCTTCCTCCAACAGTGTCTCCTGCACCAAATAGACCATCTATGGTTAACATTCTATTGTAACCCCAGAAATATTCTGGTGGAGAGAGATCCTCAGGTCCACTAACCCATGCCCCAGAACAAGTTGCATGCGAACCCATTACATATGGTTCTGAAGTGGTTAGTTCAGGATTTGTATACTTAGGATCAATATTTTGTGATGCCCAAACAACCGCTTGACCGACAGTCATTCCTAAAAAGTTTTCCCAACCCACTGTTTCTAAATGTGGATCTTGAAAAGCCTCTGTTGTAACCATTTGAATTGGACCGTTACCTGAAGCAACTTCTTGAATAAATGCGTGATTTCTTAAACATGTTGGTGTTGGATGATGATCAATATATTCTCCAACCAATTCTTTAGTTTGATCATACCATTTCTTCTCGTAATTCTCTCCATTAGCATTTTGAGTATAAGTTTTTAAATGTAAAAAATATGCTCCAACTGGTCCGTATCCATCTTTAAATCTACACAAAACAATTCTATTTTCCATTTGAGTCATTTTAGCACCTGCAGCGATAGGTAATGCATAAGCTGAGCCGTTGCTCCAAGGAGCATACCAAGTTCTTCCCATTCCCTCTCCAACTGCTCTTGGTTTAAAGATATGAGATGCACCTCCAGCTGCGACTATAACTGTCTTTGATCTAAAAACATGGAAATCCCCTGTTCTCATATTGAATCCAACTGCACCACCAATTCTATTTTCTTGAGATTCGTCCATTAATAAATGAGTTACAATTATTCTATTATAAATTTTATCTGCTGACTTTTTTGCGGCCTCTGCAACAATCGGTTTGTAACTTTCACCGTGTATCATAATTTGCCACTTACCTTCTCTTAGATACCTTCCAGTTTTTTCATTTTTCATCATTGGAAGACCCCATTCGTCAAACATATGAACAGTTGAGTCTACGTGTCTTGCCATGTCATATCCTAAATCTTCTCGGACCAATCCCATTAGATCGTTTCGTGCATATCTTACATGATCCTCAGGTTGATTTTCGTCCCATTGCATGCCCATATAACAGTTGATCGCGTAAAGACCTTGTGCAACTGCTCCACTACGGTCAATATTTGCTTTTTCTACACAAATTATTTTTAAGTCTCTTCCCCAGTGCCTTGCTTCAAAAGTGGCACCAGTTCCAGCCATTCCACCACCAACAACTAATACATCACACTCTTCATAATGTGTTTTGTGTTTAGCCATTAATAGTAAACTCCTTTTTTAAAGGACTCTTTTGGAACAGTTGGTAGTTCTTGATCTGTATTTAATCCCTCAGGTTCGGAATAAAGTCTTTGAGAATTTATCTCACCTTGATTAGGTTTATCACCTTCAGCAAGTTTTGGAATAAACTTACCCCATGGTTTAGTTGTTATTGGAGAAACAAAATTTTTTTCTGTTCCATTTCTGAATTTTATTTTCCATGAAATTGTACCCTTCTCTTCTTCTCTTCTAACTCTTACGCTGTGTCCCATAGGAGCAAAATCAGCATAACCACGTACATCTATTGCATGATTAGGACAAGCCTTAACACACGAATAACATTCCCAACAAAAGTTTGGTTCTATATTTTTTGCACGTCTAATATTTTCATCAATGTGCATAATATCCGAAGGACAAATATCCACGCAATGACCACAGCCATCACATCTTGTCATATAAACAAAAGTTGACATAATTTTATTTTCTCCTGATTTTTTTTACCATATTAATAGTGTTTTGGCTCTTCTCTTTTTATACCTAGGCCAAATTGCTCAGGTGCATCTGCTGGAGGTGGTAGATTATCTCTAGAACCGTCAGCTTCTGCTAAATTTTTTTGAATTGCAGCACCTGGTTTATAGAACATATGAGCAAATTTAGACCAGTAAACTCCTCCAAATAAAGCAAGATTCGCTAAGACAAATAATGTTAGAAATAAAAATGATAGACCTGACTGACCAATATATTGAGTATAAGACCAAGCTAAACCAAAAGTTGCGCAAGCTAATAAGGCGAGAACAAATAAGTCTGCTTTAATTATTCTATACCAAGGATGAGCTTCAGCCGATACATCAACTCTCAAAAAAAACCAAAACCAGTAACCACCTAAGCATGTAAGGATTGCTCCTACATGCCATAGTAAAGACCAAAATTCTGAATTTGATTTTCCTACACCTGTATAACCAAAAACTAACACGGATGATGATACCCAAAATAAAATTGTACCATACATACCCAAAACGTGAGCTAATCTTCTTTTACCAAACCCTAATTCTGATGTAGTACCAATATCAACAACAGTTGTTTTTGCGATGATTGAAGTCTTCTCACCAATACCTAATTTTTTAGTCGCAGCTAATTTTGCTTTTTTCGCATTATTAAAAAAATAGATTAGATTTTTATGGTGTATCATTTGGATAATAGTCCCTGCAGCAATTAAAATTACCATTGCAAAAATAAATCCCTGCATAGCTAAAGGAGAAATAGTTTCTGCTAATATAGAAAATGGGTTTATTTGTAACATTTCCGCCTGATGTTAATTATTTTTAAAAATTAAATTTTTAATCTACTTAAAAAAAGAGATCAACCTCAAACTAAAGGCAATTTGTCTTTATAAAACCCCTATTTTTTTCTTTTATAGTGTTGTTTGCTTGGAATAACTGATCTTACTCCACCTTGGGGATTCTCTACATCTCCTGATCTTCTTGGAATTAAATGGAAATGGCAGTGTAAAATTGATTGACCCGAAACTTTGCCAATATTAGTTCCTAAGTTAAACCCTTCTACATTCGGGTCCTTATTTAAGATATCCTTTTTAATAGCCTTTATGAGATCATTACAAGCAACAAGTTCTTCATTTGTTAAATCAAAAAAATTCTTCATGTGTCTCTTGGGTATTATTAAACAATGATATTTTGAGACTGGGTAAGTATCGTAACTAGCGTAAGCTAGATGATTTTTGATTATAATTCCACTTTCTTTGCAATTACAGAATAAACATGGATCATTTGGATCTCTCATAAATCAAAATTTATACAAACCAGTTCCACTTATAGCTGAATTATAATATTTAGAAAATATTTTGTATTGATCTAATTTTTTTCTTTTCCAACCTAATTGTTTTATATTCTTAACAGATGCAACACCTTTACCAGAACCAATCAATAATATTTCTTCATAATTAATTAATTCTTTTAAAAAAATTTCTTTTTTTATTATTTTTTTTTTTGATTTAAAAAAATTATAAGTTATTCCCTTATAGAAATTTTTTGAAGGTGAAAATATATCATTTTTACGAACAAATAAGAGATTTGATGTACCAGTTTCAAAAAGTCTATTTCTATAAACAAGTCCAATATCTGATTTAGAATTGTCCATTTTAGATAAATAAGATAAAATTTTTTCATATTTAAGATTTTTGTACTTAGGTTTTTCTCTTTTTAAATTAACAAGTTTTAAGCTAAAATCTAATTTTGGCTTTAATCTTTTTCTCAACGAAATTGATAAAATATTTTTATTTAAGGCAACTCTCAAAAGATGATTGTAATTTTTTTTTTTTGATAAATTTTTATTAATAGTTTTTAAGATATCTTGTTTAAGATTTCTTTTATTGATATTATAACATTTTAGGGACTTTATTAAATTTTGAATGTGATCTTTAAAAAATAAAATTTTAGGGGGTTTTCCATAAATCCACATTGTTGTGAAGATACCATGATCACCCCATAAATCTTTAAAATTTATTTCTTTAAGATCTTTAAGCTGATAAGATTTTTTTAATAAGTAAGTTACCATTATTTGTTAAAAATGACTCTGGGTGAAATTGAAATCCGTAAATATTATCTTTTTTATTTTCAAAAGCCATAGCCACTTTTGACTCTAAACACCTCATAGTTATATCAAAATTATTTATTTTAAAAGGCTCTTTTAATTTTAAAGAATGATAGCGACCAACTTTAAATATTTGGTTTTTTTTAAATATTGAATTTTTGTTTATAACTTTTACGGATGATTGATAACCATGGTAAATTTTGTTCTGCTCTATAATTTTTGCTCCTTCACAAAATAGTATTTGTTGAAATCCTAAACATATTCCAATAATTTTTTTTTTGCCTTTATACTGATTGTAAATTTCTGATGATGAAGGGTAATTTTTTGGATTTCCTGGTCCTGGAGAGAAAATAATTACTTTGGCGTGTCTAAGTTTTAATCTATTTATATTATTATAATTATCACATTCAACTTTATCAAATAATGAAAATTGATGAACGACATTATGTGTAAATGAGTCGTTATGATCTATGACGTAAATCATTTATAAAGATCAATTAGTGCTTTTGCTTTTATATAATTTTCATTAAACTCGTGTCTCGAATTACTATCAACAACCACGCCCGAGGCTACAGAAATTTCAGAAATATTTTTAAAATTTAAGATAGATCTAATTATAATATTAAATTTTAGATCTCCATTAAATTTTATATAACCAAAACTTCCGGTGTAGATATTTCTATTCTCTTTTTCTTGGTTGTTTAAAAGGTTTAAAGTACTAATTTTTGGGCAACCTATAACTGATCCTCCTGGCATCATGGCTCTAATAATGTCGATATTTTTAACTTTTTTTTTTAGTTCACCTTTAATTAAACTCACGTAATGAAAAAGATCTTTATACTCCTCTACAACCTTTTCCTTAATTACTCTTACTGAACCAACCTTACATATTCGAGAGACATCACTTCGTTCCATATCTACTATCATATTATGTTCTTTTGTTTCTTTGAGATTATTTCTAAAGTATTTTAATGCTTTATTTTTGGTCATTTTTTTACTTTTCTTTACTGTCCCTGCAATAGGTTTAGTAGTTAAAACTGATCCAATTTTAGTAATTAAATTCTCAGGTGAGCAGCTAATTATAGAATAATTTTCATCTTTAATCATGAAAGCCTCTGGCGCTAAATTAGTATGAGATAGTCTACAAAATAGATCCAAAGGATCAATTTTCGATTTCATCTTATATTTGGTACAAATTTTTATTTGATAAGTTTCACCACTTTTTATTTTTTTTTTAAATTTATCGAAAATTTTTTTATAGTGCTGACTATCTATATTTATTTTGAAATTTTTTTTAAAATTTATTTGAATTTTTGGATTGTAAATTAATTTATTATTTAATTTTATTTTTTTCTCAGGTTTATAAAATATACCTTTTGGAAAGTTTATACCTCTTTGTTGTGGAACTTTAACACCAATAAGACTGTTTAATAATTCGTAACCAAAAAAACCAATAAATAAATCTGTTTCCTTAAATCTTTTAGTTGGTATTTTTTTATTTAAAAAACGAAAAATATTTTTTTTATTAAGAATAATCTTTTTAGAAAAATCAGTATATAAATCAAATCCATTTGTAGATTTGTAAATAATATAGGATTTTTTTGATTTGTTAATATCCTGAAGTTGATTTGTATTACTCAATTTATTCTGTTTTTAATCTTAGTACTTGTTGCTCTTTGATTGGTAAATGAATTATTGCTGCAAAAACTGATAAAGCAATTGCTAAATACCACGCGTAATCATATGACCCATAAAGATCATGAAACAAGCCTCCTAAATAAGCACCAAAAAATGAACCTATTTGATGACTTAAAAATACAATACCATATAAAAGACCGAGATATTTGGTCCCAAACATGTGTGCAACTATTCCACTTGTTGCAGGCACAGTGGACAACCATAAAAAACCAAAAGTTGCTCCAAAAATAAATGAGTTAATATTGCTCGCAGGCAAAAATATGAAGAAAATTATTGATAGTCCTCTCAAGCTATAAATTGCACTTAATATTATCTTTTTACTCATTTTAGTAGAAAGATAACCGCTAGATAGAGATCCAAAGATATTAAACAAACCTATCAAAGATAAAATTGCAGCTGCTGTCCAGCTTTCTAATCCTCGATCAATTACATAAGTAGGTACATGGGTGCCGACTAAAGTTATGTGAAAACCACAAACAAAAAAACCAGAAACCAAAAGAATATAGCTTTTGGATCCAAAAGCTTCTTTTACTGCTTCTGCTGTGGTTTGGGTATTGGGTGCCTCAATAGTTTGCTCTAAAGATGGAGATCTTACAAAAAATGATATGACTAGACCAACTGATAAAGCTATCAAAAAAGCTACTAAAGTAGTTTGCCATCCATTTTCAGTAAGAGAGTACTCTGTTAAAATTGGAGATAAAAAATATCCAAAAGATCCAACAGCAGTAACGATGCTCATCGCAATTGTTCTATTAGATAATGGAAAATGTTTTCCAACTACCGACATGGGAATACTTATTGCTGTGCCACCTAGTCCAATTCCTACTAAGACTCCTAAATCAATCTGAAAAAAGATCCCGGTATTTGGACCTGCATATAAAAAATAAACACCGCCAATAAAAAATATAAATGCCAATGCTATTGCTTTATGGCCACCATATTTGTCGGCAATGGTCCCAAATATAGGTCCCGTTAATCCCCACATTAACATTTGAAGTCCAACAGATAATCCAGATTGTGTCAGAGAAATCCCCAGGTCATCTCTGAAATCCATAAAAAACATTCCAAATGTTTGTCTCACTCCCAAGGAAATTAAAACCACTAAACTCGCAGCTATTAAAGTAATTAATGCAGTTTTGTTTCTTATAAATTTTTCTGATTTCATAGAAAATTACTTTATGTGTCTTAAGGCTTGTTTAATATCAGCGATAAGGTCGCTAGAATCTTCAAGTCCTATATGTAACCTTACAAGGTGTTCATCTTTTGCTAGATTCATGTATTTTCGTTTTCCGATCTCTCTGTTCTCCTGATGTAGTACTAAGCTTTCAAAACCACCCCAACTATATCCATATCCAAAAAGCTTAAGAGAATTTACAAATTTTCTTACTGAAATTACGCTTTTAGCTTTAATTTTTAAACCCATTAAACCAGATGCTCCAGAATAATATTTTTTCCACATTTTAAAATTTTGCGAATTTTTTTTATATGGATATAAAAGTTTAATCTTTTTATTTGTTAATAAGTATGCAGCTACTTTTTTAGCGTTATCGCTGTGCCTATCTAATCTAACATCAAGAGTCCTTAAACCTCTTGTGATTAAATAAGCGTCATCCGGTCCTAATCTTTGACCTGTAATTTTTTCAGCAATTTTGACTTTCTGAAACACCTTTTTATTTACTGCTAAACTACCACCCATGACATCTGAGTGACCCGAATAATACTTTGTTGCAGAAACTATTGACATATCAAAACCTAGTTTGATAGGTTTAAGATAATAAGGTGTCCCCCAAGTATTATCAATTACGGTATAAAGTTTATTTTTTTTTGCAATAGAAACTATTTTATTTAAATCTTGAAAATCGAAAGTATTACTTCCAGGATTTTCAACAAAAATTAATTTAGTTTTCGAAGTAATATTTTTTTGTAAAGTTTTTAGATTATGGGGATCATAAAAAATAGTCTTAATATTAAACTCTTTTAAATAGTTTTCAGTTAAAACTCTAGTTGGACTATAAACAGGATCAGCCACTAATATTTCATCACCAGGCCTCACAACACTAAATATGGCTAGGAATACTGAACCAAAACCTGTTTGGGTTGTAAAAACATGATAACTTTCTTCAAGTTTTGTTAGAATTTTTTGTAAAATGTAAGTAGTTGAAGTACCTTGTCTCGCATAGTCAAAATATCCTCCTCTAGGATTTTTAATTGCTTTATTTTGCATATTCCTAATGTCTCGCATAGACTTAAATATGATTGTTGAAGCCCTTACAACTGGAGGATTTACAGACTGATTATAGAAATCTTTAGCAGTATGTTTTAAAAATGTTTTAAAAGATTTACCCATAAAAAAATTGATAACTTTAAAGGACAATGCTATATCCCACCAATAATTTCAATTAAATTATAATTAAAGGAAAAAATGGGTTATCCAAAAAAACATCGAGGCCGAAGGAAAATGGGCTCAAAAAAAAGAAGAGCTAGAAAAAAAAATAAAAAGAAATAGTCCTCAATGAATTCAATTGAAAAGGCACGATCCATTAGTATATGGATTTTTATAGTCCCCTTTATTGCTATTAATATTTGTTTATTACTGGTAACCCAATTCCATAGTTTGTTTCCTAATCAGGGTGATATTTTACACAGTACCTTTCCTTACTTTGATGGGGGCGCATCTATAAGTAGAACGGCTAGACCTTACCCTTCTTGGTTAGTATTTAAACCTGCAATGTTTTTGACATCTTATTTACTAATCAGATATTGGTTATTTAATAAAGACATTATTAAATATTTTGAAGTTGATCATAAAAATTTAAAAAAGATAGTTTTTTTTGGTATTGCATCAGCAGTTGCTTTGACTGTGCACTCAATTTTTTTAGGTATTAAATTTGATAATGATTTATACAAACTTTTCAGAAGAGTTGTGATGTTGTCTTTCATTGTTTTTGAAATAGTAGCTCAAGCTTATTTAGTGGCAACTTTTTGGTCTTTTAAGAAAAAATTGAAAAATTATATAAACCCTTTAATTTTAAATCTTAAAATAATTTTAGTTTCATTATTAGTTATAGTTGCTGTTATATCTATACCTATCGTCAGTTTACCTGGTGATGATTTCATTGGAATTCAATTAAAGTTTCTTAAACATGCTTTGGAATGGGATTATTTTATTGGTGTCATTTCTTTTTATTTGTTAACTTTTTTTATGTGGAAAAAACAAGCTAATTTGTAATCCAACCACCACCCAAAACTTTAAAACCAAATTTATCTTTATCATAAAAAACACATGCTTGTCCTGGAGAAATTCCATCCTCAAATTCCACTAAATTCACAAAAGCACTTCCGTCTTTGTTAAAATTTACTTTTCCCTTGAGAAGGTTGCCTGTTGATCTTACTTTGACAAATATATCATTTTTAAATTCATCTTTCTTAACAAGCAAATTTAGATTATTTAAATTGATATCTTTTTTTCCAAGTTTTTCTTTTGGACCAACAATAATTTCATTTTTTTTTGCGTGAATCTTTATTACGTATAAAGCATCTTTATCTGAAACTTTTATTCCTTTTCTTTGACCTACCGTAAAATTGATGATTCCATCATGAACTCCAATCACTTTTCCCTCCAAATTTTTTATATTTCCTTTTTTAAAAGAGTCAGGTCTAAATTTTTGAATTACCGAAGCATAATCACCATTGGGTACAAAGCAAATATCTTGACTATCTGGTTTGTCAGCTACATTAAGATTTAATTTTTTTGCTATTGATCTTGTTTCGTCTTTAAGCATACCACCTAGAGGGAATCTTAAATAATTTAATTGTTCCCTAGAAGTGTTAAATAAAAAATAACTTTGATCTCTATTTTCGTCAATAGCTCGGTACATATTAGTTTGATTTTCACTAGTAATACTTTTAACATAATGACCGGTAATCATTGCGTCTGCTTTTAAATTTTTAGCAACTTCAAATAAATCTTTAAATTTAACAGTTTGATTACATCGTACACAAGGAATAGGTGTTTCACCTTTTAAATAACTATCAACAAAATTATCAATCACTCCTTGTTTAAACTTATTTTGATAATAGAGAATTTTATGCTCGATATCTAATTTTTGGGCGACTCTTTTAGCATCCATAATATCTTGACCAGAACAACATTGTTTTGAAGCAGCAACCTCTTTTCCATCATTGTATAGCTTTAAAGTTATACCAATAACCTTATAACCCTCTTTTTTCATCATTCCAGCAACAGTAGATGAATCTACTCCACCAGACATTGCAACAACGACTGTTGTTTCTGAGGGACTTTTTTTTAAACCAATAGAGTTTAAATTATTATTCATTTCATGGTATTTATACTTATTTCTAATATAAATTAAATTAAATGATTTTTGATTTTGAACCAGGTGACAAAGTTTTCAATCCTATTAATAAAGATTGGGGAATAGGACAAGTCCAATCAATAATTAAAGGCAAAGTTACTGTAAATTTTCAAAATGTTGGTAAAAAAGTCATTAACTCTGAAAATATAGAATTAAAAAAAATAAATGATTCAAAGTGATATAAAAAAAATTGTTGAAGATTTAGTTCAAACTTTTTTAGATGCAGGAAAAGTTTCTTTAAATCTTAGGAGAAAAGGCCTTACTAAAGAAATAAAATCTGATAATACACCTGTGAGTAATGGTGACTTAGAGGTTGACAAAATTTTAACCAAAAAAATATTAGATTTAACACCAAATATCTTAATAGTGTCTGAGGAAGCATCAGAAAATAAAACACGAAACAACCTAGAAAATTTTTGGTTAATTGATCCAATCGATGGCACCTATGACTATATTAATGATCTCGATGAATTTACAATTAATGCAGGATTGATAATTCAAAAAAAACCTGTGGCTGGATTAATTTATGCTCCAGCAAAAAATAGAATGTTTTATTCTTATGGAGATGGTTTGTCTTTTGAGTTAATAAATGGGGAGCCAATTAAATTAGATCATTCAAAAAATTTTAATAAAAACGAGATTAAATTTGTATCCTACTCTAATAAAATTAAACCAGAAATAGATAAAATATATAAAAAACTTAATGTTAAAAAATATGTAAGAATGAAAAGCTCTTTAAAATTTTGTGTAATTGCTGCTGGAGAGTATGATGGTTATGTTGCAGAGCCAAGAGCTTCTGAGTGGGATATAGCTGCAGGTCATGCAATTTTGAAACATTCTGGTGGAAGTGTAACTGATTTTAATGGACAAGAAATTCTTTATGGAAAAAAAGATTTTAAAAATCCGAGTTTAATCTTAAAAAGCAAAAATATTCAATAATGGATGATCAGCTAAGAATTATTTTAATTATAATTGTTTCAGTTTCAATTTTTGGTCTACTTGTTTTTGTCTTTGTAAAAAATTATATGAAAAATAAAATTAATTTTTTAGTAAAAGAAAATAAAAAAAATAAATCAAAGTAATTTTACTATTTTAATAAAATCGTCTTTTTCAATTTCCATTACTTTTTTAGAGGTTTCAAAATCAAAGCCATTTCTTGCTAATAAAGATATATCTTTCTTATAAAATAAGGATCTATTATCTTCATTCCTTCCGGGACCAATTCTCTTTTTTTTACATAATTTAATTGCTGAAAAAAAATCTTGGTCTGAATTGTTATCATGAATTTTATTAACAGTTTCTTTGATATGTTCACTATTGATACCTTTGCCTATTAAGTAATTTCTAATTTTGTTTATTGAGCTACCTCTTTGAATCATGCTTTTAGCTTTGCTTTCAGAGTAAAATTTATCATTAATAAACCTGTCCTTTTCTAAGTCCAAAAGAACAATATCGATCAAATTGGTAACGTCTTGTTTTTTCACATTTGGCACCGAAGTTTTTAAGTATTTTTTTAGTAAGTAAGTTTTAAGCTGTTGTTTTGATGGTGCATATTTTTCCACATAAGAAAATGCAAAATTTCTCATCTCCTCAACAGTAACTTTTAAAGTTTTTTTTTTATTTCTTATAGGAATCATAGAAAGATTTAATATAATATATTCTAAGATGATCGAACAAATTTATAATTATTTTTCAATAGATATGCTCTACTATTGGGTAAATCTAGGAGTTCTCCCATTTTGGTTGATTTTAATTTTTTTTCCAACGTCTAATCTTTGCCGGTATTTTGTGACTTCAATATTTCCAATTTTTATATTGAGCGGTGCGTACATATTTTTATTATATAAGTCTTATTTAAACTCGTATTATTTTAATAGTAATTTTAGCCTCTATATGGGTATTGATGACACGACGGATTTATTTTCCAACAAAAATTTTCTTATGATGTTCTGGATACATTTTATATCGATTAATTTATTTACCGGAGGTTGGATTGTAAAAGACTCACAAAAGTTTGTCATTAATAAATTCTTAATTTCAATACCACTCATCATTACTTATCTAATCGGACCATTAGGTTTATTAACTTATTGGTTAATTAGAATTTTCTATGCCAAAAATATAAGCTTATATGACTAAAAAAATCGATTTTTATTTTGATTTTATTAGTCCTTATTCATTTTTAGCACATAAAAAAATTGTTAACTCTAATGATAGGATTAAATTTAACTATAAAGCAATTCTGCTTGGTGGACTTCATAATTTAGGAGGCATTACTGCCCCCGCGTTTAATGAGAGAAAAATGAAAAATATGAAAAATGATTGCACTTTAATTGCTGAAAAAAATAAAATTGACTTTATTTGGAATGACAAATTTCCGATTAATTCATTATATCTGATGAGAGGATATCTTTTTATAAATAATAATAAAAAAGATAAGTATTTTGATCTCTGTTTTGATGCTTATTGGAAAAATAACGAAGATATTTCAAATGAAGAAACTATAAAAAATATTTTATCGAAATGTGAGATAAATCATAATGATTTTGAAACAGGTATTAAAGATCAAAAGATTAAAGATGAGCTAAAAAATTTGACAAATATTGCTTTCAATAATGACGTCTTCGGTGCCCCAACTTTTGTTATAAATAATAATTTATATTGGGGACAAGATAGACTTGGGTATGCTTTAGATGAATTAAATAATTAAGTAATTTTAAATTTGCTTTGTTTCAACGCTCCAAATCCTCCGTCAATATGAGAAACCTTTTTAAATCCCATATCTTTTAAAGACTTTGCCGCGAGAGCTGACCTCATTCCACCAGCGCAAAATAAAACCATTTCTTTATTTAAATCTAGTTTGCCTTGCTTAAAATATGCACTCTCTGGATCAAGCCAAAACTCCAACATCCCTCTAGGAACATGATTTGAGTCATCAATTCTTCCTTCTTTTTCCAATTCTCTTACATCTCTAATATCAATTAAGTTACACTCATTTTTACTAAATTTCTCAAAAGCTTCATCGGTAGATATAGTCTTAATCTCTTTCAAAGCTTCTGCTACAAGAGTTTGGGATGATTTAATTGTCATTATATTGTAAATATTTATATCATAAATAAAAAGATATGAAAAAGTTTTTCATAAAGATTTGTAAATTTTTCGGCTTCGAAATTATTGATCAAAATGAATTTACCTCTCCTACACTAAATAAAGAACTGAATGAAGATCTTTCAATTTTTAACCAAAAATCTATAGTCCTGCCTTTAGGAGAGGTAAAAATTACAAGAAAAGTAAATTCAATCCTTATAATTATTAGAGTTAATACAGAAATTGAAGTTTGGGATCAAAATAAAAGAAGATTATTCGAAAAACCGAAAGTAGAATATTCAATTCGTTCAATAAAATCCTTAATAAAATCAATTAACCTTTGTCAAAAAAAATATTCAGATCTAAAAATAAAAACAGTAATCCTTGATGATTCTTCAAAAAACGAAAATTTAGACAAAATAAAAAAAGTAATAAAAGATTCAGATGTAGAAATAATTACCCTAAACACGAAAAAATTTGAAACTAAAATTAAAAAACAAAAAACACAGGAAACTTTTTCAAATTTAGCGAGTTTATTTCAGTGCTTTGAGATTGCTAAAGATATTGGGGAAGACTTAATTTTCTTTATTGAAGATGATTATCTTCATTTTGACACTATGTTATCAGAGATGATTGCTACATATGAGAGAGTGTCATCTCAATTAGGTAAAGATATTTTTATGTGTCCCTCAGATTATCCCTATCTATATATGGATAATGAAAAAACAAATATTCTAATCGGAGATAAAAGACATTGGAGAACAATTAATAAGACTTTATGCACTTTTTTGACTAGCAAAAAATTATTAGATTTGTACTGGCAAAATTTTTCAAAAAATTGTGAAGACCGTCATGATCCTTTTGAGAAGTACATTAATGAGATTTATAAAGATGAGTTTTGTATATCTCCTTTAAAAAGTTTATCTGTGCATCTAACAAATATTAATTCAAGTTATGGTCTGTCACCATTTATTGATTATAAAAAATTGTGGGATGAGAATAAATTTAATGGTTAAGGAAAATATCAAAGCTCCACATATAAGGTTACCTTCCACGGATAATACAGAGTATTTGCTTAAGAAATCGATTGGTAATTATGTAATAATATATTTTTATCCCAAAAATGACACTCCTGGTTGCACGTTAGAAACAAATGATTTTAATAAGCTTCTTCCAAATTTTAAAAAGCTTAATTGCGAAGTGTATGGTATTTCAAAAGATAGTCTTGAAAGTCACATTAAATTTAAAAAAAAATATAAGATAAAGTTCAATCTTTTATCTGACCTAGATAAAAAAGTTCTCAAAAAATATAAAGTTTGGGGTAAAAAAAAATTTATGGGTCGAGAATTTATGGGAATAATCAGATCAACCTTTTTAATTGATAAAAAAGGAAGAATTTTAAAAATTTGGAGCAATGTGAAGGTCAAAGATCATGCTAAAGAAGTACTGAACACACTTAAAAGGATAACCAGAAAATAAAAAAGCCCCTCGAGGGAGGGGCTTCTTATTTAACTAACTTAGAGAGAGTTGAAGGATCCTTCGACGAAATATACAGGGAGTTCGAAGGATCCCTTTCTTTATTAACAACTAGTCGCGAATTGCGTATGCAATCACTCCTGTTTCAGTAACGTCAGTACCTTTAGTTTCAGCTTCTTTACTTAATCTGATACCAATAGTTGCTTTCATAATGCTCCAAACAATCAAAGCTACTACGAAAACAAAGACGTTAATTGAAATCACGCCTAATAATTGAGTTCCAAATGAAGTATCTGGATTTGTAATCGGCACTGCTAATGTACCCCAAATACCAGCAAATAAGTGAGCCGGTATTGCTCCTACAACGTCATCAATTTTTAATGAGAATAGAAGTTTAGTACCATAAACTACGATTACACCACCAACAGCTCCAATTAAAATAGCAGCTAAAGGTGAAGGCATCAATGGTTCTGCAGTAATTGCAACTAATCCACCAATACATCCATTTAACATTTGAACAACATCTGTTTTTCCAAAATTCAATCTTGTGACAGTCGCTGCAGCCATTACACCACCAGCTCCTGCTAAGAAAGTATTTAGAAATATTGTTGACACAGCGATAGCATCATCAGCTGTACCAATAGCTAATTGAGATCCACCGTTAAATCCAAACCAACCTAACCATAGAATAAATACTCCTACAGTTACTAATGGAATTGAGGATGCTGCAAATGGTTTAAGTGGTGCAGGAGATCCAGACTTAGTAAATCTTCCAAGTCTAGGTCCTAACATTAAAGCACCAGCTAGAGCAGCCGCTCCACCTGTTGAGTGAACAAGTGTTGATCCTGCAAAGTCTGAGAATCCAGCAGAAGCCAACCAGCCTCCACCCCACTGCCAACCCATTACGATTGGATAAATAATTCCTGATAAAATTGCTGCAAACAAAAAGAATGGCCACAATTTAATTCTTTCAGCTAGTGTTCCAGAAACAATAGATACTGTAGTTGCGCAGAATACCATTTGGAAATACCAATCTGATCCATCTGCATAACCAGTATCAACTGCACTTGAATCTGACCAGGGAACGAAGCTTCCTATATAGCCACCTTCTGGAATTCCATAAGCTAAGTTATAGCCAAACATCCAAAACATTATTCCAGCAATTGATATTAAACCTATATTTTTTGCGCAGATAACAGATACACTTTTTGATGTAACCATACCTGATTCTAACATTGCAAATCCGCAAGCCATAAAGAAGACTAGAAATCCACACATTAAAAATAGCAAGGTGTTAAATATAAAACCTATTTCAGCAGAAACTGTTGTCTCTGCCATAGCTGTACCACTCATGTTTAATAGAAAAATTAAACTAAAAAGCGGGACACATATCTTATTAATTAATTTTGTCATTAAGACCCCTTCTGTTAAAGAGACATGTTTATTTTAATAAAAATTAATATCTAACGCTGATTATGAAAATATGGTATGCATAATATGCATATAGAAACAGCCCCAACGAGTATCTCGTTAAGGCTGTAAAAAAGATATTATCTATTAAATACTTCTTTTAAGGCTTTTGCCGGCAAGAACTTGACTTTTTGCGATGCAGCAATTTGGATTTGCTCGCCAGTTCTTGGATTTCTTCCAACTCTAGCTTTCCTTTTAGCTACTTTATATGTCCCAAAACCAGCAATTTTCACTGAATCGTCACCTTTTAAAGCATCTAAAATTGTATTGGTAATTGTATCAAAAGTTCTTTCTGCATCAGCTTTACTTAAATTTAGTGCTCCAGAAATTTTGACAACTAATTGTTTTTTATTCATTTTAGCTCCGGTTTTATTAGGTTTATTTCATTGTTCTCAAAAGTGTAGATAAATCAAGACTTTTTTTAGTATATATAAAAAAGTTATACACAACATATTGTGGAAATCAAAAAATGTTGATTTTACAGGGTTTTTTAAACCCTGATGCCAATTATTAATTAATTAATCCAAGGTCTTTTAGGTCGTTGAATGTGGTAAAAAACATTAAAGATAATAATAAAATTAAACCGATTCGAAAAAAACCTTCTTGAGTTTTTTGCGATAATGGACGACCTAAAACTTTCTCAAATGCATAAAACATTAAATGTCCTCCATCCAACATAGGGATTGGAAACAAATTAACTAGGCCAAGACTAATTGAAATGTATGCCATCATGCTTATAAATGCCAAAATACCAAATTCTGCTACCTGTCCTGAAATTTTTGCTATTCTAATAGGTCCACCAAGCTGAGAGGTATCAGCCTTACCAAAAATCATTGCACCGATATATTTGAGAGAGGAAATACTTACATAATAAACCTCATTAACTGCATGATAAATCGATTGCGCAGGCCCTAATTTTACGTGATTAATTTTGTTATTATAGGCTCCTAATTTTATTCCCACTATCCTTTTATTAAGTTTATTTCCTAAGTTATCTTCTCCCAAAACGACATTTGGTTTTACTTTAAGGATTAATTCATCGTAAGAACGTTTAATTTTAAAGTCAATTATGTCGTCTGTAGACATAGTGATAAATTTGGAAACATCCATGATGCTTTCGACTTTATTGCCATCTATTTCCAAAATTATATCATTTTCTTTTAGTCCCCCAACCATCGCTGCGCTGTCTTTCTGAACCTCATTGATTACAGCTGGTGTAAAATCTTTTCCAATAAATGTATAAATTGAAAAGAATATTACTAAGGCTAATAAAAAATTAGCTAAAGGACCGCCAAATACTATTAAACTTCTTTGATATAAAGGTTTTAAGGTAAATAATTTTTTTTGTTCTTCTTCATTATATTTCTCTAAAATTTCTTTATGATCTGCTTGAGAATATACATTTCTATCGCCAAAAAATTTTACATAACCCCCAAGAGGTATCCAGCATATTTTCCATCTTGTACCTGATTTATCATTCCAACCAAAGATTTCTTTACCAAATCCTATGGAAAAATCGGTCACTCCAACACCAAACTTTTTTGCAAAATAATAGTGTCCATATTCATGTATAAACACAACTATAAGGATAAGAACAATGAAAGGTAATAAATAATTTAACATATTAATATCATATAATATCAGACATTTTAGAAATTTGTCCAATACTAAAAATTATCGCATCTTTTTTTTTAAATCCAAATTTTTCAGCATTATCTTTGAACCTTATTGGCGGTTCCATTATTGGTTCCAATGATAAAACAAACGTTCCCCAATGCATACCTAACACTTTTTTACTTTTCAAATCTCTCCCTATGCTAAGGGCTTCCTCAGGATTTGTATGATAAATAGATTTGTCTTTATAAGGCATAATTGGATAAAAATTATAAGCACCTATATTTATAATTGTGAGATCTATTGGCCCAAATTTATTTCCTAATTCCTTATAAACTTTTCCAAGTCCAGTGTCACATGAAAATAGTATTTTTTTTTTTTTATACTCTATCAAAAAATTTCCCCACAAAGTTTTATTGTTGTCAGTTAAGTTTCTTTTTGACCAATGTACAGCTGGAAGAAGTGTAATTTTTAAATTTTCATTAATCTTTATTTCATCATACCAATCCATTTCATTAATATCTTTGTATCCATTAGTTTTAAAATATTTGCTAAGTTTTAATGGAACTAATACTTTTGCCTGTTTGAAAGGGAATCTTCTTATGGTCATCATATCTTGATGATCATAATGATTATGGGTAAGTAGAAATAGATCAATTTCAGGTAATTGGTTCAATCTTAAAGCTGGATCTGTAAATCTTTTAGGTCCAAATATAAGTGGCCCTGCATTTTTAGAAAAAATAGGATCTGTAATTATCGTCTTATTTCCCAATTTAATAATAAACGTTGCGTGACCAATCCAACCAATATAATCATCATCTTTTAATTTTTCTAGATCTCTTAACACTTGATCTTTATTTAAAACGTGGCCATTAGTTATTGTCATATCTAATTTTTTTTTTTCTTTATTAAATATTTTGTAAGACCACTTTACATTAGGAT
Organism: uncultured Pelagibacteraceae bacterium; assembly: GCA_902633585.1. Taxonomy (GTDB): domain Bacteria; phylum Pseudomonadota; class Alphaproteobacteria; order Pelagibacterales; family Pelagibacteraceae; genus Pelagibacter. The sequence goes on from CACPGZ010000001.1 coordinate 59,976, forward strand.
CTCTTTGAGGTGAGCCTTCAGGATTTCTAAACGATCCATCAGGAAGATGGTGATAAGGTTTTTTTTTCGTCATTAGTAATTTTTTATATTTTTTTTTAAAATTATCTTCTCTAATTTTTTGCTGATAACCATTACTCCTTTATAATTTGGATGCATACCATCGCTTAAATTAAACTCAGGATTCGTAGCTATACCCTCCAGTAAAAACGGAATAAGATCTAATTTATATTTTTTAGATAAATCTGGAAAAATCTTATCAAATTTTTTTTTATATTTTGGTCCATGCGAATTAGGAGCAATCATTCCAGCTAAAATGATATCAATATTCTTTTTTAATGAAACTTGAATTATTTTTTCTAAATTTTTTTTGGTTTCGCTCGGTTCAATGCCTCTCAGCATGTCATTAGCACCTAGGCCTAAAATCATTAAATTTATCCCAGGCTGTGATAATGTCCATTCTGCTCTATTTAGTCCTCCTGATGAAGTGCTACCTGATACACTTCCATTAATTACCTCTATATTGATACCTTTAGATTTTAAGCTTTCTTGTAAAATGAACGACAAATGTTGCTCATTGGGTAAGCCATAACCTGCCATTATACTGTCACCAAACAATACAATTTTTTCAATTGCATACGAGTTTATGGTTAGTAGACAGAGAACAATTATTTTAATAATAAAACTTTTATACATGAGTATTCTTCTTAAATTAAAAAAAGTAAATCTTAAATATAAAACTGGCAAGGATAATATAAGTGTATTGAATAATATTAACCTAATTACTAAAAAAAAAGAAACTGTTTCAATAGTAGGTGAAAGCGGCTCAGGAAAAACAAGTCTAATAATGCTGGTGGGTGGTTTAGAGCGTGCAACCTCAGGTAAAATATTTTTTCAAGATCAGGAGATAACTAAATTGAATGAGGACCAAGTATCAAAGATTAGAAAGAAAAATATTGGTATAATTTTTCAGTCTTTTTATTTAATTCCCAATTATACAGCCGTTGAAAATGTTGCTCTAACTCTTGAACTTAATAAATTTAAAAATCCTGAAAGAAATGCAAAAGAATTATTGGATAGATTTGGTCTAAAACATCGACTAAACAATTTACCAAGCCAATTATCAGGAGGTGAGCAACAGCGCGTAGCTATTGCAAGAGCGATTGCAATGAAACCTGAATTAATTTTAGCTGATGAGCCAACAGGAAATTTAGATACAGAAAATTCTATTATGATCTCTAAGATATTATTCAATTATGTCAGAGAAGAGGGTTCGTCATTAATAATAGTTACTCATGACACAAAACTTGCAAATAAAACCGACAGAAAAATTAAAATTAAAGATGGAAAAATTAAATAATTTATCTGAAATTAATATGATATTTAAATACGCTTTAAGAGACCTGAAAAGGAATTATAAAAAAATTTCAAGTATTATTGTAACACTATTTATTAGTCTTTTTGTGTTAAGTGCAATTTTTACAATTGAGGACAGTTTAAAAAAAGAATTAAATAATAATGCTAGAGCATTACTTGGAGGAGACTTTGAAATTGATTATAATCGTAATCAAGGAAATTTAGATTTAATAAATAAAGTCGAAGAATTCGCAACTGTCTCCCGGATGATTGAGTTTAGTACAATGCTTTCAACAACCAATCGTGAAAAAAATAAATCTTTATTTACTAGAATAAAAACAGTTGATAAAAAATATCCTCTTTACGGTGAGATTGTTTATGAGCCTGCGGGAGCTTTTGAACGGATGCACAATGAACCAAAAACAATTTTAATTAATGAAAGTTTATCAAAAAATCTTAAAATTAAAATTAATGAAATTGTAAATATTCAAGATCAAGAATTTACAGTTATTGGTAAAGTAAATTCTGTTCCAGATGTTAGTGGGTTTGTGGCTTTTGGTGATTGGGCTTTAGCAAGCGAACAAACTTTGAATATTTTGAAATTAAATGGAATTGGTAGTTTTTTAAATTATGAGTACAAAGTAAAATTTAACCAATATAAAGACTCAGATATTTTTGAAAAAAAAATTGAAGAAATTTTTAAGGACGATCAAAAAGTAAAGCTTAGATATCCTGAAAACTCCGCCAGTGGATTGAAGCAAATTATTAATAATTTTTCACAGTTTTTGTCACTCGTATCAATTAGTGCAATGTTAATTGCTGGAATTGGAATTTCTAATACTTTCTTATCTTTCATTAACCAAAACAATATGTCTATAGCAGTAAGAAAGGCTGTTGGTTTTTATTCCGGAAATATTAAAAAACTTTATTATCTTCAGTTATTTATATTATTACTCATCATCAGCATTTGTGCATATATAGCTAGTTTCGTTGCTGTACCTATTGCAAATAAATATTTATCTGATGGCATTGGATTAAAAATTTATCCAGCTATTTCTTATATTAACCTTATTAAAATATTTTTGATAGGTTTATTGGTATTAGTCATTTTTTCTATTCCAACTATTAGCTCGATTGATCAAGTTAAAGCATCAAATTTATTTCGAAATGTATTTCAAAATTTACAATTTTATTATTCAAAAAAATTAATTGTTTTAAGCATTTTTCTGCTATCAATCTTAATATTATTATTTACTTTTAGATCTGAAAATCCTGGTTATAGCCTTAGTTATTTTGGAGCATTTTTTATTTGTTTGATTGTGTTTTTTTTACTATCAAAATTTATAATTTTTTCTCTTAAAAAATTTAAAATAAACTCAGGTATCTCTTTAAAATTATCTATAAAAAATATAACTCAAACAAAAAGTATTACACCTATTACAATTATGTCTCTTGGTTTAGGTGTTACTTTACTATTAACTTTAGCTCTAGTTGGAACAAACTTTCAAAGAGAAATAGCAAAGTCAATTCCTGATATTGCTCCAGATTATTTCTTTGTAGGTATTCAAAATGAAGATAGAGAGAAATTTGAGAAAAATATTTTGTTAATGGATCCTGACGCAAATATTGAAATTGTACCAATGGTTTCTTCGGGCATTATCAAAATTAACGGTATAAATCCAAATACGTATATTAATAGTGATAATGATAGTTATTGGGTCATTGAAAGTGAAAGAAGATCATCGTGGTCAAAAAACGTACCTGAGGACAATCTAATTGTAAAAGGTCAGTGGTGGGATTTATCTAAACCTAAAAAACTTCAAATATCGTTAGACGCAAAAGTAGCTAAAGATTTTAATATTAATCTGGGCGATATATTTACTTTAAATATTTATGGCAGGGAAATAAATGGTGAAGTAGTTAATTTTAGAGAGGTTGATTACAGAGATCTTAACATAAATTTTGCAATGCTATTTAATCCTGAGTTTGCAATGAAGATTCCACATGAGTACTTGGCAACTACAAAGTTTAAAAATTTAGACAAATTTAACGAAATAGAAATGCTTAAAGTTTTTCCAAGTTTATCAATGATAAAAATTGCAGATTATTTAAATAAAGTGACATCTATTTTAAATAAAGTTTTTATAGCTGTTATATTAATTTCAGCAGTAACAATCGTTATTGGTTTAATAGTGATCTCGAGTGCAATAATTGTACAAGGAAAAATGAAAGAATATCAAAATTTAATTTTTAAAATTTTAGGATTTTCAAAAAAAGAAATTGTTTTTTCATCTTTAATTGAATTTTTAATCATTTTTAAATCAGTAATATTAATTGCAGTATTTTTTTCAGTTTTTGGCTCAAAATTTATTATTGAAAATATATTTGAATTAGCATGGCAATTTGATTTTAAAGTTTTAATATACCTTTGTATTTCTATTGGATTAACTACATTAATTTTAATTTTATTAACTAATTTAAAATATTTAAATCCTAAAGTTTACCCACTTATAAGAAATCAATAATCAAATCGCCTAAAATAAAGTAAAAATATAAATTTTTTATTTAACTGTAAATTAAATAACTTTTTATTTTTTTATAATTTCATACTCAAAATTTTGAGAATTTTCATTTACCTGTAGTAGCTTTGCACCATTTTTACTATGAAATTTTGTTGCCATTTCAGTGAGAGGAGAAAGTGTAACTAATCTATTTAGGTGATTTGATCTTTTAATTTTTTTAAATACTTCATTGACAATTAATTTTCCGCCCCCTTTTTTTTTAGACCAAACAGTGTATGCAATAGCAATTTGACCAACGTTTTGTCCTCGAAGAGTGCTTTGTAGATATGCATCTTGGCTAAATTTATCCAATTCCTCAACATTCTTAGGAACTTTATTTGTAAAAGCAAAACACATAACTGCATGGATTTCTTTTTTATATTTTACGCCATAAATTTTTCTTCCATTACTTGTACGGAAAGATACATCTAATTCTGGTCTTACCGGGTCCTCAGCTGTATTACATTTTTTAAGCTCAACTAATTCTGCTCCCTTGATCCAACCAAAAAAATTATCAATATTTTTATTAATTATCTGCTTATTTTTTCTCAATCTAGCTTTTATTCTAGGTTTAAATTTTTTAGTATTTTTAAATATTTTTTTTTCAAGATATTTGGCAGTTAATTGATCTTTTACATTTTTGAGTATATTGCCACTTTTTAGACTATTGTTATCCAAATATTTGGATGCTAATTTTTCTTTTACATTTTTAAATATTTCTTTCATATTTAATCTCTCATTAGCAACTGATTAAAAATACAATAAAGTAAAAACTGCTCCTAAAATTGCAACAATAATTATTGTAATAATGTAGTTTATTTTGATATTAAATTTCTCATAAACTAATTTATTTATTTTTTCCCAAAAAAGAACAATTAAGAAAACAATAATTGCTGGTATTATAAATTTAATCATAAAACTTTAAATTAAGAATTTTTATCTCCGACGTATACTGAAACACCTCTAGAATTAATATCAACATCAAATTTTTTGTGTAATGGAGGAAAAGCTCTTTGAGAACAGTCTAATCTATCACATGTCCTACATGACACACCTATTGGTATTTCTGTAGATTTATCGTTAATGTTTAAATTTTCAGAGTAAATAAACTCTTTAGCGTATTTTGCTTCACATCCCAATCCTATAGATAAAATGCTTTTCGATTGTCCAAATCTTCCAATTCCTTTTTCAACTGTTCTAGCAATACATACGTACTTTTCGCCATTAGACATTTTGCTTACTGCAGCTTGAATAACTCCAGGTCTAGTCAAAGCTGAATAAACGTTCCAACGTGGACAAGCACCGCCATATCTTGGGATTTCTATTCCAGATAATGAAAATCTTTTAGAAATATTTCCAGCCATATCCACTCTTAAAAAATGAAACGGTATTCCTGGTAATTTTGGATCTTGTAAACAAGTTACTCTATGAGCTACTTGTTCAAAAGAAGTTGCAAAGGTGTTTTGCAATAATTCTAAATCATATTTTAATTTTTTACATTCCGCATGAAATAATTTATAGGGCATTAGTATTGCCGCTCCACAGTAATTTAATAATGCAACTTTAGTTAATTTTTTAGATTCATCGGAAGGAAATTTGAATTTAGCTAAATATTCCTCAATTTCTTTATCAGAACCTTCTTGAGCTATTTGGGCAGCTGCATGAAGTTTTTTTGTTTCCAGAGAACTATAGTCACTTAATAAAAGCTCTTTTTTATTTTTTCGATATATCTTAGAAAAAGGTTTTTTTTCCTCTGGAATAACATCTTTTACAGTTATGTCGTATTCTGATTTTAAATAATCACATAGAGATATATATCTTGTTCGATTATTTTTTTGAACTTTTTCAAAAACTTTATTTGCAAAATCTTCTAACTTTGGAAAATAGTTTTTATGCTCTTGTAAAAAATCTGAAATAACTTCGCCTGGAAATGAATTTTTTCTGTTATCAACAATTTTACCAGATATTGTCTCAATTTTATTTATCATTTCGTGATCTTTCTTTTTTAAAATATCTCCCAATCTTACTATTGCTCTGCCAATTTTAGGATTTGTACCAACAAGATCTTTAACTTCTGGGGCTAAAATATCTAAATCTTCAAACAATTTATCATCAAGAATTTCTGACAAAGTATTTTCTAAATTAATGTCAGTTTTTGAGGTTAATTGAGAAAGCTCAATATTTAGCTTTTCACAAACTTTTAAAAGTAAATCTCCATCTATTTTTCTTTTGCCACCCTCTATTAAGTTTAAATAACTGGGTGAAATATCTAAATCTTCAGCTAATTTGTTAGCTTGAAGACCTAATTGTCTTCGAAAAGCCTTGATTTTTGGTCCCAATTTTAAATCTAATTGACTCATATTTTCTATTTGTAAATTTTGTAAATTTATTTTTACAAAATTTTTCTACGATTTACAAGCTTTTTATACTTTTTAGTAGATTTTGTAAATTTTGTAAATTATAAGATTTACATGGACAAAAAATTAAAAAACACTGAAAACGAAGCTCAAATCATCAGACATGAAGATCTAGCTAGACACAATAGCAGAGGGATCTACATGCGAGATGACCATTGTGACTGGGGTTCTAGTGGAATGAACGATTTATCTGAGACACTTACAGACTCAAACTAAATCTTATAACTTCTACTAAATTTCATTTTTTCAATAATAGCTTTTAAAACCAAAGGAAACGATAATGAGTGCTGAAAATGTCTCATACGAATTAAAAAGATTTGCGGGGATTAAAAGAGATTATACTCCAGAAGAAGTTGAAAGACTTAGAGGTTCTATTAAAATTGAATATTCAATTTGTAAACAACAATCCATAAAACTGTGGAAATTGTTAAATACTGAAAATTATGTAAATACTCTTGGGTCCCTGTCAGGTAACCATGCAGTCCAACATGCAAAAGCTGGTTTAAAAGCAATTTATTTAAGTGGTTGGCAGGTGGCTGCTGATGCTAACAGTGCAGGCGAAATGTATCCTGATCAATCTTTATATCCCTACGATAGCGCTCCGAAATTAGTAGAGTCTATGAACAATGCATTAATTAGAGCTGATCAAATCCAACATATGGAATTAAAAGATGGCGATATGAAAAAAGAAAAAAGAATTGATTATATGCTTCCAATTATTGCTGATGGTGAGGCTGGTTTTGGTGGACCTCTAAACGTATTTGAGCTAGCAAAAAAATTTATAAAAGCAGGTGCTGCTGGCGTGCATTTTGAAGATCAGTTAGCAAGTGAAAAAAAATGCGGACATATGGGTGGGAAAGTATTAGTTCCAACAGGTACGATGATTAAAAACTTAAAAGCTGCTAGGTTAGCAGCTGATATTGCTGACGTTCCTTTAATTATTTTAGCCAGAACTGATGCTAATGCAGCAAAATTAATTACAAATGATTACGATGAAAATGATAAACCCTTCTTAACTGGAGATAGGTCACCTGAGGGTTTTTATTATGTTAAAGCAGGTATAGATCAGGCAATTTCAAGAGGGCTCGCTTACGCGCCATATTCTGATTTAATTTGGTGTGAAACTGCAACACCGAATCTTGAAGAGGCAAAAAAATTTGCTGACGCAATCCATGAAAAATTTCCTGGAAAGCTTTTAGCTTATAATTGTTCTCCATCGTTTAATTGGAAAAAACATTTATCGGATGAGGAAATAGCGTCATTTCAACAAAAAATTAGCCAAATGGGTTATAAGTTTCAATTTATTACACTAGCAGGATTTCATACTCAAAATATTGCTATTTTTGAATTAGCAGAAAAATATAAAAAAGAAGGTATGGCTGCATACTCAAAAATTCAACAACTAGAATTTGCTCGTGAAAAAGATGGCTATACTAGCGTAAAACATCAAAGAGAAGTTGGTACATCTTATTTTGATGCGGTGTCGAATACAATAAGTAGCGGTAAAAGTTCAACTACAGCAATGGAAGGCTCAACAGAGTCTGAACAATTCCAATAAAAATAATTCCACTTATATATATTAATAAATAACTGACCCAGAAATGGTTTAGTTAGGATTTAATATTATAACCTTTTTTCAATAATATTGATACAGCGATCACACATATCACTAAAAATGAGACCATGGAACCTACACTTATCCAAATATTAAAATCTGATATTCCATAAAATGAAAATCTTAAACCATCAATTAAATAAACTACTGGATTAAAGTAAGAAACAGTTTGCCAGAATGGTGGCAACATATCCAGACTATATAAACTACCCCCTAAAAACACCATTGGAGTAATAACTAATGATGGGATGATTGACATTTGTTCGAAGTTTTTACTTACAACGCCAATTAAGAAACCAAATAGAGCAAAAGTAAAAGAAACTAAAACCAATAAGAATATCATTAATGCTGGATGCTCAACGCTTACTTCAGCAAAAAATGTAGCTGTGGTAAAAATAACAGCACCAACTATTAAAGTTTTAGTGGCCCCTGCTCCTACAAAAGCTAGAACTGTTTCGATTGTTGAAATAGGTGCTGCTAAAATCTCGTTAATAGTTCCATTAAATTTGGGAAAAAAGATTCCAAAAGAAGTGTTACTAATTGACTGAGTAAGTAGTGTAAGCATTAATAAACCTGGAACAATGTATGAACCATAACTTACACCATCAATCTTTTGAATATATCCTCCAATTACTGATCCAAAAACTACAAAATATAATGATGTAGATATCACTGGTGAGAGAATAGATTGACCTACAGTCCTTAAAAATCTATTCATCTCATGAACGTATATGGCTTTAAAACCGTAATAATTAAATTTCATTATTTTCCTTAACTAAATTAACAAATATTTTTTCTAAATTACTTTGCTCTGTTCTTAAATCTCTTAATTTTAAGCCAGTATCTTTTAAATCCTGCAATAAATTAGTTATGCCTGTTTGCTTCTCCTGTAAACTGTAAGTATAATTTAAATACATTTTATTATCTCCAATATCTAAATTATATTTTTCTAATGATTTTGGTATTTCGCTAATACTTTCTTGTAATTCAATTGTAAGTGTTTTTTGACCCATCTTTTTTAACAATTTTTTTTTTTCTTCAACAAGTATTATTTCGCCCTGATTGATTACACCAACCCTATCTGCAATTGCTTCTGCTTCTTCAATATAATGAGTTGTTAAAATAATTGTCACTCCTGTTTTTCTTAATGTATCTACTACTTCCCACATTTCTTTTCTTAGTTCTACATCTACCCCTGCAGTAGGCTCATCTAAAAATAATATCTTTGGTTCATGAGATAAAGCTTTAGCAATTAAAACTCTCCTTTTCATTCCACCTGACAACTGTCTTAATCTTTGATCTTTTTTATCCCATAAACTTAAATCTTTTAAAATTTTTTCTATGTGATCAGGTTTTGGGGATTTGCCGTATAAACCTCTTGAATACGATACAGTATCAAAAACTGTCTCGAAAGATTCTAAACTTAATTCTTGAGGTACCATTCCAATTCTAGATCTTGTCTCCCTATAATCTTTTATTATATCAAAACCATCGACCATAACTGTGCCTGACGAGGGTGTAACAATACCACAAATAATACTTATTAAAGTTGTCTTTCCTGCACCATTCGGTCCAAGCATTGCAAGAATTTCACCTTGTTTAACTTCAAGACTAATTTTCTTTAATGCATTAAAACCATTATCATAAACTTTGGAAAGACTATTAATTACTATTTGGTTAACTGACATAGTGTCAGATTTATAGACGTTAATTTTTCTAATGCAATCTACTAATATTAAAACCTTTTAGCTTTAAAACTAATAATGGTAAAAAAGTTGCAATTACAAAAGATAGAAATAATAATGACTGTGACACAATAGGTGTAAACAATTCTTTAGGTAAAAGAGTACCAACTAATAAACTTTTAGAGAAATCAGGAGCAGGAAACATCAAAAAACCTCCAATCAGTCCAATTATAATAGAAATATATGCATTTTTTTCTTTAATACTTTTATTATAAAAACTGTAAAAAACAGTAAGTACAAAAGCGCAACAGAATAAATCAGCAAGTAAAAATAAATATAAAATATCAAAACCTTTGGATGCAACTATAAAAGAAATAAAAGATAAAAATAAAATTACATATTTAGATAAATTTAAATAATTTATTTTTTTATCTAGATTAAACGTTGCTTTACCATCTACAATAATTAAGCTTGATATAGCATTTACCAAAGTATCTACAGTTGAGATGGTTAATGCCAAACCTAATATAATTACCACAACAGAAAGTAATTCTGTTTGATCTTTCAATAATAATGTAAAAAAACCAAGATCTGGTCTCGTAGTTGGATCTATCGAGAAAGCAACCATTCCTGAAAATCCCATGTAAAATACGATAGGTATAATTATAAAAAAAGATATAATTAAGCTATTGCTAAGAGTTTTAAAATTCTTTGCAGCATACACTCTTTGCCAATTACCCTGATGAAATAAATTTGTTGCTGCTACTGCAATAAAAAAAGTTAGACCAGCTGTATAACTTGGTACATAAGAAGAGCTTAATAGTTGAGGATTTTTCTCTTTTATAAAATCAAAAGAAAATTCAGATCCTGTAAAAGAGCTTATGTAAGCTAGAGAAATTAACAAAAGAACTACAATAACAACCATCTGAATATTATCAGTAAATATTGACGCTCTTAAACCCCCATATAAAGTGTACGCAAGTGTGGACATAAGCACAATTAAAGCAGTTATCCAAAGCTCTGTACCTGAAATATAATTAATTAAAACAGCTACAGCAGTAACTTCAGCACATAGAAAGATAAACATATAAAAAATTGTCATTAATAAAATTAATTTAAATAAACTTTTTCCAAACTTTTTACGCATAAACTCAATCAAAGAGGACCCTTTAGGGAAGTCTTTTCTAATTTTTTTTCCAAGATATATTAAAAAAAACATTGGAAAGGCAGTTCCAAGTGAATATCCTATAATAGCTCCTATTCCTCCCCATGTTGCTGCTGATGCTGGGCCAAATAAAATCCAAGCTCCTAAAGCTGAAGCAGTTAAACTTGTTGTTAAAGAAAATAATCCAATTTTTCTATTTGCAGTTAAATAGTTGTTTAGACCTTGATAGTTTCTCGAGTTATATAGGCCTAAAAAAACAAACACCAAACTTATAATAATAATTAAAGTTAGTGACGTTGATTGGCTTAAAAAAAATGTTTTATCCATTTGTATCCCTTTCTGAATTACCGGACAGGTTCTTAGGGTTTAATCTCAGTCTGTTAAGACACCCCTTTAAAATATAATTATAGTTTATTATCCATAATTTCAACCATACATTTGGTTGCATATTCTTTCCACTCAGCTGAATTTTTACCTTTTAGACTATTTAAATGATCACGATTATTTTGAATATTTTCTTTATGTTTAATCTTATCTTTTTCATCTAAATTTGCTTCCATGGTTACTAAATTTGTCTCCATGGCTCTTATCCAGCTATTTCCTAGCTCAACACGCTTTTTATCATCTTTTTCATCGCAGATTTGTTTAAAAAAGTTAAAAATAACATCGTCTGTCTTTACTGAGTTATTCATTGAAGGAATATTATTTTTTAAAACAATTATTTACCAAAATTGCCATTAAAATCCACATCACAAAAACTTCACCATTTGTAAAAGAATAATCTGCTCCAGCAAAACCAGCAGCAAAATTTATTGCATAAATAATTATTGTTGAAATAACCAAACTTATGACAAGATTTACAAGCCCGCTTACATAATTCATAATTTTATCTTATCCAGAATTAACATTAATGCAAATTATATTTCTATTATGACGTGAATTTTTATAAAACAGGATAATACAAACTAGTCGGGTTGTATTCAAGAAATATATTTTATTTAAATTCAAATTAATTACTTGAATACAACTTAACTAAAACTTATTCTTTTTTATACAAGGAGGTAGTTTCTATGAATAAAATGCCACCTGATACTTAGCTGGCTAGCTTTATATTTCATAAAAACGAAAACAAAAAAAATAAAAGTCTAATTAGACTTGAGTGCCAAAAAGGCGACTAAGGGATGCTTTTTTGGTTGGACAACCAAAAAGCAAACCCTTCGTCAATTTTAAAGTTAATGTGGCGCTCTAAATTTACTATGACAGGCTTTACAATTGCTCCACATCATTTGAGTTAAAGTAGCTCTAATATCATCAGAGTCCTCTATTAAGGATGTTAATTTGATCATATCATCTGATGATTTTGTCATTAAATCATTGAACTCTTTTTTATTTTCCCAGATCAAAGGTAAAGCCTCAGTTTTAAAACCCTCTTTTGAATTATCCGGAAAATATTCTATTAAGGTTTTGTAATTTTCACTCATTTTTATCATCAAAGATTTTGCCTTATCAAATTCTCCTTTACTAGCCAAAGCTTGTACTCTTTTTGCAGTGCTATAATTCTTGCTAAATAGGGCTTTTCTTCCTTTTATTATTTCCTCAACAGACATTTCGGAATTAACTGGAAGTGACAATAATACGAAAATTAAAATGCAGAAAAAATATTTAATTACTTTTATAATAAATAACATATGAAATTAAAGAATACCCTAACAGAATATGGAGCTATTTCCAGAATATTTCATTGGTTAAGTGCCACAGTATTAATAATTCAAATTCCTTTAGGTATGTATTTAGTAGACATGGATTTCAGTGAGAAAAGATTAACCACAGAAAATATTCACGTTACAGTCGGTATAAGTATATTTTACTTAACTTTACTAAGGCTTATTTATAAAACTTTTAATCCAACTCCAAACTTAAATAATAGTATTTTTCCTGGTCAGAAAATAATTGCAAAATTAAATCATGTGTTTTTGTATATTTCAATTTTAATGATTACAATTTCAGGTGCTCTAAAAAAATTATATAACGGTGAGGAGCTTAATATGTTTTTTTTTAATCTTGAAATTCAAGATAATTTTGATTTAGCAGAAATATTTTACGAAATCCACATACTAAGCAATTATACACTTATCGCATTAATATCCTTACATATTTCTGCTGTTATAATTCATAAAATATTGTTTAAAGAAAATTTGCTTAAAAGAATTTTATAGAATAATACAATTTAATTTGTCTTTAAATTTTAATTTATTTTTATAACTATATTCAATTTCTTGAACACCTTGAGTAATTTGTTTTTTGGATAGAGGTATTAAAGTTGAAATATATCTATTTTTAACCATATCTAAGTATTTCTTTTTACTTATATTCACTTTAAAAATAAATCTTTTTAGAATTCTTTGAGGATATAAATTTGTAATAATCTTCAATATTTTTTTATCTCGCGTAAGAGATCTGTTAAGTTTAAGTTTCATTAATTTGAAAGTTGGAATTTCATTGTTTATCGTATCCAGAGTAAAAATTAAAATTTTACCTTTTGTATCTAAAATTTTTTCTAATGATTTTAGTAATTTTTTTAATTTATTTAATTTTATTAAATGAATGGTTTGTTTAATCAAAATTAAATCAAATTTTTGATTTTTTCTAAAAGAAAGATCTAAAATATTTGCTTTTTTAAAATTAATTCTTTTATCTCTATCCTTGTGATTTATAATATCTATGCCCAAAGGTTTGTATTTAAGTTTTAACCTTGAACTTAAAGAACCTAAAATTTTTCCTCTGCCACAACCAATATCTAAAATTTTAAAATTTGAATTAATATTAGTATTTTTGATTAAAAAATCATTAAACGAATTAATATAACTTTGTGAAGATAACCAAGTTTTATTATCCCAATTTTTAATGACAGTTGATGCCATATTTTTTTAACCTCCAGTAATTATATGGCCATGGTGTTAAAAAACCAACAATAAGCACCAGTGGTACTACCCACCACGTTAGTATCGCTCCACCAGTTAAAAAATAATCTGTTAAATTCATAGTTACTTCCATACTAATCATAGAAATAAAGCTCATACCTAAAGCTGTTTTTAAGGCTTTATTAAATTCTAAATTTTGACGAATTAAAATAATCGTTTCAAGTATTATGCTTGTAATTAATCCATTAATTATTGCCAGTATCATAATGGATAAAACTGGGAACGGTATTTCGGTTAATTGAAAAAATAAAATAGTTCCGAAGTCTCCAATTGAACATCCAAGTAAACACCAAGCAGTATTTTTAGCACTTTGTTTCCACGTATGTGAACAAGACCAATCAAATGTGGTGGATTCCATTCTTATATGATAATGTCTAGTTATGATTTTTAAACAACTATTTGATCAAAAATCTAGCACATACACATACTTAATTGCCTCATCTAAAGGAAGAGAAGCTTTAATAATTGATCCAGTTTTAGAAAACGTAAGTAATTACATAATTTTATTAAAAGAATTAGATTTAAGATTAGTAAAAGTAATTGACACACATATACACGCTGATCATGTGACGGGTGCTTCAAAATTAAAAGATATTACGAAATGCTCCACAATAATGGGTGATCTTACTCCAGCAGATTCCGTTGAAATTAAAGTGAAAGATGATGAATATATTAAATTAGAAAATTTAAAAATCAGAGCAATGTATACTCCGGGTCATACCTCGGATAGTTATAGTTTTTTGATGGATAATTATCTTTTTTCCGGTGACACATTGCTTATAAATGGAACAGGTCGAACAGATTTTCAAAATGGAGATTCGAAAGACGCATACAACTCAATTTTTAATAAACTGTTAAAACTTCCTGATGAAACTTTTTTATATCCTGCTCACGATTATAAGGGTGAAAAAGTAAGTACTATTGGTAAAGAAAAAAAACAAAATCCAAGGTTGCAGGTAAGTAGTGTAGATGAATATGTTGATTTAATGAACAATCTAAATTTAAAAAAACCTGACGAAATAGATTTTAATGTTGCAAAAAATATTAATCTGGGTGCTTAGTTTAAATTGAAGCTTTTAATGCTTCGTAAATTAAATCTTTAGTTGTCTCACCAATGCTTCTATAAACTTCTTGATTGCCTTTAAAAATTATTAACGTAGTTTGATATTGTACATCAAATAAATTAGATATTTCCTTTTTCGTAACGTCAAATGAAAAATATTCAATGTTATCAAATTTAATATCCAACAATCCTCCTGTATTTTTTGCGTCCTGAAGAATTTTCATTTGACCAGCACATGATGGGCAATATTTTATCCAAGAACTGATTACTACAGTTTTTCCATCTGATTGAGCTTTATCAAACAACTCTTTCTTAAAGGTTGTCTCTTTTTCCATTGCATTAGCACTTAATGAAAATAAAAAGAAAATTGATATTAATATTTTTTTCATAATCTTTTATACCATAAAAATTAAAAACCAATAAGAAGCTAGCCCTGAGATAATTGTCGCAATAATATTTTGACTTACTATTCCAATTAACATTGCAATTATTGCTGCCATAATTTTTGGATTATTTTCTAATTGAAAATCCCCAGAATTGTCCAAAAAAATAGCAGGAAATATAATTGCAGGAAAAATTGCTGAGGGTACAAAAGAGAGAATTTCTCTTATTCTTTCATTGAACATTTCTTTCTTTAATAATGCTATCATTGAAAACCTTGTCAAAAAAGTTATCAAACCACAGCACATAATTAATAGCCAATTACTCATTATTTTTAACCAACTTAGTTAAAATTGCTGCAGTCAGTAAGGCAATAATTCCAGCAACAATAACATATGCTTTATAAGGCACATAATTAAATCCAAACGTAGCAACTAGTCCTGAAATGATTATCACAATCACGTTAATTAACTTTCTAAAATCATTAACCAGTAATGCTAAAAAGGTTAATGGCACTGCAAAACTTAAACCAAGTTTTTCAGGAATAAAAGCTCCTAAAACAATCCCCAAAAAAGTGGTTGTCTGCCAAATAACCCAACAAGTAATACCACCACCAAATAAATGGAAATATTTATTTTTATCTTTATTTTTTTTAAAATACTCATTTGATCTTGCAAAAGCTTGATCAACTAAGAAATATGAGATTACAATTTTCCAAATAAGTTTTAAATCTGATAAATGCTCAGAAACAACAGCTCCATACAAAAGATGTCTTGAGTTTACTGCTCCAACTGAACTTATTATGACTAAAGATGAGGCACCTCCTGAAAATAATTGAAGTAAAACAATTTGTGAAGCACCACCAAAGACTATTAAGGACATTCCCATTGTTTCTATTGGACTAAATCCAATATCGATTGAAAGAACCCCAAATATTAAACCAAATGGAACAACTGGTATCATCAGAGGGCTGACATCAAAAATCCCCTTTAAAAAAACTCTATATTTATTTTCCATTTTAGAGAGTTTTTATTAGAAGCAAACTATATGATCAATATGAATTGGTCTTTTAATACCAAATTTTTCATCAACCTCGTGTTGATGAATGTGGTGAGAATGTACAAAAACTGGGATAAGTGTATCACTTGGAGTTTTAAGAGTATAAATAAAATTAGTACCTCTAAATTTCCTATCGACTACCTCAAATTTTAAATTACTTTTATCGTCATGATGCAAATCTTCTGGCTGTACCAAAAGCTTTACTTTTGTACCTATCGGAAAAGTTTTTAAAAAATTACCAGTAATCGTTCCAAGATCCTTACTCTCTAAACTTTTAGGGCTTGTTACTTCTGCTGGAATAAGAGTTCCTCTATTCAGAAAATTAACAACCTCAATAGAATTTGGTAAATGATAAACATTATATGGATCATCATATTGTTTAAGCTTTTGATTTAAAATAATTCCACATTTGGATCCCAAATAAAAAGCTTCATAAGAGTCATGGGTAACAATTATTGTAGTAATTTTTGAACTATTTAATATTTTCTTTAATTTTTCTTGTATTTCTTCCTTAAAACTTTGATCCACATTAGATAATGGTTCATCTAACAATAATAAGTCAGGCTGAGTTACTAAAGATCTTGCAAGAGAAGCTCTTTGTGCTTCACCGGCACTAATTTCATGTGGATATTTATTTAATATTAAAGAAATATCTAATAACTCTATAATTTCTTGAAAGCTCACTTGATGATCTTTTTTACCTTTATTTCTTTCTGCACCTAATAGTATATTTTTTTTTACAGTGTAATGTGGAAATAAACTATTTTCTTGAAACGACAGAGATATATTTCTGTCCTCTGGCTCGAGATTTATTTTTTCTGAGGACAAAACATTTCCCTTTAATTCTATCGATCCTTTTTTAATTTTTTCTAAACCTGCAATTGTTCTTAAAATAGTAGTTTTTCCAATTCCTGAGGGGCCTAATAAGCAGATAACATCTCCCTCTTTTTCAATAGCAAAAGATACATTTGCTACTTTAGTCTTGCCTCCAACCTTAAAATCAACATTTTTAACCTCAAAAAAATTTTTACTCATTCTTTTCTCTTAAAATATATTTTGAACTAATTATAATGAATAAAGACGCAATTAATATTAAAAACAATGAAGGTGCTGCAGCAGCTTCCAATAAGTCCTCAGATGCAGAGATATACGCTGTGGTTGCAAAAGTTTCAAAATTAAAAGGTCTTAAAATTAAAGTAATGGGTAATTCTCTTATTATCTCTAGTGAGACCAAAATAATTACAAATAAAAGAGAATTTCTCAAAAAAGGAACGTGAATATTCATGAATGTTTTTCTTTTAGAATAACCTAATAAGTAAGCACTCTCATCAACTGAAATATTAATTTTTTCATATCCAGACTTTATTCCATTAAAAGCTAAAGAATAAAATCTTATAAAATAAACTAGTACTAAACCAAGAATAGAACCAATAAAAAATTTTTTAATTGAAATAAATCCTAAAAATTTAATTATATTATTATCAAACCAAGCTATAAAAGTAATAAATGCTATAGCCAATATAACACCAGGAATAGCATAACCGGAAATTGATAGAGTTGATAAAAAATTTAAGGTTTTATTTTTAGAGACTCTATTTCCATAATTTGAAATTAAAGAAAATATAATTAAAACTAAACTAGATAATAATACTAAATAAAGAGTATTTGATAAAAGTTCTACAATTTGTAGATCAAATAAATTTTCTGGAAATTTAAATGTCCAATATAACATCTGACTTAGTGGAAATAAAAAACTCAAGAATAATATAAAGAAACAAAAAATAAATGCTAAAAAAGATTTGCCTCCATTAAGTTTGGTTTTCTTTTTTTGTTTAAGCCCACCTCTGGCATTGAAGTGATACTTTGCCTTTTTTCTGGATAAATTTTCAATGATAAATAATGAAAATATGAACAAGAGCAAAAATGAGGATATTCTATTTGCAAAGGCTAAATCATCAAATGTTATCCATGAATTATATATACCAGTTGTAAGAGTATTTATTGAAAAAAAATCTACTGCTCCAAATTCTGCTAGAGTTTCCATTGCTACAAGAGATAGTCCTGCAATAATAGCTGGTCGCGCAGACGGTAATATAACTTTATAAAAAGATTTAAATTTTGAAAAACCAAGATTTTTTCCTAAATCAATTAGGTTTTGTGATTGATATAAAAAAGAGGCCCTAGCCAATATATATACGTATGCATATAATGAAAAAGAAATTGATAATATTGCCCCAAACATTCCATCAAATTTTGGAATGTTTTCATTATAATTTGAATCTCCAAATAAATTTTTAAGAATCGTAAAAGCTATACCATAATTTTCAAAGAAAGCTGTTAAAGAATAAGCATATATATAGGGTGGTACTGCAAAAGACAAAATAAGGGCCCATTTAAAAAAATTACTTAATGGGAATTCATAAAAGGATACTAAATAGGCTGTGCCGGTACCAATCAAAAACGTAAAAATTAATACAAAAGATAATAAAATTAGTGAATTGGAAATATACTCTAATAAAAAAGTGTCTTTTAAGATTTGATAATAGTTAGATGTGTCTTCAAAAAAACTTGAAAACACTGTTAAAATGGGGATCAATACAATTAAAGAAATTATTAATGATGATAAAAACCAAATATTCAAATTTTTTAACATGTCTGATTATATACTAATATATGATTTTTATGTGTCCACCACAAATCACCATTTACGATGGACACAATAAAGAAAATTAAAAATCAAATACTTTAAGGAGATGCGGAACTTCCTTAGGTTCAATTTTATCAAGTTTCTTTTTATTTATTCTTTTATTAATTTTTTCACACTCCTGTTGACATGGTGAACATGCACTGGAAGACTTATTTAAATCAATATCAGACATAAATTTTTTTTCTTCTTTCACTTATGCTTACTTCCAACCAGCAGCTGTCATTACTTCTAATGCAGCAGCTTGATTTTTTCCATAAGAAGCTAGTTTAGTTTTCATATCTTGTTGAAAATCTAATCCTAAGTTATTTACTACTAATGGACTTGGCGAAACACCATCAATCATTGGAAACTCAAATGTGTTGTTAGTGAAGTGCTCTTGAGATTGTGGAGTTAATAAAAACTCTACAAGTTTAACAGCATTACCTTTATTTGGAGCTCCTTTGACTAAAGCTGCACAACTAACGTTCATGTGCGTTCCTCTTCCGTTTTGATTTGGAAAGAAAGCTTTTACTTTTTTAGCTGCTTCTTGTTGCTCTGCACCTTTTTTACCAGATAACATTAGAGCTAAATAGTAAGTGTTAGCCACAGCAATATCAGCTTCCCCAGCAGCTACTGCCATAATCTGTGCTCTATCATTTCCTTTAGAGTCTCTAGCCATGTTGGCAACAACTCCTTTCGCCCATTCAGCTGTAGCTTTTTTTCCATTATTTTCAATTAATGAAGCCACAAGAGATTTATTATATATATTGCTTGATTTTCTTATAACTAATCTCCCTTTCCATTTAGGATCAGCAAGACCTTCATAACTCATTCCAGATAATTCAGCACCAGTAACTCTTTCAGGTGAATAATAAATTATTCTAGCTCTTTTTGCTATTCCAACCCATTTACTTGTTCTAAAGCTTTTTGGAACAGCAGCTTTTATTGCTGCAGATGTTAAACCACCTTGAAGGTGACCTTTTGCATCCATGGCACCACATCTTCCAGCATCAGCAGTAATATAAAGATCCGCAGATGAGTCTGCACCCTCTTCAATTATTCTTTTTTCTAATGCACCCGATTTTCCATTAATCAGATTAACTTTAATTCCAGTCATATTAGTGAACTTAGAATAAAGTTCAGCATCTGCTTTATAATGTCTTGCATTAAACACATTAACTTCATTAGCAATTGCAAATGAAGAAGAGATCAATGATAAGAATATAGTTATAATTGATATTTTTCTCATAATTTCCATTTCTTCCGCATAATTAATTATTGATAATGAGTATTATTCGCATTGATAATGATTATCAATCGCAAAGTTGCCGCAGACTAGTTATGATTTCCAATCACCTATTTTGCTGAATAAAAAGTTTCTAAAAGCCTGCACTCTCGCTGTGTTTTTTAAGGACTGAGGATAAACAAAGTGAGCCTCTGTGATTGGTCCCTCTAATTTTGGTAAAACTTTAATAATTTTCGAGGTATTACTTACTAAATATTCGGGCAATGCTGCTAGGCCTACTCCAGACTCGACCGCCAACAAAAGTCCCATAACACTATTAACCTTCATTACGGGCTTTCTTTTTTTTCCATCATGCATTCCTAATTTTAACGCCCATTCTGGATTGTAAACTGGGGATGGGGCTCCTCTTCCAAAGGATATAAATTTATGTTTATTAAGATCACTTAATGTTTTTGGCATACCATTTTTTTCTAGATATCTGTTAGACCCATATAAATAATACTTTAGATCTATAAGTTTTTTTTGAATATAATTTAACTGTTTCGGTCTTCTCATGAAAATGCCAATATCAGCTTGTCGTGTGCTCAAGTCCAATTCTTTGTCTTCAAAAATCAATTCTATTTCAACCTCGGGATTCAATCGCATAAATTCCTCAATTCTTGGAGTTAACCAGTGAGTCCCAAAACTTCGAACTGTTGTGATTGTTAATTTTCCTGTGGGTTTATTTTTTTGATCGCCCAAGGAAGTTTCTACCTCCTTTAGTTTACTAATCACATCATGAGCAGTTTTAAATACGTATTCTCCGTTCTCTGTGAGTGTAAGTCCCCTCGCGTGTCTTTCAAATAATTGAACTTTTAAATCCTGTTCTAATGATTGAATTTGTCTACTTATAGCTGACTGACTAAGATTAAGATTGATTGTGGCATTAGTAAAACTTCCTGCCTCCGCGACCGCATGAAATATCTTTAATTTATCCCAATCCATTATTTGTTTAAGTCAACCAAAACTCTTCCAGAAATTTCGCCTTTTAAAATCTTTGGATAAGTGTCAATTAATTCCTCTAAGCTAACTGTCTGGATTGATTTTTCTAATAGACTAAAATCAATTAAATTGGCGGCTTCACCCCATATAAACTCTCTTCTTTTAATACTACAATTAGCAGAGTCCATACCCCACATTTTAATTCCTCTCAACATAAAAGGAATTACATTAGTGTTAAGTTCATTGGTACTTGCATTTCCACAAACTGCAATAATCCCGTTTGGATTTGTTTGAACTATTGCATTAGCTAATATTTTTCCACCAACTGTATCAACAACCCCATCCCATAAACCTTTATCAATAAGTTTAGGGTCTTTGTCAAATTCACTACGATTTATAACAGTTTTAGCACCTAATGATTTTAAATAATCTGCTTTAGAGTCTTTTCCAGTAACAGCAGTAACGTTGTAACCCATTTTATTCAATGCTATTACAGCAACACTACCCACACCTCCTGTGGCACCTGTTACCAAAACATTGTTAACTTTTTCGCCTAATAAAATTTCTTCTCTTGCTTTTATTGCAAATGCACTCATCAAAGATGTAAAACCAGCCGTTCCAAGTATCATTGCTTGTTTACTAGTTAAATTTTTTGGTTTTTTTACTAAAAATTCTCCATTTACTTTTGCAACTTGAGAGTATCCACCATAAAAAACTTCACCGACTCTAAATCCAGTTAATATTACTTCATCATCCTGTTTAAATATAGGGTTTGCACTTTCTAAAACAGTTCCAGAAAAATCTATACCAGGAATATGTGGAAATTCTTTTACTAATCTTCCACCATTTTTTAAAATCATCCCGTCTTTAAAATTAAGATCAGAGTAATCAACTTTAATTGTTACATCGCCGTGTTTTAAAAAGCTCTTATCTACAGTTTTTACTTCTCTTGTGAATTCTTCACCCTTTTGATCTAAAATTAATGCTTTAAAATGATCAGACACTTTAATCTTTTGTGATGCTTATAAATCTTAAATATCTATTTTGATAACTTAAATCTTCCTTAAACTGACCTAAATAATAATTTGTAACTGTTGTAGCCTGTTCTTTCTTTATACCTCTCATCGTCATACACTGATGAGTTGAATCAATAGTAACAGCCACACCCTTGGCATCCAAAGACTCCATCAAGGTATTCGCAATTTGCATAGTAAGTCTTTCTTGAGTTTGTAATCTTTTGGAAAAAACTTCTACAACTCTAGCTAATTTGCTTAACCCCACTACCCTTTCTTTTGGTATGTAGGCTACATGAGCTTTTCCGATTATTGGTGCCATATGATGTTCACAATGACTTTGAACAGAAATATTTTTTTGTACAACCATGTCGTCATAACCATCAACATCTCCAAAAGTTTTATCTAGAATTTTTTTTGGATCTTCTTTATAGCCTTTAAAATACTCTTTGAAAGCCTTCACAACTCTTTTTGGAGTTTCTAAAAGTCCCTCCCTACTAGGGTCTTCACCCATCCAGGCTAAAATAGTTTTAAAAGCTTCTTCTGCTTCTTTATCAGAAATACTCTTAGAGTTTTCGTTATTATCTATATCTTTAACTAACTTCATGTGAGGCTTTATACATATAAATGCACATTTTTAAAATATTTAATATATCTATATATATGCTACATAATTACCGTATATGTTCAAAAAAAGAGAAAATGTAGTTGAAATTGAAGAGGGAAAACTTCTTTCGCCAAAGTTTGATAATGATGGTTTAATACCTGTTATTACAATGTGTTATCAAACAAGAGAAGTGTTAATGCATGGCTATATGAATGTTGAAGCATTAAAAAAAACAATTGAAACAAAAGAAGCTCATTACTACAGCAGATCAAGGCAATCTATCTGGCACAAAGGTAAAACAAGTGGTTTTATTCAGAAAGTAACCGAAATCAAAATTGATGATGACCAAGATTCAATCTGGCTTACTGTTAATATTGGAAATGGAGCTAGCTGTCATGTTGGTTATCGATCTTGTTTTTATAGATCTATACCTCTTGGACCAATTGAAAATGGTAGAGAAGTTGAAATGAAATTCACTGAAAAAGAAAAAAAATTTGACCCAGAAAAAGTTTATAAAGGTAAAACAAATCCAACTAAAATTTAATATAACTATGAGAGTCTTAAAACCTTTTGGCCCGAAAATTGCTGTAACTAAAATTCCTGTAAAAATTATAAATTTAATTAATAAAGAAGTTGATCTTATAGTTAGTAACAAATCAAGATTAAAAAAAAGTGACTACTCAAAAAAGCTTGTTGGTCAAGTTAAACAAGAAATAAAGTTATCAAATTTATTTGTTAATAAATATCTTATTAAATTCATAGAGATGAATGTAAAAAATTATATAAAAAAAAGTACTAATAAAAATTTAAAAAAAATAAATTTAAAAAGTTTTTGGATAGTCAGACAATATAAAAATGAGTATAACCCAGTTCATTTTCATAGCGGTAACATCTCAGGTGTCGGTTATTTAAAGATTCCCAAAAATATTACAAAAGGTACAAAAAGACTTAAAACGAATGGAACAATAGATTTTATACATGGATCTAAATCTTTTTTAAGCAATAGTTTGTATAACCATAATCCAAAAGTTGGGGATATGATTATATTTCCAAATTACTTAATGCATACTGCTTACCCTTTTAAAAGAGATGGTGAAAGAAGATCTTTTTCATTTAATTTAGATATTGATAAAAAAACATTTGACGTTTTCAATGGATAAAATTCAAAAAAATGTACTTGGAGAAAAATTAGAGCAATGTTCTTTAGATCCTTTAACTGGTTGGTATAGAGATGGTTGTTGTAATACTGATGAAAATGATCACGGATTACATACTGTTTGTGCAAGGGTTACAACAGAATTTTTAGAATGGTGCAAAGAGGCAGGAAATGATCTCATCACACCTCACCCAGAGTTCGGATTTCCTGGCTTAAAAGATGGAGATGGTTGGTGTGTTTGTGCAACTTGGTATGCAAGAGCGGTAGAAGCTGGAAAAGGTTGCCCAATTTTTTTAAAACGAACTCATGAAAATACATTGAAAGTTTTGCCAATCCAAACACTCAAAAAATATGCGATAGATCTTTCATAAATAAAATTTAGATTATGGACGAAAATATTCTATCAATTATTTATCTTTTGTTAGTAATTGCACTTGTATTTCCTGGCTTTTATTATGCAAATAAAAATAAAAAAGTTTTCTTAAAAAATCTTATTATTTGGCTAGGTATTATTGGAATAGTGATTGTTTTTGTTAATTTTCTAAAATAACTAATTACATATTTCCATACTTTGGTCCTCCACCTCCCTCAGGTGTAACCCAAACTATATTTTGAGAAGGTTCTTTAATATCGCAAGTTTTACAATGGATACAGTTCTGAGCGTTAATAACAAATTTGTTTATATTATTCTCTTTTTGAACCTCATAAACTCCTGCTGGACAATACCTTTGAGCTGGTTCGTCATATTTGTCAAGAGTATATTTTATTGGCAAATTTTTATCTTTTAGCTGTAAGTGCACTGGCTGATTATCCTCGTGGTTAGTTCCTGTCAAATAAATTGAGCTTGTTTTATCAAAAGTAATCACGTTATCAGGTTTTGGATAATCAATTTTTGGCATCTCATTTGCAGGTTTTAAAGTTTCATGATCAGAATGTTTATGTCTTAAAGTAAATGGAAGTTTTCCTCTAAATAAAATTTGATCAAATCCTGTAAAAATAATACCTAAAATTAGTCCCCAACTAAAACTAGGTTTTACATTTCTAGCTTGATACAATTCTTTGTATAACCAACTTTTTTTAAACATTTCCTCGAATAATGATAAATCTTTTTTAGACTTGATGTGTTCATTAATAACTTCTGCAGCTATGATCCCACTTTTCATAGCAGTATGGGATCCTTTTATTTTTGGCATATTTAAAGTTCCCGCATCACATCCAATAAGTAATGCTCCTGGCATAAACATTTTAGGTAAACTTTGAATACCTCCCTCAATTAAAGCTCTAGCGCCATAAGAGACTCTTTTTCCACCTTCTATAATTTTTTTTATTGACGGATGAGTTTTAAATCTTTGAAATTCATCAAAAGGCGAAAGGTGAGGATTTTGATAATCTAAACCTATTACATATCCTAAAAACACTTGTTTGTTTTCAGCGTGATAAATAAAACTTCCACCGTATGTATTATTATCTAAGGGCCAGCCAGCAGTATGCATCACTAATCCTTCCTCATGATTTTTTTCATCAATTTCCCAAATTTCTTTAAAGCCAATACCATATTGCTGAGGATCTTTTCCTTCATTAAGATTAAACTTTTTAATCAACTGTTTACCTAAATGACCTCTACACCCTTCAGCAAAAACTGTAACTTTACCTATCAGCTCGATACCTGGCTCAAAGCTGTCTTTTTTATTACCTTGTTTATCAATACCCATATCTTGTGTAGCTACTCCTTTAACTGAGCCGTCATCATTATATAAAATTTCACTTGCTGGAAATCCTGGAAAAATTTCAACACCAAGACTTTCGGCTTGCTCTGCAAGCCATCTACATAAATTTGCAAGACTAATGATATAATTACCATGATTTTTTTGAACTGAGGGGAGTAACCATGTTGGCCAACTTAAGGATTTTGATTTTCCTAAAAATAAGAATTTTTCTTTTGAAACTTTAGTTTTAATTGGTGTATTTAAATCTTTCCAGTTAGGAATTAATTCATCAAGTGCTCTTGTTTCAAAAACATTACCACTTAAAATATGAGCTCCAATTTCAGATGCCTTCTCTAAAATACAAATATTTAAATTAGAATTTAATTGTTTTAATTTAATAGCAGTAGATAAGCCTGATGGTCCGCCACCAACAATAACTACATCATATTCCATTGACTCTCTGGACATACCAATTTCTTACAGATTAAATTATTTTTGTATAGTGTTTAATTTGTTCAATTCATCTAAGAATTGTGGAACCGCCTCAAAAAGGTCAGCCTCTAATCCATAATCAGCAACACTAAATATTGGTGCTTCACCATCTTTATTAATTGCAACAATTACCTTACTTTCTTTCATACCAGCCAAATGTTGAATGGCTCCTGATATTCCTACAGCTATATATAAGTCTGGCACTACAACTTTTCCTGTTTGACCAACTTGATGGTCATTACCAATGTATCCAGCATCAACGGCTGCTCTTGAAGCACCAATCGCTGCGTTTAATTTATCAGCTAACGAAGTAATTAATTTAAAATTATCTCCACTTTGCATACCTCTTCCACCAGAAACTACTACTCTAGCTGTACCTAGCTCTGGCCTATCGGACTTAATTTCCTCTCTTTTAACAAATTTTGTATTATTAAATTCTTCACCTGGTTCGACTTTTTCTATAGATGCTGATCCACCAGAACTTTCGCAGGGATCAAAAGAGGTAGGTCTTATAGTTACACATTTTTTTGCATCTTTGCTTTTTACAGTCGCAAATGCATTTCCAGCATAAATAGGCCTCAAAAATGTATCTGGGGATATTACTTTAATAATATCGCTAACCTGTGAAGTATCTAATGAAGCAGCAATTCTTGGCATTAAATTTTTACCAAAAGTGTTTGCTGAACAAACAATATGTGAATAGCGCTCTGCTAATTTAATTATCACAGGAGCGAAATTTTCAGCAACAAAATTTTCATAATGAGCTGCTTCTACTTGAATAACTTTTTTGACTAAAGGTAATTCTGATAATTTTTTTGCACTATCTCCACAGTTTTGACCAATTATTATTGCATGCAGATCCTCTCCCATCTGTGCAGCTGCTGTAACTGCATTTAGCGTAAATGGTTTTAAATCTTGGTTGTTATGCTCTGCTATTAATAAAACTGACATTAAATAACCTTTGCCTCATTTTTTAATTTTTGAACCAGCTCAGCAACACTGGAAACTTTTATTCCAGCTTTTCTCTTAGGTGGTTCTTCGATCTTAATATGCTCGATTCTCGGTGAGGTATCTACTCCCAAATCTGACGCATTTATCTGATCAATTGGTTTTTTCTTTGCCTTCATAATGTTAGGTAAGGAAGCATATCTAGGTTCATTTAATCTTAAGTCACACGTGACTATCGCTGGGATACCTATTTCTATTGTTTCAAGTCCTTCATCAATTTCCCTAGTTACTTCTAATTTTTTGTCTTTTATTTCTATCTTAGATGCAAAAGTAGCTTGTGGCCAATTTAATAAAGCACTTAACATTTGACCTGTTTGATTACAATCATCATCAATAGCTTGTTTACCCATAAAGACTAAATCGGGTTTTTCTTTTTCAACAATTTTCTGTAATAATTTTGAAACTGCTAAAGGTTCTAAAACTCCATCAGTTTTAATTAGGATCCCTTTGTCTGCACCAACTGCCAAAGCTTTACGGACTGTTTCTTGAGCTTTCTCTTCTCCAACACTTACTGCTATAACTTCTGTTGCTTTTCCAGCTTCTTTAATTTTTACTGCCTCCTCAATAGCGTTATCATCAGGTGGGTTGGTAGACATTTTAACGTTATCTGTGACTACTCCTGTCTTATCTTCTTTAACTCTAATTTGAACGTTATAATCAATAACTCTTTTTACTGCGACTAAAATTTT
Source organism: uncultured Pelagibacteraceae bacterium (assembly GCA_902633585.1). Lineage (GTDB taxonomy): Bacteria > Pseudomonadota > Alphaproteobacteria > Pelagibacterales > Pelagibacteraceae > Pelagibacter. The sequence goes on from CACPGZ010000001.1 coordinate 87,840, forward strand.
CATTAAGCTCTCAACAATTTATTTTCAGCATCGTATGGGCCTTCCTCTAAAATGGTAGCCTCATACAATTTTCCTAATATATCAACTTTAAGTTTTTCTCCGACATTAGCAAGATCAGGTTTTACCATTGCTAATGCTATTGATTTATCTAACCTAAATCCATATTCACCACTTGTAGCTCTTCCTACAACTTTATCGTCTTTGTAGATAGGGTTGTTTCCCAAAACATCCGAGTCAGTTGTATTATGAACTTCTAATGTAACTAATTTATTATCAAATCCTTTTTCTCTCCATTTATTTAATGCCTGAAGCCCTATAAAATTACCTTTATTAGGATGTATAAATCTATCCAAACCTGATTCATAAGGAGAATATTCAATAGATAATTCTGTACCCACTAATTTATAGGATTTTTCAAGCCTTAAACTATTCATTGCTCTTATCCCAAAAGGTTTTATTCCTAAATCTTTTCCTGCCTCCATTAATTTATCAAATATGTGGTTTTGATATTCAATTGGATGATGTAATTCCCATCCTAATTCACCAACAAAGTTTACTCTCATAGCGTTAACAGGTGCATACCCAACATTGACGTTTTTTGCAGTTAACCACTTAAAATTTTCACCTGAAAAATCATCTGTAGAAACTTTCTGCATTAATTCTCTTGCCTTTGGACCTGCTACAACAAGCACGCCTTTACTGTTTGTTAAATCTTCAAATATAACTGAGCCATCGGTAGGCATCCATTTTTGGATCCAATCGTGGTCTAATCTTAAATTTGCACCTGCTGAGACAAGATAATATCTATTTTCAGCTTCCTTCATGATAGTAAATTCTGAATGAACTCCTCCTTTAGTATTAAGAGCATGGCACAAATTTATTCTACCAATTTTTTTTGGAAGTTTGTTTGCAACTAAATAATCTAAAAATTCCTCTGCTCTTGGACCTCTTATTCTACACTTTGCAAAAGCAGTCATATCTAAAAGACCGACATTTTCTTTTACATTTTCGCACTCTTTTTTAATCGCATCGAACCACTTAGATCTTCTAAAAGACCAATCATCTTTCTGCTCCATACCATCAGTTGCAAAAAAGTTTGGTCTTTCCCAACCAAACTTTTGTCCAAACACTGCACCTAAATTTTTCATTCTTTCGTAACATGGTGAAGTCCTTAAAGGTCTTGCTGCAGGTCTTTCCTCATCTGGATAATGGGTTATAAAGACATGACTGTAAGCCTCTTCATTTTTTGCTTTTAGATAAGATTTAGTTGCGTAATTTCCATAACGTCTAGGTTCAACACCAAGCATGTCAATTGTTGGTTCTCCATCTATTATCCACTCTGCTAACTGCCATCCCGCGCCACCAGCTGCAGTTATACCAAAGCTATGGCCCTCATTAATCCAAAAATTTTTTAATCCCCAAGCTGGCCCAACTATTGGATTTCCATCAGGGGTATAACAAATTGCTCCATTGTAAACTTTTTTTACTCCTACTTCACCAAATGCAGGCACTCTATGTATTGCTCCTTCAATATGAGGTGCGAGTCTATCCAAATCTTCTTGAAATAATTCATACTCAGAATTTTTAGATGGCCCTTCAAGATAACAAGCGGGTGCACCATCTTCATATGGACCAAGTATTAATCCACCAGCCTCTTCTCTCATATACCATCTGCTATCACTATCTCTTAAAACACCCATCTCAGGGAGACCTTCTTTTTTTCTTTTTTGTATTTCAGGATGTGGTTCTGTGACAATGTATTGATGTTCTACGGGTATAACTGGAATATCTAATCCTACCATTTCACCAGTTTGTCTCGCAAAATTACCCGAACAAGAAATAACATGTTCGCATTCAATTGAACCTTTATCTGTTTCAACAATCCATCCATCTTTATTTTGTTTCATTGATAAAACAGCAGTGTTTCTATAAATTTCGGCTCCTTTATTTCTTGCTCCTGTTGCCAAAGCTTGTGTTAAGTCAGCAGGTTGAATGTATCCATCTTCTGGATGTTGAATAGCTCCAACTAAATCATCAGTATGACATAAAGGCCAAATTTCTTTTACTTGTTGAGGTGTTAAAAATTTTACGTCTACCCCTATCGTTTTTGCCACTCCTGCGTATTGGTGATATTCATCCATTCTATCTTTGGTGCTTGCTAAACGAATATTTGAAACAACACTAAAACCAACATTTTTTCCAGTCTCTTCCTCTAACTTTTTATAGAGATTTACAGCGTATTTATGAAGCTGACCAACTGAATAGCTCATATTAAAAAGTGGCAATAACCCCGCAGCGTGCCAAGTAGAACCTGAGGTAAGTTCTTTTCTCTCAATTAAAACAACATCAGACCATCCTTTTTTAGCTAGATGATAAAGAGCACTTACTCCAACAACTCCGCCACCTACGACAACTACTTTAGTTTTGGTTTTCATAATTTGATTCCTACTAAATTTTTATTCATTTCGAAACAAAATTGTATCGATAGTTCAAATTGAACTTCCCAGAGATACTGGACTTGATACCATGGTAGTTAGCCAACAGTCCTTCAGAGGTCCGTCCTCTGTATATTTTTCAACCTGCCAATTAAATTTATGATAGATTTTTTTATTATCTAATATAATAACTTCAAATTGTACCCAATTGTCGCCACCTCTTATTTCTGTAATAGTATGGCTTATGTGATTTATCATCATTTGATAATTATTACTTTTTATCATTCTTTTAAATTTATCTAAAGGACCTGTTGCTTTTTTATTATTTGGATGGGCAAAATTCCATGTCTGCTCTATTCCGCTATCCTCAAATCCATCATTATTATTTTGCAAACCAAGCAATTGTATCTTAACAACCTCAGAAGGTTTTATATTACTGCTTGGCTTAAGTATTTCAGCTTTAGAAATTGAAATTGATATCAAAAATACAACAAAAAAATTAAATACTATTTGAATCTTTTTTAACATCTGAATAAAATTTAAATTTTCTGATCAAGACGTGGTTTCCAAAATGGTCGAAAAAGTTCAATCTTTGGACATCTATCCATCACAACTTTAAGTCCGGCTTCTTCTGCTAAACGGGCAGCCTCATGATTAATCACACCAATTTGTCCCCATAACACCTTGGCACCAATTGAAATTGCTTCCTCTGCCACACCATAAAGGTCCTCTGGTTTTCTGAAAACTTCAACCATATCAACTGGACGATCAATTGATGCAAGATTTGGATATACTTTTAAATTACGAATTTCATTGATTTCTGGTTTTGGGTTAACAGGTATCATGTCATATCCAGTTTCATGCAGCACTCTTAAAACACCATAGCTAAATTTCGTTTTATCAGGACTGGCTCCAACCATTGCGATAGTCTTAACGGACTTTAAAATATCTCTTAAATATTCGTCGCTATAAGGTTTACTATGATCCATTAATCTATTTTTTTTTACTTCTTTTAGAGTTGCTATATCAGCTTTTAGCTCATGTGGTGCAAGTGGGTCAAGGAAAGGATTACGATAAAGTTTATCATGACTTTCAACACCAATTTCAATTTCACAATCGGTTTTTGGTTTAGCAACACACAATACAACATAACCATCATTAATTTGTCGATTATTTAAAGCAACTTGAGAACGTTGATCTATTTCTCCTTTAATTAGTTTTGCAGCACATGTTATGCAACCTCCATATTCACAACCATAAGGAAGATCTAGTCCTTGTGCACGCAATTCTTGAAGCAAAGGTTTTCTGCTAGACACCTTAAAAATTTTATTTTCGCGATTGATAATAGTAATTTTTTTTACAGCCATATATCACTTGTGCAGTCTCCACCCGGATATCTACTTTCATGACATCTGCTCGGACCATTAGGTTCTTCACCAAAGTTAACAATAAAATCTTTATTAATTTTCATACCACCATTTTTTACATCACAGTCAATCATGATCATAGCTCCACCTTGCGTTTTTATATCAGGGTAAAATTGATTATCCCAAGTTGAAAATAATGAAGTGGTTACATACATCCTTTTGCCATCTAAAGATAGTTGGTACATTTGCGGACCACCTGCAATCTTAACGCCATTTATAAATGGTGCTTTTCCTAAAAGACCTCCAATCCACACTTGCCCTGTTAACTTAGGTTTATGGGGATCGGTAATATCATACTGTCTCATATCTCCATGAAGCCAATTGTTTAAGTAAAGATATTTATCATCCATTGAAACAAGGATTGCAGACATAACTCCCGGAATTGGAATAGGCCAATCAGGGTGAGGTTCATTCTCAATATCTATAATTTTTTCCCATTCCCATTTTCCATCTTTAGATTTCCAAAAATGAATAACATTTGAACTTAGCGCTGCACCACAAAATCCATGAGAACTATTAGGATCATGTTTAAATTTTACTTCCAAAGGTATTAAACCATCCTCTCCAAGATACATCGTCTCAACTGGTTTTTTTTTTTTAAAATCCCAAATATGAAGTCTTCGTCCATATTTTAGGTGCCCTACTTCCTCAAGATCAAAACCTGGCATGAAGGTGTTAGGAGCTGCCCATTCTGAACTAACCATAACATTGTGACGTGGCTGGTACCAAAAATCGTAGCTAAAAGGAATATCTCCCATTGAGTTTTCCCACCTTCCTACAATTTCAAAATCTTTATTCAAATGTAGATACCCTCCTGGGGCTTCGCCTTTGGCGTTGCCAAGAAAAGAAATAATTATTTCAGAGCCTAAACAGTGCACTGTATGAGGACCTGATAAGTTTGTTTTAGATTTTATTTCTGAACCTTTAATTACTTTATGAATTTTTGGAGCTAATGGATTAGACGCAGTATCAATTACGTGAATATTATTTGACCTGACACCAGGTACTAATAAATATTTTCTACTCATCCCAGTGTCACCATGACATGAAGAACATGCGTTCCATCCCATATGATGCAATTCATCTCCAATTCCTGGCATCTCTAGACGATGAATAACTTTTGAGTAAGTTGAACTGTTTGGGTCAACGTCAATAGTTGCAAGATAATCAGGTTTTTGAATTCCAGTTCCAGTGTAAATTGCTATTGTATATAAAAGTTTTTCATTTGGTGCTTTAATTGCATCGGATGGACTAGCATATCCAGGTCCACAACAATTTTTATCAGTCACTTCAATATCGCTCATTATATAATTTTATTTATTTTTCCAAATCGGTTTTCTTTTTTCAAGAAAAGCTGAAATACCCTCTTTAGCGTCCATGGCCATCATATTTGTCGTCATCACTTTACTTGTATAGGAATAAGCTTTTTTTAATGGCATTTCTAATTGTTTATAAAAAGCTTGTTTTCCGATTTTAATTGTAAGATTAGATTTTGTCGAAATTTTTTTTGCAATTTTTAAAACTTCGCTATTTAATTTTGACTTTGTAAAACAATCATTGATTAAACCAATTTCTTTTGCATAATTTGCTCTAATTGGTTCACCAGTAAGAAGCATTTTCATCATGTGTTTTTTACTAATCTTCCTACTTACAGCTACCATTGGTGTGCTGCAAAATAATCCTATATTAACTCCAGGTGTTGCAAAAATAGCATCATTAGTACTATAAGCTAAATCACAACTAGCAACTAATTGACAACCTGCAGCGTATGCTGCTCCATGAACCTTTGCAATAACAGGTTTTCTACCCTCGACTATTTGAAGCATTAACTTTGAGCATAGATTAAATAATTTATTGTATTTGTCTTTCTTCTTTAAATTTTTTACTTCTTTCAAGTTATGGCCTGCACTAAATCCTTTTCCGGCACCCTCAAGAATTATTACTTTAACTTTTTTATCTTTATCTAATTTTTTGAAAGTAATTATTAAATCATTAAGATTTTTGCTTGATAACGAGTTATATGTTTTTGGATCATTGATTATAACTATTGCTATATCTTTATTGTATTTAATGTTCCTAATATTCATTTGAAATTATTTAAGCTTACCTTCTTCCCTCATTTTTGCTCTTATCTTCGTAGCTGAAATTTTCTGTATCTCTTCAGGTAAAATAATTTCCTCCATTTTGTAGCCAACACCTCTTCCGTAACAAATATTAGTTACATTAGGAACCAGCATAATTTGAAACCGTCCCTCAAATTCAGGATTTAGTCTATCTTGAATATTTTTTTTTACTGTCTCGAAATCAAATGGGTTATCGTCTACACCTTGAACATCTCTAATCTGTATACAAACTTGACCAGTTTTTTTAATAATCTCTTTGAATAGACTATAGTGACCATCATGAAATGGTTGCCACCTTCCTAACATTTGAGCTGTTGGTTTTTTATTGTCCCATTTGTAAGACATTATTTAATTTCCTTAAATATTTTTGGTGCCCAATTTTTAGCATCTTGAGTGGTAACATGAAAGTTATACTTCTCAGGTTTTACAAACATTTTATTAGTGTCGTCAAATCTGCCTTCTTTTATTGTATCTACCCATATAATAAAATCTGCTGGAAATAATGCTCTTGCTGCTGGTGTTGGACAAACAAAATCAGCAACAACGTGGTTACCTTGATTTTTATACTCTTGTGCTCTAATCCACATTCTTTTGGCTTGTCGAGTTCTCCCTTTAGCCGAGAAGTCCCAATCATTTGCCTCTTTTCTAACCTCATCAGCATTTAGCCATTTTGCTTTAAGTAAGGGAACTAGCTCTGAGGCCAAAGTTGTTTTACCAGAGCCTGGTAACCCCATGATTAATATAATCTTCATGACCTTAAATAATTAACAACCTGCTCAGTTTTAAGCAACAAATTTCATAGCGTCATTAAATAAAATTCTTTGACAGCTTTTTCAAAAAAGATAATGATCTAAAAAAATGAATTTTTCTCTCGAAATTAGCCCAACTACGGATCTTGATACAGTACCTTCAGTAAATGATATTTATATTACAATGCTTCCAGGAGGAGACTATAAAGATACAGCATACCAAGCAGTTGAGTTAGTAAAAAAAGGATTTAATCCTGTTCCACATTTTCCAGCTCGATCAATTCATAATGAGAAAGAACTCAAAGATTATATTACTAGATGTAAAGATGGAGGAGTAAAACAGGTCTTAATAATTGGTGGAGGTAGAGAGCCTGTCGGCAAATTTGATAGCTCTTTTCAACTTTTAGAGACCGGTTATTTTGATAATATGACGATAGGAATTGCTGGACATCCTGAGGGGAGTCCTGATATATCCGATTTAAGTTTAGAAAAAGCTATGAAAGATAAAAAGCCTTATGCTGATTATATAGTAACACAGTGGTTGTTAGATCCTCAGCCAATCATAAACTTTATTTCTAAACAAAGCGTACCAGTGCATGTGGGAATTACTGGACCTCTAAAAATATCAAGCTTAATTAAGTTTGCAAATATTGTTGGAGCAAAAAATTCCTTAAACTTTCTTAAATCTAATTTTACTAAGGCATTAGATTTATTGAAACCTAAAGACCCTAATGATTTAATTGGGAAAGTTAAATCGCATACTGATTTCTTCCACATTTATACATTCGGCGGATTGAAGGAAACAAACAAGTGGTTGAAGGAGAATAGTTATGTCTAAAGAATTTGACTACACTAAATTAAAACATGCTACTTCAGTAGATCAATCAGATCGAAAAGTACCATACAATTTAAGACAAAGTGGGCCTACTAAAGTTGAAATGTTAATCTCAACAAGAGTAAGAAAATCACCATATTGGCATCTATCGATGCAAGCAGGTTGTTGGAGAGCAACAGTTTACAATAGAATATATCATCCAAGAGGTTATGTGAAACCTGAAGATGGTGGTGCTATGGTTGAGTATGATGCAATTGTCAACCATGTAACTATGTGGAATGTTGCAGTTGAAAGACAAATCCAAGTAAAAGGTCCTGATGCAGAAAAATTTGTAGACTATGTGATAACTAGAGATGCAACTAAGATTTCTCCAATGAGAGCAAGATATGTAATTTTATGTAATTCTTATGGAGGAGTCTTAAATGATCCAATACTTTTAAGAATTTCAAAAGATGAATTTTGGTTTTCTCTATCAGATTCAGATATAGGAATGTATCTTCAAGGAGTTAATTCAGATGGTAGATTTAATTGCACTGTAGATGAGATAGATGCATGCCCTGTTCAAATTCAGGGACCTAAATCGAAAGCACTTATGAAAGATTTATTAGGTGATCAGGTTGATTTAGAAAATATGCCGTTCTATGGTTTAGCAGAAGTTAAAGTTGAAGGAAGAAGTTGTGTTATTTCTCAATCAGGGTTTTCGGGTGAGGCTGGTTACGAAATATATTTAAGGAATGCAACTTTATATGCTGATGAAATGTGGAATGCTGTTCTTAAAGCTGGTAAAAAACACCAACTGATGGTTATTGCTCCAGCTCACCATAGAAGAATTCAAGCTGGGATTCTTTCTTGGGGTCAAGATATGGATCAACAGCACAACCCATTTCAGTGTAATTTAGGTTATCAAGTTTCTTTATCAGGAAAAGGTGAATGGAAAAAAACTTCTGATTATGTTGGAAAAAAAGCTCTTGAAAAAATGGGTGCTGAAATTAAAGCTGGAAAAAAACCATATAAGTTACAGTTGGTTGGTCTTGAGTTAGGAGGGAAACCTATAGATGATTATGCTCCAGATTTTTGGTTGATATCCAATATAGATGGTGGTGATCCAGTTGGTTTTGTGACATCCCCTTGGTACCACCCAGAAAAAAAAACAAATATAGCTATGGGATATGTACCTTTTGATGGAACCTTAAATTCCAATGGTTTTCCGAAAGGTAAAATTGGAAAGAAATTTAAAGTTCATTTACCCGACAAATATTCGGATACCCCAGGTACACCTGTTAATGCTGTTATAGTTGATATTCCATTTAAGGAATCTTACAATGCTAATACAAGAGAAGTGTCATCTGGTTAATTATTTTCTGGGGGAGTTTAATCTCCCCTTAAATTCATAAATGGAAAAAAGTTTCATTATTGCAGTTTGCATTTTTATCGCTATTGCATTATTACTAATTCCATTAATTGTTTCTTACATAGATCAAAAAAATAAAAAAAAATAAATGTTTGCTGAATTTTTAAATATAATTTTTAAATCTATTAAATTGGATAAAACGCTTTATAGCGATAGCAAAAATTTTGGTGAAGCAGCAATATATTTTGCCGGTTTGATAATGATATTAGATGGTGTAGCAGGAGCAATTGCTGCCAATACAGTGGTAAAAACAGCTATAGGGATGTCTGGTCTCACAGCAATTTTGACATGGTTTATTTGGACAATTTTTATTTATGTGATTGGTGTAAAATTATTTCCAGATAAACAAACAAAAGTACCTTTTAAAAAAGTTTTAGTAGCAGTGGGTTTTGCTCATGCTCCAGGATTAATAAGGTTTTTTGCGTTAACTCCTGAATTAATGATACCAATCATTTTCCTTACTCAGTTTTGGATTTTTGCAAGTTTAATTATTGCTACAAAACAAATTTTAAATTTAAAATCTAACTTAAAATCCTTTGGAATAATATTTTTATCTTTTTTAATTATAGCTTTCTTATCAATATCTTTTGTTATGAGCAGAATGAACGCTTTACCAATAAATAATATTTAAATTGGAAAGATCGTTTTGGAAACTCTACATGATTTGCAAATTTTAAATCCGGTCAAAATTAAATTTTGAGTAACACTTTCATCAGTTTTTTTACATTCATCACAAATTTCATTTAAGTCATCAATATTTCTATTATATTGATTTTGAATTTTATCCTCTTCAGCCATTATCAGTTTAAGCTATTCCAGTTGAAACTTTTTTTTAAACTTTCTATATTGTAAATAACAATATTAAACATCATGAACTTTTATTATCAAAACATATCAATATATATTTGAAATTCTATTAATTTATTGAAATTTAAAGAATTTTTTGAAATAAAGTTTAAATAAATTAATTAATGAATAAAAAAAAAAATCTAAAAGTTTCTATTGTTATGGGAAGTCAATCAGACTTTAAAACAATGAAATTGACAAAACAAATTTTAAAAAAACTGAAGGTTCCCATAGAAATAAGAATAATTTCGGCACATAGAACGCCCATGAGAATGTATAAATATGCATCTGAAGTTGAAAAAAATAATATTGGCGTAATAATTGCTGGTGCTGGTGGTTCTGCTCATTTACCAGGGATGATTGCAGCTTTAACTCAAATACCAGTATTAGGTGTACCTATCGAAAGCAAAAAACTTAGAGGTTTGGATAGTCTATTATCTATTGTGCAGATGCCTAAAGGAATTCCTGTAGGGACTTTAGCAATAGGAGAAGATGGAGCAATAAATGCCGCTATCCTAGCTGCATCAATTATATCTAATAATGATCCAGTTGTTAAGTCTAAACTTAAGAGTTGGAGAATTTCTCAAACAAAATCAATTAAAAAAAATCCAAAATAATTTAATGCCTGAAGTTAGATTAGGAATTCTTGGTGGTGGACAATTAGGTAGTATGTTATCCGTTGCTGCTAAAAAATTAAATATTAGAACTATAATCTATTCTGATGATCAAGATTCGCCTGCACAAAATTTTTGTGATGAATTTATATTTGGTGATTACAAGGATAAAAATAAGATTGATGAATTTACGAATAAGGTAAATATAGTTACATATGAATTTGAAAATATTCCTTATGAAACTTTGAATAAAATAAATAAATCAAAAACTGTTAACCCAAAACCATCTATAAACAGATTGATACAACATCGTTTGGCTGAAAAAGATTTTGTTAATAAATTAAATATTAGAACAACAAGATATGTTAGTATAGAAAAAAAATCTGATTTAGACTCACTTAATGATTTTTTGCCAGGAATTTTAAAAACAACAACTATGGGTTATGACGGAAAAGGTCAGTATTCTATAAAATCATTAAATGAATTAAATGAATTGAATATAGATTTTTCAAAAGAATATATTCTTGAAAAATTGGTCAAGTTAAAAAGAGAAATTTCTGTAATAATTACAAGATTTGAGAATAACAGGTATGAAATTTACGAAGCAATAGAAAATATTCATGAAAACCAAATTTTAAAAAAATCTAAAATTCCCGCAGATATAAATGATAAATTAATTGAACAATCTAGAGAATGGAGTAAACGAATTTCTGAGGAATTGAAATACATTGGTACACTTTGTGTGGAATTTTTTATTGATAGAAATGATAATCTTTATGTAAATGAAATTGCACCTAGAGTTCATAATTCTGGACATTTAACTATTAATGCATTCAATATTAGTCAGTTTGAAAATCATATAAGAGCAGTTTGTTCTTTAGAACAAATTCCTTTAAAAAAATTACACAATGCAGAAATGATAAACCTTATAGGTAATCAAATTATACCTTATAGGCAAAATGTTAACCTAAATGATAATGAGTTTTTTTTTGATTATCTTAAAAAAGAAATTAAAGATAAAAGAAAAATGGGACATTTAACTAAGATTTTTTAATGTTTAAAATAATTAAGGGAAATTTTGAAAATTTGGAGGTAAATGAACTCTTAAAAAAACATTTTATTGAGCTTAAAGCAGCCTCCCCTGAGGGAAGTGCACATGTTTTGGATATTGAAGGTTTAAAAGTACCATCCATCAAGTTTTGGAGTTTATGGGATGATGATAAATTAATAGGTTGTGGTGCTCTTAAAATTCTAGAAATGGACCATGGTGAATTTAAATCTATAAGATTACATGATGATTTCAGGAATAAAGGAAATGGAATTAAACTCATAAGTCATTTGTTTGATGAAGCTAAGAAATTAGGTATCAAACGGATTAGTATAGAAACTGGAGCCGGAGTATTCTTTAAACCAGCAAGAAGATTATTTGATTTATGCGGATTTAAGCCATGTAAACCATTTGCTCAATATAAAGAGGATAAAAATTCAATTTATCTATCAATGCTAATAAACAACACTTAAAATTAAATATTCCCTTAACAATCTATTTTGTTGACAAAACTGATTAAATTATAAAGAAAGTCGTAATTACTTAATTATAAGTAATAAATTAATAAACAATAAAGTAAGAAGAAAAAATATGAGTCTACAAGGAAAAGTAAAATGGTTCAATCCAACCAAAGGTTTTGGTTTTATTGAAAGAGAAGATAAAGAAAAAGATGTGTTTGTACATGTTTCGGCTGTAAGAGATGCTGGTATGAACGGTTTAGATGAGGGTCAAGCTTTGACTTTCGATGTTGAAGATGGTCCTAAAGGTCCTTCAGCAGTTAACTTAAAAACTGCATAATTTTCATTATATAGATTATTGGCTATAAGATTTACAATTTGATTATATTTGTATATTTGTAGCCAATAAAAAAATTTTTAATCGATATAACTAAATTAAAATGATTGGGATTTTAGGTGGCATGGGCACACAAGCTGGCCTAGATTTTTGTAATAAACTTGCAATTCTTTATAGAGGAAAAATTGATCAAGAATATCCTTTGTTTCTTCTTTTCAACAAATCAGATATTCCTGGAAGACCAGAATCAATAGGTGTTCAAACTAAAAATTTATCTAATCGAAAAAAAAATAAAAAAATTCAAAAAAAATATTCATCGGTATTAAAAAGTTTATTGTACGGATGTGGTATACTTAAAAAAAGTAAATGCAAGTTTATCGTTATTCCATGTAATACGGCACATTTTTGGTATGATGATTTAAAAGAAAAAATAAAATTACCAATTATCAATATGCCAAAAGAGGTATTCATTCATACACAAAAAAAATGTAAAAAAAATTCATCGATTGGATTGCTGGCAACAGAGGGAACTTTGAATACAGGTGTTTATAATAAATTTTTCGATAAAAAATATAATCTTATTTTTCCAAATATAACCTTACAAAGAAAATCTGTTAATAAAGCAATAAAATTTGTCAAAATGGGAAATGTAAAAGCTGCCAGTAAAATTATAAAACCGGCCGTAAATTATTTAATCAAAAAAAAATGTAAAAAAATAATTTTGGGTTGTACTGAATTACCAATAGCTATATTCGCATTTAAATCATTTGAAAAAGTCAAGACTTCAAAAATTTTTTTAGATCCAAATTTGATATTAGCGAATGCGGCAATGAAAAAATATCATAAATAATGAAATCTAAAGATAAACCATATATTTTATATGTGGCTGAAAAGATATATCTAGAAGTATCAAAAATTAAAAAAAAAAATAATGGCTTTTCCAATATAGATGCAATAAATGAGTTTATCGGATCAGAAACTTATAAAGAAGTGAGTAGTGGTAAATTTCACGATAATTGGTTTAAAAAATTAAATAAAAAAAATCAAAATATTCCTGAAGAGACAATGAAATTACTTAGAATACAACGAGAAATAATGATTAAACAATTAATCCAATACCCAGAACTTTATTACACTAAAAGTCATTTTCCCCTAAAAATTTCTCAACGCGCGTTCGATCATTTATGGAGAATATGTGAAAGTTACGAACTGTGGTGTAAAGAAATGGACCAAAAAAAATTAATTCTTTTGAATCTCACTGATTAAATTTTTGTTGTATTAGCTTTTCATGAGTTAGTTTAACTCTTTTTTCAACTATTAGTTTAAAATCTTTAATTATTTTTGTTTCGTTATTTTGATCAACTAATTTCTGGTGAACTATTTTTACTCTTTTTTCAATTAAATCATTAAAATCATTGTTAATACGCCTTTGTTCATTATTTTTAGATACTTCTTCTGTAATGTAGCTAAGAGAACTTTTGCCAGTTTTTTTTTTAAATTCACTATCGAAGACTAATTGAGCAGTAGCTTTAACCAAATTCCCTGAAGTGGCTGCTGTGATTGTAGGACCCAACACAGCCTGTAAAGGGATGAAACCCGTCAAAAATAAAAAAGACGTAAGAAAAAAACTAAGTTTTAATAATTTTAAAATCACGATTTAAAGTTATTTGATTTGATCAGAAGCTACAATTAATAAATTGTCCAAAATAAGCTTTAATATTAATAGATTATTGTGGTAATTCATCATATTTTACCTCATTTTTTAATATGATCAAAATTTTTCCTTTTATTTTTATCATACTTTGGTCATCTGCATTTATAACTACAAAACCAATAATTGATAATAGCGATCCATTTGCAGCATTAGCTTTTCGTTTTTTTTTTGTAGCAGTTGGATTTTTATTATTCTCAATTTATTCAAATTATTCAATTATAGTAAAAAGAAAAAACTTAATTGAGTCAGTCTTGAGTGGTATTCTTTTTCATGGATTATATTTAGGCGGAGTTTTTTTTTCGATTTCTATTGGTATGCCTACAGGTATTGCAGCGTTAATTGTAACTCTTCAACCAATCTTAACAAATATCCTTAGTGGTCCAATCTTAAATGAAAAGGTAACTTTTAAACAATGGATTGGGGTTTCGCTTGGATTTTTAGGAGCTACACTTGTTTTAGGGTTAGATTTAGGATCAACAATTCCATTGCTAGGATTGATTGCTACAATAATAGCATTAATTTCAATAACGGCATCAACAATTTGGCAAAAAAAATTAAGTAATAATTTACCTTTGTCAGTAAGTAATTTTTATCAAGCTGTAGGAGGCTGTTTTTTTCATATCTTTATAGTCATATTTTTTGCCAAACCATACATAGCCTTCACAAAAACGTTTTTTTTCGCAATGGGTCATCAAATATTTCTTGTATCTTTTGGTGCTTTTACAATTTTGATGTTTTTAATCAAGAAAAATTCTGCAAGCAAGACTGTTTCAATATTTTTTTTAATACCAACTACAGCTGCTCTTATGGCTTGGTTTTTTTTAAATGAAAATTTAACAAATTTAGATATTATGGGTTTTTTAATAACTTCTATAGGTGTTTATATTGCTACAAGAGATTAAAAATGTTTATATAATCGTTAGTCACAAATTATATAATTCGAAATAAAGTAACATGTCAAAAATAAAATCAGATATAGAAATAGCTCGAAAAGCTAAAATGAAACCAATCGGTAAAATTTTAAATAAAATGAACGTTCCAGATAAAAGCAGCGCATTTAGTCCCATGGGTAGGCATATTGCAAAAATAAACTTTGAGTTTTTAGACAAGCTTAAGAACAAAAAAGATGGTCATTTAATTTTAGTTACCGCAATAACCCCTACACCAGCTGGCGAGGGAAAGACAACTACTTCTGTTGGTTTAAGTGATGGTTTAAATAAAATTGGAAAAAAATCGACTGTTTGTCTCAGGGAGCCAAGTCTTGGTCCATCTTTTGGAATGAAGGGTGGTGCTGCCGGGGGAGGATATGCGCAGGTTGTACCTATGGAACAAATAAACTTACACTTCACAGGTGATTTTCACGCTATTACCTCTGCACATAATTTACTTTCAGCTATCATTGATAATCATATTTATTGGGGAAATAAACTGAATATAGATGAAAATAAGATTGTTTGGAAACGTGTAATGGACATGAATGATCGTGCATTAAGGTTTATTGATATTAATACAAGTGGTGTAGCTAAAGATTTTAAAAGAACTGATGGTTTTGATATTACAGTTGCATCTGAAGTAATGGCAATTTTTTGCCTCTCTAATAACTTAAAAGATTTGGAGAAAAAAATTGGTAATATAACTTTCGCATATAATAAAGATGGGGAACCTCTATATGCAAGAGATCTTAAAGCTCATGGTCCCATGACGGTTTTACTAAAAGAGGCTATTAGACCAAATGTAACTCAAAGTTTAGAAAATAACCCAGCAATTATACATGGTGGTCCATTTGCGAATATTGCGCATGGATGCAACTCAGTTATTGCGACTAAAGCAGCTTTAAAATTATCTGATTATGTTGTTACAGAGGCAGGTTTCGGTGCGGATTTAGGTGCTGAAAAATTTTTTAATATCAAATGTAGAAAATCAGGTTTAGTCCCAAGTTGTGTCGTAATCGTTGCGACTGTAAGAGCTTTAAAAATGCATGGTGGTGTTGAGAAAGAGGCTTTAAGAAAAGAAGACATCAATGCCTTAAAAAAAGGTTTGGTAAACTTAGACAGGCATATATCTAATATAAAAAAATTTGGTTTAGAGCCTATTGTAGCAATTAATCATTTTGCACTTGATACATCTAAAGAAGTAAAGACTGTTTTAAATTTTTGTAAAGAAAAAAAGGTTGATGTAAGCGAATGTAAACATTGGGCACTGGGGGGAAGTGGTGCAAAAGATCTTGCAAAAAAAGTTGTGAAAATCTGTAAGAAAAAGAAGAAAAAATTTAATTTCCTATATGAAGAAAATTTGAAATTATGGGACAAAATTGAGTTAATAGCCAAAAATATTTACAAAGCAGAAAAAATAACTGCAAGTGATGATGTAAAGGAACAACTCAGAAAGTTTGAAAATAATGGCCACGGAAAACTTCCAGTTTGTATTGCAAAAACTCAATATAGTTTTTCTACTGATCCAAAACTCAAGGGCGCTCCATCAAACCATGAAATACCAATTAGAGAAGTAAGATTATCATCAGGAGCAGAGTTCGTAGTTGTTGTCTGTGGATCAATAATGACAATGCCTGGGTTGCCAAAAGTACCTGCAGCTGACAGCATTAAATTAAATAAAAAAGGCGAGATCGAAGGATTATTTTAATCTAATTTTATTAGCCAATTTTTAAGCTCTAGCATTCTATTTTCTTTGTTAGTTAAAGAAATTTCTTTTTTAATAAATGATATATGCTTTTCAACATCATTCTCATTTTTAAATACTTTTCTATATTCTATTAATTTTTTTTTTCTAAATTCAATTAAACTTATCATTTTTTCGTAAGTTATTTCAGGATGATATTGTAGACCCCAAACCTTTGTATTATTTATTTCAAAATATAAGCTTTGTATTTTGTTTATTTTGTTTGATGCTAAACAAATAGCTTTTTCTGGTAGTTTAACTACTTCATCGAAATTAAATGCTGGAGAATTAAATTTTTTTTCTTTATTAATATAAAGAGGATGCTCAAGACCATGTCTGTTGATTTCAATCTCTTCAGCTATGCCAATATGAGGATTAGCAGCTTTTCTAACCTGCCCTCCCGCAGCTGTAACTGCTACTTGCATACCCCAACAAATAGCCAGGATATTTTTCACTTTATTTTGACAATTTTTCATGAATTGGATTTGTTTTCTAATTTCAGGAGTATCGTTATAGATATTCAAACTACTTCCTCCCCAGATCAACCCATCATATTTTTGTAGATTTTCATTAAAATTTTGAATATCCACATCTGAAGATGGATTTACTACATCTAGTTCTAAATCATTAGTTAGATACGATAAACTATCTTTTAAACTTTCGGTATGTGTTTGAATACCTGCATTGGAAAAGTTTTTATTTTCTTCCTTTAAGTTTCCTTCAACAATTAATATTTTTTTCATAAAATTTAAGTTTTACTTATTTTTGCATAATCTTTAAAATAAGTTAATTGTACAATCTCAAGTTGTTTATTTGATTTAATAATAGTTAAAAAATAAAGAAAATTTATTTGAAAGATTACTTATTGAAGTATCCAAAGTCATGTGATTAGATCATATCAAATAAGAATGATTAACATAGCAAAAACGAGGGAGGAATTATGTTAGCAAGAATGTTTAAAAAGCTAACTTCTACTCTTACGGTAGTTGTAGCTTTATTTTCTTCAATCGCTTTACCTCAAACTGTATTTGGTGCTGAAACTCAATATTTTCCAGTAGCAAGTAGCCGTGTTGGACCTTACTCAGCAATGGGAACTGGTTATTACGGAGCTCAAATTGATTACATGAATTACGTCAACATGACAGGTGGAGTCAATGGAGTTATGCTTACTTGGCAAGAGTGTGAAACTGAGTATAACGCAGTAAAAACAGTTGAGTGTTATCAGCGACTTTTAGAAAAAGATGGTCAAAGAATAGTTGTGTTTGATACTTTAGGAACACCAGGAGCATATGCAGTAATTAATCGTATGGCAAAAGACAATGTTGTTTTAGCTCAATACGGTTACGGAAGAACTGACGGTGCTGACGGAAGAGTATGGCCTTGGGTATTTAATGCTGCAAGTCACTACTGGTCACAGATAGCTGTTAAATTAAAATTTATGGCACAGATCGAGGGCGGAATTGATAAGATGAAAGGTAAAAAAATCGTTCACTTACACATTGACTCTGCTTACGGTAGAGAGCCATTACCAGCAATGAGAAAAATTTGTAATGACTGGGGAGTTGAGTTGATTGAAATATCAATCCCACCTCCAGGTCTTGAACAACAATCTCAGTGGCTGCAAATCAGAAAAGAAAAACCTGATTGGGTTACTTTCTGGGGAGCAGGTTCTGGAATGAATTCAACAGCAATGACTAATGCTGCTAGAATAAATTTCCCAAGAGATAGAATGATGTATGTAACTTTCGGTGCTGCCGAAGAGGACATGTATCCGGCAGGTGATGCAGCTAAGGGAACTTACGCTGTAGCAAATGCTTTGCCTGGAGAATATCCTTTGGTTAAAGCAATCAAAGATAAAGTATATGGTTCAGGTAAAGGAAACTTAGCGGATCCAAATAGGATTGGTTCAGTTTACTGGAACAGAGGACTAGGTGCTGCTGTAATGTGGATTGAGGGCTTAAGAAATGCTCAAAAAATGCACAACAAAGTTGGTAAGGCAGTTACTGGTGCTGAGTTCAGAGATGGTTACGAAGCTATCAACATGAATGA
This sequence comes from uncultured Pelagibacteraceae bacterium, assembly GCA_902633585.1. GTDB lineage: Bacteria > Pseudomonadota > Alphaproteobacteria > Pelagibacterales > Pelagibacteraceae > Pelagibacter. The sequence continues at coordinate 106,562 of CACPGZ010000001.1, forward strand.
AGCAAGAATGAAAGAGTTAGGTGTTGACGGAATGTTAGCTCCATTCTCTATTTCTTGTGCGAACCATGAAGGTGCTGGTAAGTTTGCTGTAATGCAGTGGGATGGAACTAAATTCAATCAGGTAACTGGTTGGGAAGCTCCAGGCGATCCTGCATTTATTAGAGGTCTTGTAGAGGCGTCTGCAGCTAAATTTGCTAAAGAGAACAACATTACACCAAAAAAATGTGGTTAATTAATTTAGAGATAAATTAATACTAATCTGAGGGGGTGTTTAAATAATTTAATTATTTAAACTCCCCCTTTAAATAAAATTTAATTTAATATAAAAGAAAGCTTAATGAGTAACAGTTCAGCAAATATTCTAGACATAAAAAATATTGAGGTCAGATATGATGATGTTATTTTAGCTTTACACGATGTATCTTTGAAAGTTCCTAAAGGAAAAGTAGTTGCATTATTAGGAGCAAACGGAGCAGGAAAAAGTACTACATTAAAAGCAGTTTCAACTATGTTAGCTTCAGAAAGAGGCAAGGTTACAAATGGTTCAATTGAATATGATGGAAACTCAATAAATAAACAAACTCCTTCGCAAATGGTTGGGCTCGGAATGGTCCAAGTATTAGAAGGTAGAAGATGTTTTGGTCATCTTACTGTAGAGGAAAATATAATTTCAGGAGCATACTCAAGAAAATTATCTAAAAGTGATATTAATCAAGAATTAGAGAAAATTTATACTTATTTTATAAGACTAAAAGAAAGAAGAAAAAGTCAAGCAGCATTCACTTCAGGTGGAGAGCAACAAATGATAGCGGTTGCAAGAGCTATGATGGCTAAACCAAAAATGTTATTATTGGATGAGCCAACAATGGGTCTAGCACCTCAGTTAGTTGCTGAGATTTTTAACATTGTAAAAGAATTAAACACAAAAGAGGGTGTTAGTATTTTACTTGCTGAGCAAAACACTAACGTCGCACTAAAAAATTCAGATTATGGCTATATTATTGAGACTGGTAGAGTTATGCTAGATGGTACTGCGCAAAGTTTGTTAAATGACGATAAAGTGAAAGAATTATATTTAGGAATTTCAAAGAAAGGTAGAAAAAATTTTAGAGATGTTCTTAAAGAAGAAAGTTTAAAAAAAAGAAGTAATTAAAGATGGAATACGAAAGAAAATTTAAGATAGGAGAACCAATATTAGAGGTAAATAACATATCTCTCTCTTTTGGTGGTGTTAAGGCAATAACTGACACTTCTTTCAATGTACTTGAGCACGAAGTTAGAGCAATAATTGGACCTAATGGAGCTGGAAAAAGCTCAATGTTAAATTGTATTAATGGAATTTATAAGCCTCAACAAGGAACCGTTTCTTTTAAAGGAAAACAAATACCTGATATTACTCCAAATATTATGGCACAAATGGGTTTATCTAGAACTTTCCAAAACTTAGCTCTTTTTAAAAGAATGTCAGTTTTAGACAACATTTTAGTTGGCAGGAAACTTCATACAAAAACAAATTTTCTTGAGGTCGCTTTACAACTTCCTAAAGTAAAAAAAGAAGAAAAATTAAACAGGGATAGATCAGAGGAAATAATTAGTTTTTTAGAAATTGAAAATATTAAAGATACACCAGTTGGAAAACTTCCTTATGGACTACAAAAAAAAGTTGAGTTAGGTCGAGCTCTTGCAACAGACTCTTCAATAATTTTATTAGACGAGCCAATGGCAGGAATGAACGTTGAAGAAAAAAGAGATATGTGTAGATTTATTTTAAAAGTAAATGATGAACTTGGTACTACCATGGTTCTTATTGAGCATGATATGGGAGTAGTTATGGATATATCAGACAGAGTGGTTGTACTTGATTATGGCAAAGTTATTGGCGATGGAACACCAGATGAAATAATGGCAAATCAAAAAGTTATAGACGCTTATTTAGGAGTAGAACACTAGGATAAACATATGGTTGATGAATTATTATTTTTCATGGAAGTTGTAGTTGGCGGTTTGCTTGCTGGTACGATGTACTCTCTAGTCGCTTTAGGATTCGTTCTAATTTTTAAAGCCTCAGCTACGTTTAACTTCTCACAAGGGGCTATGGTTTTCTTCTCAGTGCTTGCCTTTTGTGGTTTCATGCAAGATTTTAATATACCTTTTGTACTTGCATTTATTTTGGCTGCTCTTTTGATGGTAGTGGTTGGTTTATGTACTGAAAGATTAGTTTTAAGACCTCTGATGAATGCTAGCGAAGACACAGTACTAATGGCTACAATCGGTCTAGGGTATGTTTTAGAAGGACTTGCTCAAGCAGCATGGGGAGTAGAAGTAAGAAGACTAGATTTGGGTATTGGAGACTTTCCAGTACCGTGGATCGCTGATAATTTAAAACTATTTATTAGTGCGCTTGATATTTTTGCAGGATTAGTGGCAGCTTTAATGATTATTGGTTTATTCCTTTTATTCAAATTTACAAAAATTGGTCTCGGTTTAAGAGCTGTAGCAGATGATGCGGGTGCTGCTAGTTCAATAGGTATACCTTTAAAACATATTATGTTATTAGTTTGGTCAGCTGCCGGAGTTGTAGCTTTAGTCGCTGGGTGTATGTGGGGTGCAAGAGCTGGTGTTCAATTTGCTTTAGTTGATTTAGCATTAAAAGCTTTACCAGTCTTAATTATAGGTGGTTTCTCGTCTATTCCAGGTGCAATTGTAGGTGGCTTAATTATTGGTGCAACAGAAAAAGTATTAGAAGTTTATATTGGACCATTTTTTGGAGGAGCAATTGAGGGATGGGCTCCTTACGTATTAGCAATATTCTTTTTATTATATAGACCAGAAGGTTTATTTGGAGAAAAAATCATTAGGAGAGTTTAATTTATGAAACCAGTTTTTATGACTTACACAAAAAAAGACCTAATTAACTTAGCTGTTTGTATGGTTCTAAGTGTATTAGTAATACCAACATTTATTACAACAGAATATTGGTACACCTCCATATTAATTCCTTGGCTTTGCTTAGCCTTAGCTACAATTGGACAACAAGTTGTTATGGGTTATACAGGACAATTAGCTTTGGGAGCAGCTGGCTTTATGGCTGCTGGTGCTTTTGCAATGTTTAACCTTATTTTGCGAGTGCCTGACCTTGGTTTTGTAGGCTCACTAATAGTGTCAGGTTTGATTGCAGCAGCTTTTGGAATTTTGTTTGGTCTACCAAGTTTAAAAGTAAGAGGAATTTATCTGATGGTGGCAACTCTAGCTTCACAGTTTTTTATCATATGGATGATCGATAAATTTGGTTGGTTTAAAAACTACGACTCATCAGGAATTATTACTGCCCAAGACATAGTCATCTTAGGAAAACCATTTACGACTCCATTAGCGATGTATTTTGTATGTTTAGCTGTTACAACAGTTTTAACTTTATTGGCTATGAACATGGCGAGAGGAAGTACGGGCAGGAATTGGATGGCAGTTAGAGATATGGATATCGCTGCAGAGTCTATGGGAGTTTCATTATTAAAAACCAAAGTCCAGGCATTTGCTATCAGTGCGTTTTATTGTGGAGTAGCTGGTGCTCTTTTTGCATTTTGTTATCTTAAATCTCTTGAGCCAGTCGCTTTTGATATTAAATTATCTTTTAAAATATTATTTATGTGTATCTTAGGTGGACTTGGCACAATAAATGGTGCTTTTATTGGAGCAGCTTTCATCTTACTTTTTCCAGTTCTTTTGAACTCTGTAGGAAACAATGTATTTCACGGAGCTATTGATGCTACAATTATTTCATCAATTGAACAGGTAATATTTGGTGGTTTAATGATTATATTTATGATTTACGAACCTTTAGGGATGGCCAAGTTATGGGAAAATATAAAACAAAAAATAAGTTTGAAGTTCCAATCCTCGAATGTCAAAGATTTGAAATCTTCTTTAAGTAAAAAATCTTAATTAGTGGATAAAAAAAAACTAATCATTGCACTTTTAATAGGTATTATAATTGGATTTCTAGTAGAAAATAACTTCTTAGTTTTTTAAAAAAATTAAATTTTTTTGTTATGTATGATTGTTTTTAACATATGATACATCAAAGGAATTCTTTTTTTATCAATTTTTCTTAAGATATATGGAGCGATTTCTCTAGCCAGTTGCTCGCCCTCAACAGTATCTTTGGGCATAAACTTTTTTTTTGCTACTGCAAATGTAAAACCTTTACCAAGAAAGTCTCCCATTTTACTGTTTCTTCCACCAATAGCACTTACGTACAAATCACCAATACCTGCAAGCCCTAATATTGTTGACACGTCTCCTTTAAAATATTTGATCAAAAATTTCATCTCATTCGCACTTTTTTGAAATAAATCTGATCTAGTGTTTAAATTTTGACCTGAACCAATGATCATTGCGTATATATTCTTAATTGCTGAACAGATTTCAATACCAATAATATCTCTTGAAAATTCAGTTAAATAATACTTAGTAGATATAAGTTTTCCAATCCATTTGGCTATTTTTATATTTTTATTAGCAACAACTACACTTGTCTTATTTTTATTTGCTAATTCTTTGGCTAAACAGGGCCCTTTTAATACTGATACATTTGCTGCACGATAATTATTTTTTAATAAATCTGAAATTGTTAAAATCTTTTTCTTTTTTTTATCAAACTTTAATCCTTTAGTGAGAACCAACAAAGGGGTTTTAATATTTAAATCTTTTAATTCTTTTCCAATAAAATCTATGCCTGCAAGACTTAGGGCAATTACTATTAAGTCAAATCTTTTCTTGAATATTTTTTTTGAATAATTTATAAATTTTAATTTTTTTGGAAGATTAATTTTTAAAGAGGGATGGAACTTTTTCTTTGAGTTAAGATTTTTAATAAAAATTTTATTATATGGTTCTGTGATAGTAACAAGATTATTGTTTTCTAAACAGGGAATTGAGAACGCAGAGCCCATAGCTCCACCACCAATAATTAATATTTTACCCATATAGTTTTATTAAATTTTAAAGTTATAAAAATTTCAACTATTACTTGAATGAAGCTTAACATAGAATTTCTAAATATAAAATTACTTATAATTTATATTAATATAGCTTTATTTATAGTTTGAATATAAAAAAAATTATCGTTAATGATAATTCAATTTTAGCTTAAAAATTTAAAATGCAAAACCGTAAATTTAAATACTCTAAATTTTTGTTAAATAAGAATTATAATTTTAATAGAGACTATGTTCTAAAATATTTACCATCAAAATTTTTAATTGATGCTTATAAAAGTATATCAAAATGGAAAGGCTATCGTCCTACCCCTTTGTTAAATTTAAGTAAATTAAATAAAGATTTAATGCTCAATAATATATTTTACAAGGACGAGTCAAAAAGATTTAATTTAAAATCTTTCAAGGCTTTAGGGGGTGCATATGCTGTGGAAAAAATCTCAAAAAAAAAAAATAAAATTACTGTCTCATCAGCAACAGCTGGAAATCATGGAAGATCAGTGGCCTGGGGGGCAAAAAAATTAAAATTAAAATGTAAAATTTTTGTCAGTCAACATGTAAGTAAAACAAGGGTAGATGAGATAGAAAAATTTGGTGCTGAGGTGATAAGAGTTAAAGGAAATTATGAAGACTCTTTAAGAAAATGCCAGAAATTATCAAAAAAAAATAATTGGAGTATCATACAGGATGTTTCAACAAAAAATTATAGATATATTCCCCAACTTACTATGGCAGGTTATTCTATTCTAATTAGGGAAGTCTCTAAACAAACTAATCAATATATCACTCATATATTTCTTCAAGCTGGTGTAGGAGGATTAGCTGCTGGTTTAGTGGCTGGAGTAGCAAAATACTTTAAGAGAATTCCTAAAATTATAGTTGTAGAACCAGATAGAGCTGATTGTGTACTCCAAAGTATAAAAGATAAAAAATTAAAAAAAATAAAAATTAAAAAAGAAAGTATTATGGGCGGAATGTCATGTAATGAGATGTCTCTTGTACCATGGCAGATATTAAAAAAAGCAACAAATTGTTGTGTTTCGATTTCTGATAATAATGTAGCAAGAACAGTAGCTAAATTAAGAGATAAAAAATTTAGCAAAGCTTCGATAATAGGTGGTGAGTGCGCCACGCCTGGAATTATTGCTTTAATTGGAATATGTAATAATAAAAAAACCAGGAAATTGATCAATCTTAATCAAAATTCAAATGTATTAGTAATAGGATGCGAAGGAAATGCAGATGTCAAACTTTACAAACAACTGCTATCTAAGGGAAGAAGATAAAAAATTTATATGACAAAAAATGCTATTACGTGGATAAGAGAGGACTTTAGAATTGAAAATAACCCTGCTCTATCTTACGCAACTCAAAATCATGAGAATGTACTCGCTCTCTTCATTTATAACAAAAATGATTTTGATAACAAAAGAGAGGCCCAAAAATGGTGGCTTTCAAAATCTCTTGAAACATTTAGATCTGAATTATCTAGATACAAAGTAAATCTTGAGATACTAGCGGGAGATGAGCTTGACGTATTTTCAAAAATTAAAAAAAGAGACGATTTTTCAGTATATTGGAATAAAATTTACGAGCCTGACGTAATTGCAAAAGGAAAAAAAATTAGAGACACTTTCCTTAAAAATGAAATTCAATTTAAATATTTCAAAGGTAATATTTTAAATGAATTTCAAGAAATTACTAAGAACGACGGGACACCTTTTAAAGTATTTACTCCTTTCTGGAGAAATGCAGAACAAAAATATTTGGGCCTACCACCAAGTAAAAATTATATTGTTAAGAAAAAAAATAAAATGATTTCCTTTTTTAAAAAGTGCATTGAGCCAAAAAATATTTTACCAAAAGAAAACTGGTATAAAAAATTTGAGGATTATTGGAAAGTTTCAGAAAACGACTCAAAAAAAATCCTAAACAATCTTATCGATAATAAAATTAAAGAATACGGGGTTGCAAGAGACTACCCTTCTATTGAGGGTACTTCTAGATTATCTCCTTACATAAAACACGGACAAATACATGTAAGCACTATTTGGGAAAAATGTAATGATACTAAATCTAAAGGTATTGGTTATAGAAAGTATGTTAATGAATTAGGTTGGCGCGAGTTCTCCCACAGCTTGATTAATTATTTTCCTGAATTCCTAAAAGGTAATTACAGAAAAGAATTTGATAAATTCCCGTGGGTAAAAAATGAAAAGTTTTTAAAAGCTTGGAAATCGGGAATGACTGGTTATCCGATTGTTGATGCTGGAATGAGAGAATTATATGAAACAGGTTGGATGCATAACAGAATAAGGATGGTGGTTGGTTCTTTTTTAGTTAAACATCTAAGAATTAATTGGACTGAGGGTGAAAAACATTTTAGGAATTGTTTACTTGATTTTAATAAAGCCAATAATGTAGCTCAGTGGCAATGGGTTGCGGGTTGCGGAGCGGATGCAGCTCCTTATTTCAGAATTTTTAATCCTATTCTTCAAGGTGAAAAATTTGATAAAGAAGGAAAATACGTAAAAAAATGGGTACCAGAATTAAACAAAGTTCCACAAAAATTTATTCATAAACCCTGGGAAATGGAAGTGAAGTATCAACAAGCAATAAATACAATCATAGGTAAAGATTATCCAAATCCAATAGTAATACATGAAGAGGCTAGAGCATCAGCATTAAAAGCTTTTCAGAGTTTAAAAAAAAATTAAATTTCTCCTAAAAAATGATGAATTATTGTTCTCTTCTGCGGGCTTAATCTGTGCTCAAATAAATATATACCTTGCCAGGTTCCAAGTAATAATACTCCATTTTCAACACTAAGAGAAATTTGATTATTTGTTAAACTAGATTTTATGTGTGCAGGCATATCGTCTTTTCCCTCAGTTGTATGGACATATAACTTGTTATCCATCGGTGCCAGTTTGTTAAAATAATTTATCAAGTCGGTTTGAACATCTGGATCCGCATTTTCTTGAATGATTAAAGAAGCGCTAGTGTGTTGAATGCTTAAATTAAGAATACCATTTTTAAACTTATTTGTTTTTATCCAATTGATTGTTTGATCAGTAAATTCATATAACTTTTGTCCATCAGTATTAATTTTAAAGTTATTGAATTTTTGTATCATAAATTAAAGTTTGAAGATGTTAATTCGTAAAGACGACTGATTGTACGTTTAAATGGCTCTTTTAATGATTTAGACGAGGTCAATTTATCTAAATTTTTTTCTGCAGTGACAGCAATTGGTATTTTCTTATCATAAAGTATGTCAATTAATGTAATAAAACGGTGTTGTTGATTAGAATTTATATCATCAAACTTTGGTATTTGATCAATAACCATAAATTTGGAAACTTTAACTATTTCAAGATAATCCTCAGCGCCTAAATTTTTGTCACATAATTCCTCAAACGTAAATCTAACAACCCCCTCATAAAATTCTTTAATTAGAAATTCTCTTCCTTTAATATTAAGACTTTGAGAAACTTTTTTTTTATCTTTTGAAATAATCCTGAAAAATTTATTCATCTTAAAATTATTTTCTTGGTTTAACGGAGAGAAATATCTATCATTTTGATTTTCCTTTGATTTTCTATAATCATCTTCAATAACAAGCTTATGTTCATATGTCTTTTTTTTCATAATAACAATAAAAGGTTTGAATTGATCTCTTTGGAGACCATCTTTATACAATTCAGAAATCGCTATGTTAGAGGTGATAATAATCTTTATATTCTCACTGAATATTTTATCAAATAATTTACCTAGTATCATAGCATCTACAATATTAGTCACTTGAAACTCATCAAAATAAATTAAAGAAACTTTTGATTTAAGATTTTTAACAAATAAATTGATAATATTTTCTTCTCCCTTATTTTTATTTTCATGAACAAAATTATGAAAATTTAACATAAACTCATTAAAGTGAAATCTGAGTTTTTTTTCGGAGATAAGATCATAAAAAAAATCTAAAATCATTGTTTTTCCAACACCTACACCTCCATGAAGATAAAATCCCTTTTTATGATTTTCTTTTTTAAAAAAACTAAAAATTGATGAATGAAAATTTTTATTATAAAAATCTTCAAGTATTTGTATTGTTTTTATTTGATTTAGATTGATTTCTAAATTTTTTGAATTACAAAATAATTTAAATTTTTCCTCAAGAGTTTTGGACATCAATTTTTTTTTGATTTAAAATCAATACCATATTCTGATCTTGGACCCTTCCTTAATCCAAATGGACCGGCAATAAAAATAGTCATTGGTCTGGTTCCAGGTTTTAAATCAACTCTGTGATGTGTATTGGCAGATCTAAATCCTATATAACCAGGTCTTCTCCAAAATTTTCCTTTCTTGGTTGTTTCCCAATAACCGCCTCTTATAACAATTGTAATGTAGGGAAAAAGATGATTGTGCACTCCATCACCATGATCATCAGCTAACATTTCATGAATAAGTATATTAAATGGAAACCATTTTGGTCTATGTCTAAAGACAAGATAATATCTATTCATCCAAGGTTTTGCTAAATCAAATCTGGGGTGTGAAGGTCCTCTATCTAGAACAACTTTTTTTCTACCTAACTTATCTAATAGTTTTAAAAACATTAATTTAATTTAATTATAGCATTATCTTTTGCTAAATATAGATTTCGGTTTGAAACAAAGGGTCGTGAAATTTTATCCCTATCAATTTTTAATGCTGAAATAGTTTTACCAGATTTTGTATCGATCACTAATAATTTTCCTACATTTGTAGATAAATATATATTTTTTAAGCCGACAATAAATCCTGTGGGGAAAATTTCTTTTCTTTTTTTCGGATTAAAATTACTAAATACATCCGTAACTTTAATAATATTTCCTGTAATTTTATCTATCACAATTAAATAGCCCTCTAGGGAAACTGTAATTATGAAATTATCGATTACAGTAGGTCTCAAATTCGAATTTACACTATTCGTCCAATTAAAACTGCCTGCTTTAATATCAATAGAAAAAAATTGGTTTTTATTGTTCGAAATAAATAAGTTTTTTTTATCAGTTATAATATCTGATGTTTCTAATGAAAAAGCAGACTCATATAATAAATTGTTTTGTGTAGGTAGTTGCCAAATTACTTCCCCGTCGTTTATTCGCACTGCGCTTATGTCTCCTAAAGAATTATTAAAATAAATCACATCTTCAACAATTACCATTGATAATTTTTTTTGCGATCTTATTAGTGCTGGTTCTGTTCGAAAATTCCAAATTTCCTCTCCATTTTTTATAGAATAACATCTAAGTGTATTAGTAAAATCAATTAAAAAAAAACGATCGTTATAAATCTTTATTTGCGAATTGAATGGAGCTGAATTATTTTTAGACCAAACTAAATCTCCAGTTTCTAAATTTAACATATAATATTTTGACAAATTATCTGCAACTATTAAAAATGTTTTGTTGTTTGCAAATTGTAAGATCGGATTAGATTTTTTCTCTGACTTTGTATAATAATTTTTTTTCCACATTAATTTAGATTGTTTATCAAATTGTAAAACTGTACCTTTGTCATTAAAAAAAATTATATTATCATTATTAAATGATATAATTGGTTCTGATTGGTAAAAGTTTTTAATTTTTGAAAATTTATATTTTAATGATTTTTTTAGAGATCCATCAAAGTTGACTTTTCCATCATTATTGGTAAATTTTTTTGATAAGTTATTTTTTGTAAAACCTTTACTTAGATTCAAATTTATATTGATATTTAATTCTTTACTTAAAGCTGTTGGATCATCAAAAATTTTCTCAAACTTCGGTTCCTCTATTTCTTTAATAGTTTCTGAAGTCCAAAATTTTGAATTTTTGTTTAAAGAACAACCTGAGAAAAAAATAATAATTAGTAATAATTGTAAAATTTTAATCACTTAAATCTCGATTAAGTCTTTTTCGAGCCTCTAATTGAATTTCTTGATTAGCATTTTCTAAATTTAAGATTTGATTAAAAAATTCTTTTGATTTCTGCATTTCATTTTTTGAATAAAAAAATTCTGCCATTAGGTATAAAGCGTGAGATTTCCAAACACTTTCGGATTTTATTAAAGGATTTAAAATATTTAAAAGATCACCTTCATTACTATCATTCGCATTATAAAGTGCTTTTTTATAAATATTTAAATTTTTTATCTCTTTATCTAATGAAGTTTCATTAATAATAACATTAAACAAATTATTAATTGTGTTTCTTTCACTAATTAATTCATTATCTATTATGAAATATAAAGATAGTGGCGAATAAGTTGAATTTTTTTTATTAATTATTTTTATTAAATCTTTAGCTGTTTTTTCCTTATTATTCTTTGAATAATTAATCGTTATTGAATTAAAAGAGTCTGAAATCTTTACTTTTTTATTATCCTGATATTCACCAAAAGCAAAATAGCTAATTAAAAGTATTACAACAACAATTAGTCCTGAAATTATTTTTTTTTTATTATGGACAAGGAAGTTTTTTATTTTCTCGTTCCTTGTGTTTGTATTTATTATTGATATATCCTCATCCATACCTAAATCATATTTCTTAAAACATATTGAAGTATTCCGCCATTTTTATAATACTCCAATTCATTTTTTGTATCAATTCTACATAAAGTATCTATTATTTTAATATCACCAGAAGCATATTTTATCTCAACTTTCACTTTATCAGATGGTTTAATTCCTTTTTCAATATCTACTACACTAATCAATTCAGATCCTAACAAGTTCAGATTTTTTCTATTCATATTTTCTGTAAATTGTAATGGTAATATTCCCATCCCAATTAAATTAGACCTATGTATTCTCTCAAAGCTCTCTGCAATTACTACCTTAACACCTAGTAATTTAGTCCCTTTTGCAGCCCAATCACGAGAAGAGCCCGTACCATATTCCTTGCCACCAATTACAACTAAATCTGTTCCTCTTTTTTTATACTCCACTACTGCATCATAAACTGACATAACTTTTTCCTCAGGATATAATTTTGTGAAACCACCTTCAGTTCCTGGAGCCATTTCATTTTTAATCCTTATATTCGCAAATGTGCCTCTCATCATCACCTCATGATTTCCACGTCTTGAACCATATGAGTTATAATCCTTAGGAAGAATTTGATAATTCATAAAATATTCTCCCGTTGGACTATCTTTTTGAATATTTCCAGCTGGAGAAATATGATCGGTAGTAACCATGTCTCCCAATATTAATAATGGTCTTGCGTTTTTGATTTCCTTAAAACCCTCTGGCTCATCACTAAGATTTTCAAAAAACGGAGGTTTTTTTACATAAGTAGAATTTTCATCCCAATTATAAATACTGCTCTTTTCTGTTTTAATTTCTTGCCATTGTTTTGGCCCCTCTGAAACATTTGAATATCTTTTAACAAACATATCTGCGTTAAGAGAATTCTCTAAAGTACTCTCTATTTCTTTGTTTGATGGCCAGATATCTTTTAAAAATACATCTTTATCATTTTTATCTTTACCGAATGAATCTTTGAATAAATCAAATTCCATGTGACCTGCAATCGCATATGCTACTACAAGTGGAGGGGAGGCTAAATAATTTGCTTTAATGTGGGGTGAAATTCTTCCTTCAAAGTTTCTATTACCTGATAAAACTGATACTGCATATAAGTTTTCTTTTTGAATAGCATCAACTATATTTTCTGCTAACGGACCTGAATTACCGATGCAAGTTGTACAACCATAACCAACTAAATTAAATCCTAATTGATCTAAATAAATATTTAAACCCGCTTTCTCTAAATAATCAGTAACCACTTTTGATCCGGGAGCTAAAGATGTTTTAACCCATGGTTTAACATTTAATCCTAACTCAACAGCTTTTTTTGCAAGTAGTCCAGCCCCAATAAGAACATTAGGATTAGAAGTGTTAGTACATGATGTAATTGCTGCAATTAATATTGAACCATCCTTAATTTCATAATCTGTATCTTTTACCTTAGAAATTTTATAATCATTTTTATTTGTTGCTTCTTTAAATACCTTTTTAAAATTACTTGATGCCTCGGTTAAAACAACTTTATCTTGTGGTCTTTTGGGGCCTGATATAGTTGGAACTACAGTTGACATATCCAATGAAATCTTATCACTAAATTCAATTTCATTGCTTGCCCAAAGACCTTGTTCTTTTGCATATTTTTCTACTATTTTGACAGTTTCTATATCTCTTCCAGAAAATTTTAAATATTTTAAAGTTTCTTCATCTATAGGGAAAAAACCACAAGTAGCACCATATTCAGGAGCCATATTAGCAATCGTTGCCCTATCTGCTAAAGTTAAATTTTTTAATCCTTCACCATAAAATTCAACAAATTTTCCAACTACTCCTTTGTCTCTGAGCATTTTAACAATTGTTAAAACTAAGTCTGTTGCAGTTGTGCCCTCTGGCATTTTTTTGGTTACTTGGAACCCGATAACTTCAGGGATTAACATTGAGATAGGTTGTCCAAGCATACCTGCCTCAGCTTCAATTCCACCAACACCCCATCCTAAAACTGATAAACCATTGACCATTGTTGTATGACTATCTGTTCCAACAAGAGTATCGGGGAATAAATATTTTTCCCCTCTATAATCTTCTGACCAAACTACTTTTGATAAATATTCTAAATTAACCTGGTGACAGATACCAGTTCCTGGAGGAACTATTCTAAAATTGTTAAAAGCGCTTTGACCCCATTTTAAAAAAGAATATCTTTCACCATTTCTTTTAAATTCAATATCTACATTTTTCTCAAATGAATCTTTTTTAGCTGATTGATCAACTTGAACTGAATGATCAATAACTAAATCAACTGCTGACAAGGGATTAATTGTATTTGGATCTTTATTTTTCTCTTTTACAGCTTCTCTCATTGCAGCTAAATCTGCCACTGCCGGTATTCCGGTATAATCTTGGAGTAAAACCCTGGCTGGTCTATAAGCAATTTCAGTTTTTGATTTTTTGGTGTCAAGCCATTTTTGGATTGCTTCTATTTGATTTTTACTAACTGACACATCATCTTCATATCTAAGTAGATTCTCTAATAAAACTTTTATCGATTTTGGTAATTTTGAAATACCTTCTAAACCATTTAACTCAGCTTTTTTTAGTGAGTAATATTTAAAATTTTTTCCATTAATCTCAAGGTCAGACAATGATTTGTAAGAATTTTTATTTCCTGGTTTCATATTTTATATATAAAATGTAATTATGCTCAAAAGAAGAAGCCCTGACATAACATAATTAAAGTATTTAATAAATTTCTCATTTGTCGCAAATTTCCTAAGGTATTTACCCACCAAAGTCCAGAAAGTGATACTTGATAAGGATACGATAAAAGCAAAGAGGACAACTTGAGTCGCGTAATTTAAATAATTTTCTCCGTATTCAACATATGTCGATACTATGATTATTGCTATCAAAACACCCTTTGGATTTAAAAATTGAAAAATAAAAGTATCTAAAAAAGATATAGGATTTTTGTTTTTTTTTTTAGTAGAAGACTTTGAGAAACTAATTTTATAAGCTAAATAAATCAAGAATATACTTCCCAAATATTTTAGTACAGTTTGAATAATAGGAAACAATTTAAAAATATTAACTAAACCAATAGTTAGCGCAAATACAACTGAAGTAAATCCAAGACTAACTCCAAAAATATGTGGAACAGTTTTTTTAATTCCAAAGTTAAAACCTGAATATGATGCAACTATGTTGTTTGGACCAGGCGTGTAGGCAGCTACTATCCAAAATAATGCCATAGATAAAAATTCTGGATGCATATTTAAGCTATAGGCAAACCATTCTCTGCTTTTTGAGATGGATGGACTAATGTAACTTTACCCTCAACGTCAATAGAGCCTAAAAGTAAAAACTGTGATTTAACACCAGCTATATTTTTCTCTGGAAAATTACAAACACCAATAACTTGTTTCCCAACTAAGTTTTCCTCATTATAAAAATGTGTTATTTGAGCTGAAGATGTCTTGACACCAATATCTTTGCCAAAGTCAACCTCTACTACTAAAGATGGTTTTTTAGCTTTTTCATTTTTTTTGACCGTTAATACAGTTCCAAGTCTAATATCTATTTTTTCAAATTGATCGTAGGTTATTTGTGGTTTCATAATAATAATGTATAATTGATTTAATTATGGGTATTGATAACAATTTATATGAAAAATCAATAAAGATATTAACGGATCTAATATCTTTTCAAACTATTTCTGGAAGCGATAATACTAAATTAATAGATTATTGTGAAAAAATCTTAAATAATCTTGGTATAGAAACATTTAAAGTTTTTGATGATGAAAAAAAACGAGTTAATTTATTTGGGACTTTAAAAGCAAAAAAATCTAATGGAAAAAAACCAATTATCTTGTCTGGCCATACTGATGTGGTTCCAGTTTCAAAAGGTTGGTCGACAGATCCCTTCAAAGCAACAATAATAGATAAAAAATTATACGGCAGAGGGTCTTGTGATATGAAAGGATTTATCGCATGCACTCTGGCTTATGCTCCAATTCTTACTCAAAATAATTTAAATCGTGATTTTCATTTTTGCTACACTTTTGATGAAGAGACGGCATGTATAGGTGCTCCGCTACTGATTAAAGAAATGAAAAAAAGAAATATCAAAAATGGAATATGTATAGTTGGTGAACCAACTCAAATGAAAATTATTGATGCTCATAAAGGTATGAATGAGTATACTACATATTTTGGAGGTCTTGCGGGACATAGTTCAAAACCTCATGAGGGCGTTAATGCAATCGAATATGCATCAAGATATATAAACAAACTATTAGAGATTAGAAAAGAACTAATTAAACGTGCTCCAGAAAATTGCATATTTGATCCTCCTCACTCAACTCTATCTGTAGGAGGTATATCGGGTGGAATTGCACACAATGTAATAGCAGATAAGTGTCAAGTTGAATGGGAAACTAGACCAGTTAATAAGTCAGATGGTGATTTTGTAACTAAAGAAATTGAAAAATTTACAAATGAGGAACTTTTGCATGACATGAAGAAAATTTTCCCAAAATCTTACATCAAAAAAGAGATTATTGGTGAAGTTATCGGCTTTGAAAAAATTGATGCCTCTGAAGCATGTGAATTTGTTGCGTCAATAACAGGTGATAACTCAAGACAAGTTGTGTCTTTCGGAACAGAAGCTGGTTTATTTCAAGAAGTGGGTATAAGCACAGTCGTATGCGGACCTGGTTCAATTGAACAGGCACATAAAATTGACGAGTTTATTGAACTAGATGAATTAAAAAAATGTTTAAATTTTCTAGAAGGTATTAAAGATAGATCAATAAATTAATTCCAACCACCTACTGATTTGACCTCTAAAAATTCTTGAAGACCATGTTCACCTGCTTCTCTTCCAATTCCTGAATGTTTAAAGCCACCAAATGGAGTGTCAATAGCAATTCCAGCTCCGTTTACATCAACCATTCCAGATCTTAATTTTTTGGCAACTCTTTTTGCTTTTTCTTGATCTTTAGTTTGAATGTAATTTGTTAAACCATAAGGAGTATCGTTAGCTATTTTTATAGCTTCGTCTTCAGTTTCAAACGGGATTACAGACAAAACAGGTCCAAAAATTTCAGTTCTAGCAATTTCCATTTTATTATTTACGTCAATAAATACTGTTGGTTTTACATAATATCCTTTTTCAAGACCATCGGGTTTTCCTAGGCCCCCAGCTATTAGTTTAGCGCCCTCATCGATACCCTTTTGAATTAAAGTTTGTATCTTATTAAATTGTATTTTTGAAACTACTGGACCGATATGTTCTCCTTCTTTATTTGGATCACCCACCTTCATTTCCTCAGAAAATTTTTTTAATTTTTCAACTGCTTGATTATAATTAGATTTTTCAATAAGCATTCTTGTTGGCGCATTACAAGATTGACCAGAATTTTTAAAACATCTTAAAGCACCCCATTCAATAGCACTTG
The DNA here is from genome assembly GCA_902633585.1 of uncultured Pelagibacteraceae bacterium. GTDB lineage: Bacteria > Pseudomonadota > Alphaproteobacteria > Pelagibacterales > Pelagibacteraceae > Pelagibacter. Next base: position 123,574 of record CACPGZ010000001.1, read on the forward strand.
GATCTGCGTCTCTAAAGATAATATTAGCTCCTTTACCACCTAATTCTAAACTCACTCTTTTAAAATCACTTGCAGCATTTTGTGAAATTAATGCTCCAGCTCTTGTAGAGCCTGTAAAAGAAATCATGTCAATGTCAGGATGCCTTGTTAATGCTTCTCCGGTCGTAGAACCATCGCCATTGACCAAATTAAAAACTCCTGGAGGAAAATTAGTTTCATCAATTAATTCAGCTAAAATCATCGATGACAACGGCGCAAGTTCAGATGGTTTCAAAACCATAGTACATCCAGATGCTATCGCGGGTATAACCTTCAAGCACACTTGATTCATTGGCCAATTCCAAGGCGTAATTAATGCACAAACTCCTTTAGGTTCATAAATAAGTCTTTGATTTGGAGCATGATCACCTAAAGGTTTTTCAAATTCAAAATTTTTCAAATGTCTAATGAAAGACTTTATATGTGCCGCGCCAGTGCCTGCCTGAAGCTTGGTGGCAAAATCCTTAGGAGCACCCATTTCTAAAGTAATTGCTTTTGCAATATCTGCCCATCTTTTTTTATAATTTTCGTACAGTTTTTCTAATAACTTTATTCTTTCTTCTTTCAAAGAAAAAGCCCAGGTCTCATAAGCTTTTTTAGCTGAACTTACAGCATGATCTACATCTTCTTTATTACCTAAAGTTATGACAGCACTATTTTCCTCTGTTGCAGGATTAATAACTTTAATCTCCTGTGTGCTTTGAGGCTCTTGCCATTTGCCATCAATGTAAAAATTTTTTTTATTTTCCATAAAATCAGAGTCTTAATTATTTTTTTGCAAATAAATTTGTCAATTCATATACTATAGTTGCAGCAGCAAGAGAAGTAACTTCAGCATGATCATATGCTGGAGAAACTTCAACTACATCGGCAGACACTAAATTTAATCCTGACAAGCCTCTTAGAACATTAACCATTTCTCTTGAGGTCATTCCAGCAATTTCTGGAGTACCTGTGCCAGGTGCAAAAGCAGGATCCAATACATCAATATCTATAGACAAGTATAAAGGATTATTTCCTACCCTTTTTTTAATTCTTTCAGAAATTTTGTCTGTACCCTGCGTTTGGAATTCATCACAATGAATTATTTTAAATCCAAAACTTTCGTCATTTTTTAAATCCTCTCTGCTATATAATGGACCTCTTATACCTATATGCATAGAGGCATCATCTAAAAATAAATTTTCCTCTCTCGCTCTTCTAAAGGGTGTGCCATGAGTATAAGGTGCGCCAAAATATGTATCCCAAGTATCCAGATGAGCATCAAAATGAACTAAAGCCACCGGACCATTGTTAATTTTGTTTACAGCCTTTAACAATGGAAATGCAATTGTGTGGTCACCACCTAAACTTATAATGCCTCCAACTTTATTTAGTAATTCCTCGGCTCCTGTTTCAATCTGTTTGATTGCTTCTTCTATATTAAAAGGATTGCAAGTAATATCCCCTGCATCAGCAACTTGTTGTACTTTAAAAGGTTCAACATCATAATTAGGATGATAATTTGTTCTTAAGTGTCGTGAGGCTTGTCTAATACTCTGAGGTCCAAATCTTGCACCTGGTCTATAACTTGTGCCCGCATCAAATGGAATACCAACAATTGCAACATCACAACTTTCAACGTCTCTTAACTCAGGTAATCTTGCAAAGGTTGAGGGTCCAGCAAATCTGGGTACTTTTGTACCACTTACAGGTTGGATTGGATCTTTATTTCCCTTTTTTTTCACAGTAAAACTGTATCACATTCATCTAAATTGGAATATCTTCTATGTGTAAATTTATGAGATTAATTATATTGATTATACTTTCTTCATTTATTTCTTCTCAAATCTACGCAGATACAATTTACAATCTAATTAAAATTCCAAATTTAGAAATTTATGACATCAAAACTCCAAATAAGCTAAGGTACTTTTATGCCAAAAGACCTTTCACATTAGGGATCGATAATAATATTAACTGTTACAATTCAAAAAAAGAAATAATTGATGAAAAATACAAGATAATTCAAAAAAATCTAAACAGGTATAGTCAAAATTTTTTAAAAAAAATAAATCTTAAATATATTGTTTTATGTGAGGATTTATCAATTTCAAACACAAATACTGCTGGGATACCAGATCATCTCATGAAAACTCTTATATTAGATATCAAGTTTAATGAGAAATATTTTGAACGTGTAATTCACCACGAAGTTTTTCATATTATAAACGATACTTTTAAAGAATTTTTTAATGAGGAAGTTTGGTCAAATTTTAATGTGAATGAATTTAAATATGCTGAATGTTCCACTTGTACTGATAAGCTTGGTCTAGATACATACATAAATACTAAAGGTTTTTTTTCTGAATATTCACAATCTACTGCATCAGAGGATATGGCTGAGGTTTTTTCACATTTAATGATTGAAAAAAAATTAAAGAATCCTGATCCAATTTTAAAAAAAAAAATACAATTTATTAAAAAAAACCTGCTAAAAGTTGACCAAAACTTTACTTTGTGATTGAAAAAATAAAACCATCAAGATCAGAAAAAATAATTTTTTTATTTGTTGTTATTTTAGCAATATCTTCTTTGAGCTCTTTTTTTCTAATAAAGAATAAGTGTTTATTTATAAAAAATTATGATCCTCAAGGTTTAACTTTTAATAATCCAGGAAATATTGCAGTTTTGAATGTTGATTGTGGAAATGTTATAATAGAGCTTTATCCAGATATATCACCGAAAGCAGTAAATAGATTTAAAGAATTAGTTAAATCTGAAGCGTACGATAATATAGCTTTTCATAGAGTGATTAAAAATACACTTGTTCAAGCAGGAGACTTAGAATTTGGGAAAAAAGGATATCTTAATTATGGAAAGATTGGGACAGGCGAGTCTGGATTGGGGACTATTAATTCAGAAATAGATACGCCGTTTGATTTTGATAAGGGTAGTGTCGCGTTAGCTAGAACCAAAAAGTATAATACTGAGGACAGTCAATTCTTCATAGTTCTTAGAGATGAACCATTATTTGAAACCGAGTTTACCCCTATAGGAAAAGTAATTTATGGTTTAGAGGCTTTGTATAAAATAAAATATCTAGATAAATCTGAATATGTTTTAAGACCTGATTTTATAAATACTTTAAGAATGTTAGTTAACTAAAGGTTTACCAGTTGCCAAAGTGTGTTTTATTCTATCTTGCGTTTTTTGAGTTTCAATTAATCTCATAAATGCATCAAGCTCTAATTTGAATAAATCATCTTCAGAAAGAGTTTTTTCAATCGTGGTTTCACCTCCACTCAAAACATGTGCTAATTCTTTTGCAACCTCTACTCCATGATCTAATATAATCTTATCATTGTAAAGCTTTTCTAAAATCTTATCCATTTCCCCAATCACTGACTTACCTGGTAGATTAAATTTAAGTTCCTCCGGTGGTCTAAAATCCTTATTTTCATTTAAAATTTTTTTAGAAACTTCTAACAAACTATTTCTATTCATTATTTTTTTATCACTAGGTCTTAGATATTTCATAGGTTCTGCCTCAACTGGTGATGTAGCAGTCTTCCCATAACCAATAATGTCAAAAACTTTCAGTGGTGCATAATTAGGGTCAGACTTTGCTTGTTCAGTGTCCATCCACCTGGCTAACATCTCTTTACATCCTCCACCTGCTGGTATCAAACCCACTATAGTTTCAACTAATCCAACTACAATATTAGTGTGCGATGCTACAAAATTACTTTGAACCATAACTTCAAACCCACCGCCCAATGTTAATCCTGAGGGAGCTGAAATGACTGGATATTTAGAGTATTTTAAATGTTTACATGTCTCTTGGAAATATTTAATAAACTTTTCTATTGATTTAAAATCTTTTTTATCAGCAAATTGCATTGTGTAAGTTAAATTCACGCCAGCAGAAAATTGCATGCTTTCATTAATAATTATTAAAGGTTTATCAGTTGCTTTTTTAAGAGCATCCATAGAATCGTAATCTAAAGCGTTAGCTTTTGTGGTAAATTCAACAATGTTATAATCATTAAACCTATAAATTTTTGCAGAATCATTTCCATCCAAACTTGATGCTGTTTTCTTAACTTTTCCTAAAGTCTCTATATTGGTATATTTTTGTCTTTCACCATAAAAATCTTCATTTTTATTTTTTGATAAATTCTCTAAGAAACTATTGCCACTAAAGTCATCTATTTTTTTAAAGAAATTCTCAACTCCTATTTCTTCGAGCATTTCAAAAGGCCCTTTGGCCCAGTTAAAACCTAGTCTCATTGCTTCATCAATATCATTAAACTCTTTTGTAATTCCTGGAACTAATGACGATGCATATTTAATTATCTTAGAAATTACTGACCAAGCGTATTCTCCATATCTATCTTTCCTGTTTATTAAACCCTTAAGATCTACTTTATCAGATTTTATATCTATCTTTTTGCTTAGCGCGTAGTCTCCGGTTTCAAGATTAATAGCTTCCATCACCTTCGTAGCTCCTGCTTTGTTCATTCTATAAAAGCCACCCTTACCTTTTCTTCCAGTATAACCTGTCTCAATAAGTTTTTTTACTAATGGAATTTCTTTTGCAACTTCATGAAATTCATCTGTCTCAGGTAATTCTTTAATAAAACTTTTTAATACATCTGCCATTAAATCGATACCAATCAAATCGTAGAGACCAAATACTCCTGTTTTTGGAATTCCCATAGGTCTTCCAAAAATTGCATCTGCCTCCTCTACTGAAAGTTTCATTTTAAATGCTTCTGTCATTGCTATTTGCATAGCATAAACCCCAACCCTATTGCCTAAAAAACCAGGAGTATCATTACAAACAATTGCACCTTTACCAAGTTCTATCTCACAAAATTCTTTTAATTCATTAATTTTATCAAGATCATTGTTTTCATTTTTAACTATTTCTAACAGACCCATATATCTAACGGGGTTAAAAAAATGTGTGATACAGAAATCTTTTTTTTCCACATCAGTCAAATGTTGAGATAAAACTTTAATAGGTATTGAGGATGTGTTTGATGAAACTATTGCACCCTTTTTTCTTGCTTTAAATATTTTCTCATAAATTTGATGTTTAACATCAATTCTTTCAACAACTGCCTCAACTATCCAATCTGCATCCTTAACTACATCAAAATTATCAGTTATGTTACCAACTTTGATATTATTAATTTTTGACTTATCAATTAATAGAGGGGGCCTAGACTTATGAATTCTATCTCTTGCTTTTTCACTTATTTCAGTTTTTAAATCAAGTAAAGTAACAGGTATATTTGCATTACATAAATGAGCAGCTATACCACTTCCCATTGTTCCTGAACCAATCACAACTACGTTTTTAATTTTCATTAAAGGATTTTACTATTGATTAATACCTCTGAGCCTCTCAGATCTTCTTCTTAAGAGTTCAGCAGTTACTAAAATTAAAGTCGATAATACAATAAGGCAAGTTGCGACAGCAAGAATGGTTGGACTCAATTGTTCTCTTAAGCCTGTCCACATTTGAATTGGTATAGTGGTATTTTCAAGTCCTGCTAAAAATAACACTACCACTACTTCATCAAATGATGTCACAAATGCAAATAATCCTCCTGAGATTACACCTGGCAAAATTAGAGGTAAAGTTATTTTCATAAAAGTATTTACTGGATTACTTCCAAGACTTGCTGCAGCTCTTGTTACGCTATGATCAAATCCTGACAATGTGGCTGTAACTGTAATCACTACAAATGGCGTTCCTAAAACAATATGTGCAAGAACAATACCAGTATGAGTTGCTGCTAAACCAGCTTTGGCCATAAAGAAAAAAATTGCAACACCAGATATAATTAAAGGAACAATCATTGGTGAAATTAACACTGCCATAATTAAACCTTTGTAAGGCATATGTCTGCTACTTAAACCTAAGGCAGCAACTGTTCCGAGTAAAACAGATCCTATAGTTGCAAAAATAGCAATTATAAAACTATTTTTTGCTGCTAAGCCCCAGGGATTTTTAGTTCCATAAATCATGTCTTGATACCACCTTAAAGAAAATGCATCAGGATCTAGTCGTTTCATTCCATCAGAAAAAACTAAAAATTCCTCAGCATTAAAAGATAATGGAAAAATTACAAATAGAGGAGCAATAAGAAAAAAGAAAACTGCTGCACAAATCGTTAAATATATATAGTGCCAAATTCTATAATGGGTTTCAGTATATTTAGGTAAAGCCATTTTTTTATCCTAATTTAATATTATCTATTCCTACTAATTTATTATAAAGCCAATAAATAACTAAAACTCCACTTAGCAACATAAGTCCCATTGCTGATGCAAAGCTCCAGTCAAGCGTACTCTTCATGTGAAATGCAATTTGGTTACTTATTAAAGTACCTGAAGCCCCTCCAACCAAAGCAGGAGTTATATAATAACCAATAGCTAAAATAAAAACCAACAAACAACCAGCCCCTATACCTGGAATTGTTAGTGGAAAATAAACTTTCCAAAACGCTATAAAAGGTGTTCCTCCTAACGATTTTCCAGCTCTCATCAAGCTTGGGGAGATTGTTTTCATCACACTATAAAGAGGTAAAACCATAAAAGGTAACAATATTTGTGTCATCGCAACATAACTTCCTGTTTTATTAAACATCATTTCAATCCTGTTATCATCTGAAACTAATCCAATCATTACAAAAAAGTCATTTACTATTCCTTGTTGTTGTAACAAAATCATCCAACTTGCTGTCCGGACAAGTAACGAGGTCCAGAAAGGAAGTAAAACACAAATCATTAATAGGTTACTGTACTTCATAGGCAATGTTGCTAACAGATGGGCTATAGGGTAAGCCATAAGAAAACAGAACACAGTAACAAAAAATGCAATTTCTAAAGTTCTAAGCCACAAAATTCTATGAACCCTTCTGTCTTCAGGTACGTTAACTATTTCTCCTTTTTCATTTTCAAACATATCCATGCCTTTTAAATATTTTTGGTATGTATATGCAGGCGCTCTTCGTTTAATTGCTCTCCAGTATTCCACATCTGCCCACCTTTTGTGAACAGACATAATTTGTTCTTTGTAATTTCCTTCCTCGAAGGATTTAGATTTTCGTCTTAACTTTTTAATAATACTTTTAAAACCGTTTTTAGTATAATTAAGTTGTGTTGATAATTTTCCTTCGCGTTCTTCCTCAATTAATTTCTGAAAATCAAAATAAAATGCTTCAAATACTTCCTCTGGTGGTAACTCTTCTCCGTCCCATGTTTCCATCGATTTATATGTTTTAGGAAGCATTTCTGTTACCATTTTGTCATCCACGCTTCTCATAAGCATGTCTCCGATTGGAAATACATAGGTAATGATTATAAATAATAATAAAGGTGCAACTAATAAAAAAGCTTTTACTTTATTCTTTTTTTCAGCTTTTTTTAAACTAACCTCTAAAGGAATTCCGTCGGTTGTTAAAATTTGTTTGTTTTCTGAGCTCATAAATAAAAAGGGCGGTTAATAATAACCGCCCTCTAATATATTATAAAATTTTAATCTTTAAAACTTAAAATTAAAATCCTGCTTTCATTGCTTCCCATTTTTCACCAAGTTCTGTTCCGTTATCGGCCCAGTAAAGAGGATCTACTAAGAAGTAATTTTTAGTGTTTGCTGGTGCAGTTGGCATATTTGGTACCATGTTAGTTTTACCATCTTTATACCACGGCTCACCTTTTTCCATCACTTTAATAGATGATTTTCTCCAAGGAGCATATGCAATATATTTTGCACTTCCTGCTAAACCTTCAGTACTTGTCATCTCAGCTAAAGCTTTCATAGCATCAGCTTCATTTGGTGAACCCTTAACTAATACAAAGTACTCATAGTCAAGACCTTGTCCATCCCAAACTTGAACGATTGGAGCGCCTTCACCTACAGCAGCGTTAAAGAATCTACCATTCCAGCCAGTTGCCATAACAACTTCACCACTCATTAACAATTCTGGTGGTTGAGCACCTGCAGACCAAAATACACATCCACCTTTAGGGTCTGTGCAAAGTTTTTTGATCTTATCCATTGCTCTTTGAACACCTTTTTCAGTTTCAAGAGCTTTGTAGATTTTTGCTCCACCTTTACCTGGTTTAATACCATCAGCTGCTAAAGCGATCTCTAAATTTGTTAGAGCGCCTTTGTAGATAGCTCTTTTTCCAGGGAATTTTTTAGTGTTAAAGAAATCTTTGATAGTCTTTGGAGTACCTTTAACATTGTCTGAGTTATAAGCGTAGTTCCAAGAATATAAAATATTTCCTACAGCACATTCACTTGGCATTCCTGTAAAGAAATCTTTACTTGCAGGAGTTCCATCTGGTGCTGGTGGAAAGTCTTTGTCAAAATCAAATTTAACAAATAATCCTTCATCACAGCCATTGATGGTATCCATAGCAAATACATCGATTATGTCCCATGTAATTGCGCCAGCTTCTTTCTGTGCTTTAATTTCTGATAATCCACCTGAGTAGTCGACCCAATTGATCGAAATACCCAATTTTTTTGCAGTAGGATCACCATAACCTAACTTTTGACTTTCTGTATAAGCTCCACCCCATGACGCAACTGTAACTGCGTATGCTGATGTAGTTAAAGAGAATACAAAAGAAAGGGCTAGTAATAACTTACTAATTTTTTTCATTTTTCCTCCGTTTAAACGTTTTTTTATAAAATAATATTACAGCAATATCGATAATGAGAGTCAACAGCCCTTTTTGGTGATTAAATGATGTATCTAGCGTTTATTTTGGGTCTAAAGCTCTAGCATCATCACTGTTCCATCCAATTTTAATTTCATTACCTAGTTTAATATCTAAATTGGATGAACTGTTTGGAATTTTAAGAATAAATTCGGGATTACCTAATAAGTTAATTCTAACTCTTGTATGATCACCATGATAAATAACTTCCTCAATTTTTCCATTGTGAATGTTATCCATTTTATCTGATGGATTAATTAATGCTCTTTCAGGTCTTAATGAAACTGTAGTTTTTTCACCTTTACCTTTGACTGAAATTGGATTTGCTAATATTTCAGCATTAGCTAACTTCACCTTGCACCTCCCATCAGAAATATCTGATACTTCACCAGCAAAAGTATTGTTCTCACCGATAAACTCAGCAACAAAAGAATTTACTGGCTTTTCATACAGTTCGTCAGGACTGGAAAGTTGTTGAACTTTTCCATCATTAAATACAGCAATACGGTTAGACATTGTTAAAGCTTCACTTTGATCATGAGTAACATATACAACTGTTACGCCAATGCTTTCATGAATATGTTTAATTTCATATTGCATACTTTCTCTTAAATTTTTATCCAAAGCTCCAAGTGGTTCATCCATCAAAACTAATTGAGGATCAAAAACTAGTGATCTTGCAACAGCTACTCTTTGTTGTTGTCCACCAGATAACTGACCAGGCATTCTTGCAGCAAAACCTTGTAAGGATACCATTGATAATGCCTTATCAATTTTTTTATCTGCCTCGTCTTTAGGTATCTTTCTTACTCTTAAAGGAAAAGCTAAATTCTCGTAAACTGTCATATGAGGAAATAATGCATAGTTTTGAAAAACCATACCGATCCCTCTTTTATGAGGTGGAATACTTGAAATCGCATTTCCATCTAAATAAATTTCACCATTTGTAGGTGTTTCAAAACCAGCTAACATCATTAGGCAGGTGGTTTTACCTGAACCAGAGGGCCCTAACATAGTTATAAACTCACCTTCAGCTATGTCTAATTGAAGATCTTTTACTACTAAAATTTTACCGTCGTAACTTTTGTCAACTTTATCAAACTTAACGAAATCTTTTTTGGATGCCATAATATCAACTAACTATAAAACATTTGTGACAATAAATATCAACCTTTAAAAGTTAGCTTTTAACGTGAAGTTCTTTTGGAAAATTACAAAATAATTCAGCACCTGTGTCAGTTACTCTGATTGCCTCCGATGCTTCTACGCCCCAGTCGCCAAATTGCATTACAGCAATCATATGAAAACAAATGTTAGGTTCTAAAAGTGTCATATCTCCCTTGTATATATTGAGTGTATGTTCTCCCCAGTCTGGAGGATAACCAATCCCAATTGAATACCCTGTTCTAGACTTTTTTTCTATTCCATATTTATCTAGAATTTTCCAAAAAGCTTGTGCAACATCATCAACTTTATTTCCTGGTTTTGTTGCATCTATTCCAGCTTGAAGTGCTTCTATTGTTTTTTTCATAGTATCAATTTTTAATTGATCAGGCTTACCTAGCAAAACAGTTCGAGCCATCGGAGCATGATATCTTTTATAGACACCAGATAATTCAATGATTGTTGCCTCTCCTTCAACAAATTTATCTTGTGTCGCTGTTAAATGTGAAGCTGAGGTTCCTTCACCAGTAGGTAAAAGAGTAGTAATACTAGAGTATTCTCCACCATATTCTGAAGTTCCACAAAAAAGTGCTTTTTGTATTTCACCAACAGCATCACATTGTCTAACTCCTGGTTTAATAACTTCGAAAGCTTTCTTCATTCCAACTTCTGAAATCTTTGCAGCAGATTTCATATAACCTATTTCTGCCTTAGATTTAACTAATCTTGTCCAATTAACTAATCTTTCAGAGTCTTTTATTTTTGCACTTGGCAATCCTTGTTTTATCTTTTCGTAACAAAATGCTGTGAAATAATGAGCATCCATTTCCAATCCAATTGATAATTTATCCCATTTGTTATCTTTAATTATTTTTACTAAATAGTCGTAAGGATGTTTAGGCCACGTGTGGATATAATGCTCATCATAAACAATAATATTCTCTTTTTTAAGGTAAGTTTTTATATAAGCGCCCCCAGCGTCTTGTTCTCTAACAAAGCAAATTGGCTCATCAGCATTAGCGTGTATTATCACACATTGGGCATAGTAAAAAGACCAAGCATCATAACCAGTTAAGTAATTCATATTGTTTGTATCGTGAGAAATCAAAAGTTCTATACCTTTTTCTTTCATCATCTTTTTAACTTTAGAAAGTCTTTGTTGATATTCCTCTTTACTAAAAAGCATAACTATGTGTTAAACAATTCTCCATAACCCTCAACTTTGTTATTATAGTTTATCTGTTTAAGAGTATCCCATATTAATGTCTGATTACTTGATAAAACTATCTTTCCTATTTTCTTTTCTAAATCTTTGATAATTGACAACACCGGTAAAGCTGTGCACGAAACAAACAATGCATCACTTTTGAAAAGATCCTGTTTACTCAAAACATCGAACAAATATTGTGGATCAACTTTACCTATGTCTAAATCGGAAGCTATATCAAAATAAGATAATTCATGAATTTCTACTTTTTCATTTTTAAAATAATTAATGACTGATCGATTAATTTCATCTGTATAAGGTGTAAATATCGACACCTTATTTATCTTAAGTAATTTA
>CACPGZ010000002.1 GCA_902633585.1 uncultured Pelagibacteraceae bacterium
AAGATAAGTAAAACCGAGAGTCTTTAACAGAATAGCACCCTTCGAAACCTCTTTTACTTCACTATTAAAATTAACATCAATTTTTAAAGATTTGATCTTCGAGTAGATAAAATAAATTAAAAAAATTATTAGTGAAATATTTAAGATTAATTCTATAAATAAATTAAAATATTGATGAAAAAAATGAAATAAAAGTATACCTGAAAATATCAGTAATAAATCTGATAAAGAACAAACAAAGCATACTAAAAAAATATATTGTTTCTTAAGCCCCTGCTCGATTACAAAAATATTCTGAGCACCTATTGCTAAAATTAAGCTAAGCCCGGTAAAGAAACCTAATACCAGGTATTCCATCTAAATTCAGATTATTCTGAATTAGCCGTTAAAGTTTTAATTTCTAAAATATTTTCGTTAGGGTCTTTTACAAAAAATGTTTCTTGCTCGTATTTTGTTCCTTTAAATCTGAGATAAGGTTCATCGTAATATTTTGCCCCTCTCTCTTTCAATCTATTTTTTAAAGTATCAAAATCTTTTCTAGATAGATGTACTCCAAAATGTGGAACCGAGACGTTACCCATATCTACATCGTGTCTTTCACTATCTAGTTTATGATCACTAGCATGAAGAGTTAATTCATTTCCCCAAAAATCTACATCAGCCCATTCTTGTGCTGAGTTATCAAGTCGACAGCCTAAAGTTTCGCTATAAAACTTTTTTGCTGTTTCTAAATCTCCACATGGGATTGCTAAATGAAAACAATTAGTGTTTTTGTACATATTTTTCTCCTTTAAATACTGAGTAAAGTAACTATATAAGCAATAACTTTTTTTATCAAGCTGGCAAATACTAATGAATGACTTTTTACAATCTATAATAGATAGAGATCCTGCGGCAAAATCAAAGCTAAGTTTAATATTAACTTACCCAGGTGTTAAAGCTATTTTTTTTCACAAAATTGCAAACTTTTTTGCGATTGCTAAATTTGATTTAATTGCAAGAATCATTTCCCAATTTTCAAGATTTCTGACCGGAATAGAGATTCATCCAAAAGCAAAAATTGGAAAAAATTTATTTATAGATCACGGAATGGGAGTTGTAATAGGTGAAACTTCTGAGATAGGAGAAAATGTTACTATTTATCATAATGTCACTTTAGGTGGAATTGCTCCAAGTATAAATTCTAATGATCAAAGAAACATCAAAAGACACCCAACTTTAGAAGATAATGTTGTAGTTGGTTCCGGTGCTCAAATTTTAGGACCAGTAACAATTGGAAAAAATTCCTTAATCGGTGCTAATGCAGTAATTACCAAGAATGTTACAGAGAAATCAATAATGGTAGGAATTCCTGCTTCAAGAGTTGGCGATGCTACAAAAGGATTTCAACCTTATGCCGTTACTGATAAAGATAAAGATAAGGATTAATGTTACAAATTAAAAATAACTTTATCGAGTCAGTTGGCAATACACCGTTAATAAGATTAAAAGCAGCTTCTGAAATAACTGGATGTAATATTTATGGTAAAGCTGAGTATCTTAATCCAGGTGGATCAGTAAAAGATAGAGCTGCTCTTGCATTAGTCAAAGATGCGCAAGAAAAAAAATTGATTTCAGAAGGTGGAATAGTTGTTGAGGGTACTGCAGGTAACACTGGGATAGGTTTATGTCTTTTGGGAAATTCCTTAGGTTATAAGACAATAATCGTAATGAATGACAACCAAACTCAAGAAAAAAAAGACACTTTAAAAAATATCGGAGCAGATCTTAGACTAGTGCCACCCAAACCTTATAAAGATGATGGCAATTATGTAAAAGTTGCAGGTCGTTTAGCTGAAGAATTAAAAAGTACAAATAACAATGGTGTAGTTTGGGCCAACCAGTTTGATAATACTGCTAATGCAAAAGGCCATTACGAAACAACTGGACCAGAAATTTGGGAACAAACCGATGGTAAAGTAGATGGTTTTGTTTGTGCGTCCGGAACAGGTGGGACTATTGGTGGTGTAAGTAGATTTTTAAAAGAAAAAAATAAAGATGTAAAAATTTATTTATCTGATCCAACTGGTTCTGCTCTCTATAATCATATTATGAATGGAGAACTAAAAGCTGAGGGTGGATCAATAACTGAAGGTATTGGATCGAGTAGAATAACTAAAAATTTTGCAGAAGCTAAAATTGATGGTGCTTTTCAAATCAGCGATCAAGAGTCTTTACCCTTGCTTTATGACTTAATACAAAATGAAGGATTAAGTTTAGGAACTAGTTGTGGAGTAAATATTGCAGGTGCAATTAGATTGGGGAAAGAACTAGGCCCAGGAAAAACAATTGTAACAATTCTTTGTGATAGATCAGATAAATACAACTCAAAGATGTTTAACAAATCATTTTTAAAGGAAAAAAACCTACCTATTCCTAGCTGGTTATAATATCGCATACCAGGCATGTAACAAAACAGTTACATTTTTAAGATAACATTAATTAACGTGAGGAGTTATGAGAAAAATTATTATAATTTTATCTTTTTTAGTTTTCACATCTGCTAATGCAGGAATGAGTGATAACGATAAATCAAAAGCATGGGATTGTGTTGGTATTTATATGGCAAACTACTTTCTTCCATCTGGTGAAAAATTTGAATACGGTATGAAAGAAAAATCTATCTCAACCGTAAAAGTTCTAAAAACATACGCTCTTGAAATAGGTATACCTGAAAAAGATTGGGATGCTGGAGTTAACAAAGCTGTAGATAAACATTACGGTTCAAAGTACGACAAAGCTAAAACTGATAAATGTCACACATTTGTTGAAGCTTTAGTCCCAAATGGAGCCGAAAGAGTAAAAAAAGTCGTTCAAACTTTATATTAATCAAGGAGATAAAATGGAAAAAGAAATGTTAGTACATCTTAAACTTAAAGAAGGTAAATTAGAAACTTTCATGGGTTGGATGCAATCAGACGAGGGAATGAGTGTCAGAAAAAGTGTTGCTTATCCTGAAAAAACTATTGGCGCTATGATACCAGATAAAAGTGGAATGTTATTTAAAGTTAATGTTCATAATGAAGCTGGAATGAAAGAATTTGTAACTGGTAATAATCCTACTGCAAAAGCTATCTATGCCGAGTGTGTAGAGAGTGCTCAGTTATTTGAGCTTTCTAAAATAAATCTATAAAGGAGAAAATATGAAAAACTACATGGTAACTCACACTTTCAAATCAAAGGAGATGAAAGATAAATTTTCAGAAACAGTTGCATCAATGAAAATGGAAGATATTGTAAAATCGATGACTAGTGAAAATGCAGCATGTCAAATGACTTGGAACACTCCAGGTGATACAATGCAAATGTTTTGTTGGTGGAAAGGTAAAGATCCAGAGGCAATTAATAATCAATTAGCATCTATGAATGACTTTTTTGAGCCTCATAAATTTACTGAGTGCACAGATGATGTAATGGATTACAACGCCTAGAATAGGCCAAAATTTTTTCAATTAAATTGGATAGGAAAAAAAATGAAAGTAATTTACACAAGAACAATGAGAGTAAAAGATGATGGTTTAGGAAAAGCAATGGAGATTGGGAAAGGTTTAGCTGCAGTAAGAAAAAAACATTACCCAAATCATGATGTTTATTTCTCTTTTCAAATGGGTGGAGACCCAAGAACAATAAGGGAAACTTTAATTGGACCCATGTTTGAAGGTGATAATGATGCTGACGCTAACATGTCTGCAGATCCTGAATATATAAAACTTTTAGAGCAGTTAAAAGAAGTTGCAATAGCAGGTACTATCGAAGATGAGATTAGACCAATATTTAGCTAAAGGATTTAAATTATGTTAGAAAAATTTAATGGAATAATTTATTTATCTTTATTTATAATTCACTTTGCTGGTTTTGCTTACTATGGATTTAGGTGTGTTTTTCAAACGCAATCTTTCTTAAATCAATATGGTATGCATGATACAGGAGCAGGAATTGTAAGATTTTTTGGCTCTATTTTTATTGGTTCAACTGTGATGGCTATTTATGTAGGATTTATTCGACCTAATGGCTTGGAAGCAACTTGGGCGTTTTTTAATTTAATATTTTTACAAAACCTTTCAGCGTTTATTGTAGGTTTCTATAGTACAAAAATAAACAAACTTGGGCACACCGATAAAACATCAGATGAAGCAATTTATGCACCAATGTTTTTGACTATTTTAAGTGCAGTGCTTTGTTATGGTTTATCTGATAAAATCTACGTTTAATGTCAGGCTACGCAATATTTAATATTGAGATAAAAAAACCAGAAGAGTACAAGGAATATGTTGAAAAAGTTAAACCACTGGCCGAAAAATTTGGTGGAGACTATATAATCCGTGGAGGTGAAACCAAAGTTTTAGAAGGAAATTGGGAATATCCTAGAACAGTTGTCATTAAATTTCCAAGTTACGAAAAAGCTTTAGAGTGGTATAACTCTGATGAATATAAACCAATAAAACAAATCCGTTTAAAAAACTCAATTGGTAACGGAATAATAATTAAAGGAGTATAAAATGTCGATATTAAAAAGATACACGGACGCAATAGACAAGAAAGACGAAGCAACTATGAATGAACTTTTGCATGATGATTTTAAATTCACAATGCATAAATCTGGAAATTCACTAGGAAAAGATGATGTTATCAAATGGGCAATGAGCGGTGATATTAACCAAGATAAGGTGAGAATTGTATATGAAAATGACGAGGTAGGTGTACATCATTCTCTTGTTACATTTAACGATGGAAATGTTGAAGCTGTGATGGCAGTTTATAGATACAAAGATGGAAAAATTGTTAGTTTAGAAACTGGCGCTACTCCAATGTCTAAATAAGTGAAGAAAATTTTATTTTTTTTTCTTATTTTTTTTACAACATCTTTATGTGCTAATGAGTATCATCAAAAGCAAATTGATGAACTGTTTGATCAATTAAAAAAAGCCGCAGATTTTGAAAATTCGGAAAAAATTGAGTCAAAAATATGGGGTCTTTGGACCACCCACCCCACTAAAGATAGTCTTACAAATCTTTTAGCTGATGGATCTTCTTCGATGTCTCAAAACAAACTTGAGGATGCTTATAAGATATTTACAGAGGTAATCGAAATAGATCCAAATTGGGCAGAAGCTTGGAATAAAAGAGCCACAGTATTGTATTTAATGGGTAAATATGAAATGTCACAAGCTGACATAGATAAAGTGCTGGATATTGAAAAAAGACATTTCGGAGCACTCACAGGTCAAGGTTTAGTACAAACTGCTTTACAAAATTATCAAAAAGCTATTGATAGTTATATTGAAGCTCACAAAGTTCATCCATATATGAAATCTCCTATGATAATGATTGAAAAACTTATGCTACAATTGCAAAAACAAAGTATTTAGAAATAATGTTACCAAAAAAATATACTAAAATTTTATTTATCTGTCTTATGAGTTTCAGTATGAGTTTAATTATGACTTTAATAATTACATATATTAATACGGGTTTTGATGAAATGTACCATATGAGATTCTTCAAAGCTTGGTCTATAAGTTTGCCCGTAGCATTAGTTGCAATATCATTAGTAGCACCCATAGTACAAAAAATTGTAGATAAAATTATTAAATAGTTTTATTATTTATAATGAGTAATTTTTCAGGATATATTTTTCTCATATTAGCAATTATCCTAGGAATAACTTCAAATGGGTATTTAAAATCTACTAACGGATTCACAATCCTGGCTCCAACTATTTTTTGTATTATATCAATAATTGCTTGTATCTTTTGTTTATCAAAAGCCATGGATATTATTCCAGTTGGTTTTACATACGCAACTTATGGAGGTTTAACAATAACAGCAGTAACATTGTTTGGAGTTTTTAAATATCAACAAATTCCAAACCTTTATGGAATAATTGGAATTAGTTTAATAATTATTGGTGTAATTCTTCTAAATACTTTAGGTAAAACTAACTAGAAACTGGCTTTAAAATTTTGAGCATTTTTTTATGCAGAACATTATTTGCTGAGCAAATAATATTCCCAGCTTTCTTGGCATTATCGTTTTTCCAAGTTGAAACTACACCTTTCGCAGCTTC
The DNA here is from genome assembly GCA_902633585.1 of uncultured Pelagibacteraceae bacterium. Taxonomy (GTDB): domain Bacteria; phylum Pseudomonadota; class Alphaproteobacteria; order Pelagibacterales; family Pelagibacteraceae; genus Pelagibacter. The sequence goes on from CACPGZ010000002.1 coordinate 6,107, forward strand.
AATAATTGGAATTAAGGCGTGGATATCCCAAATTTTATTTCCACATTGAATTACTACATCAAGTTTACCCTCAGCTAAATGTGAATAGCTCAAAGCATCTGAACAAGGAAACTGCATTCTCTTTAAAATTTGAGGAATTTTTTTTTGTTTATTTAGTGATAAACTTCCATGAAAGGCTGCAGATAATTTCATATTTGAATAAGTTGCTTTTTGATTAACAAGTATTCTCTTTTTTTTTCCATTCTCTGAAACATAAGAAATATTACTTGAAGTATTAAAATAAAATTTTCTAAGAATTGGAAAGTTTGCAAGACCTATAATTGGAGTGCCTTTGTAATTTAGAGATATTAAGTTGCTCCATGTTGGGTTTCCTATCACAAATGATCTGGTTCCGTCGATAGGATCAATAATCCAAGAGTAATCACTTTTAGTTTTTTTTGAGCCAAATTCTTCACCTATAATTTGGTGATTCGGAAATTTTTTTTTGATCTCATTTCTTATAAATCTCTCAAAAGCTCTGTCGGCAGTTGTCACTGGATCATAGCCACTTCTAAGTTTATTGGATACTTTGAAGGGTTTGTTTAATTTGGAATAATAAAATCTTGTCAATTTATAAGCTAAATTTTCAATAAATTTAGAATAAAGTTTATAATCTGATGATTTTAAAATTTGCACATCGCTCTAATACTATTTTATTACTATTGATTAAAGCTAAATTTTTAATAATGATTTAAAATTAAATGAAATTGGAGTTAAAAAATAACAAGGTATTTTTTGAAAGTAAGGGTCTAAAAAAAGAAATTCACCCATTTTGGCTAAGAGAGAGAGTAAATGGAGAAAAATTTGTCGATAAGTCTACTCAACAAAGATTATTTGATCCAACTCAATTGCAGGAAAATATTCAAATTAAAAATTTAAGTTTGTGTAATGATTATTTAGAGGTAAATTTTAATGACGGTGCTTTAACAAAAATTGCTGTTATTGATATTTTTAAAGAATTCTCAAGTATTAATGAAATTAAACAAATAAAAAAAATAAAATGGGACTCTTCTTTCAGCGAACAAAATACTTTTGAGTTCGATGAAAATTTATTTGAGACCGAAGAAATGTACAAAGCTTTAATTAATTTTTATCAATATGGTTTTGTAATCTTTAAAAATGTACCTACAAGAGATAATTTTATTGTAAAGTTTGCTAATTCAATCGGTAGCGTTAGGCGAACAAACTTTGGGGAATTTTTTAATGTACAATCAAAACTAAATCCTAATGATTTAGCTTATACATCTTTAAATCTAGCCCCCCATACTGATAACCCTTATAGAAATCCTGTGCCATGTATTCAAATTCTTCAATGCATTGAAAATGAGGTATCTGGTGGTTTATCAACTCTAGTTGATGGATACACTGTTTCTGAGAAACTTAAACAAGAATTTACAGATTATTATAAAATTTTGACAGAAGTTAAAATACGATTTCAATTTATAGATCAAACGATAGTTTTGGAGGACTGGGCTGAAATGATTCAATTAGATGGAAGTGGAAATTTTAAACAAGTTCGCTTTAGTCCAAGACTAGATTTTGTTCCATTAATAGACAAAGAGAAATTAGAATTATTTTATTCTGCGAGAAAAAAATTATCTGAGCTATATAATTCTGAAAGTTATAAAATTGAATTTAAATTATTACCTGGAGACTTATTAATGATGGACAATTATAGATTATTACATGGCAGAACCAAGTATGATGCAAGTGAAGGTAATCGCTTTCTTCAGGGTTGTTATATTGACTACGATAGTACCGAAGGAAGACTAAAACATTTAAAGAGAAAATTTAATTATTAAGATATATTTTCTATCTGTTTTTCAGCATCTCTTATTGATTTTTCATAATCTAGTGACATTTGATCAGCACTCACTACCTCTACCTTTTCTATACCAAAAAAGTTTAAAATAAACTTTAGCCAAGGAGTAAGAAAATCTTCATTGCTATTAAGCTTGGTGCCTCCTGAAGTAATTACTAAATAAGCTTTTTTATTCTTTAATAAACCCTCTCTCCTTCCATTCGGTTTAAATTTAAAGGTTTCCCCAATTCTAGCAGCAAGATCGGACCAGGCTTTTAAGGTTGCTGGAGGTCCGTAATTGTAAATAGGGGCTGATATAATTATGATATCACTTTCTTTCAATTCCCTTACAAGAGTATCTGAGAGCTTAAACATTTTTTTATGTGTTTCTGTTTGATCCTTAGGATCTATTTTCATTCCCGACTCTGTCAAATTAGATACGAAAACCATCTCATCATTTAGATCTCTATAGATAACCTCATCTCCAGGTTTTTTTATTTTATTTAAAAGTTTTTTCGCTAAAGCTCTTGAGGTTGAACCATCTTTTCTCGCACTAGAGTCTATTTGATAAATTTTCATAATTTAGTTTAACCAAAATTTTGTAAGAAAGGGAAAATATTTAGTAAATAATATCCTAGGGCTTGTAATTGATTTGTTAATATCAAAATACCAGTGATCAATAGTATTATTCCTCCTATTTTTGAAACTAGATTAATATTTTTTCTAAAGTTTTTTGAAAATATAAGAAACCTTTGTATTAAATAACCCGATAAAATAAAAGGTAGAGCTAAACCAACAGAATAAAAAGATAATAACAATATTCCTTGGCTTAAACTTTGTTCGGTTGCTGCTAACACTAAAATCGATCCTAAAATGGGTCCGATACATGGTGTCCACCCAAATGCAAAAGCCATTCCTATTAATATAGGACTAAAAACACTTTTATTAATATTTGTTTGAATTCTTTTTTCGTAATTTAAAAATTTTAGATTTATTATGCCAATTATATGAAGAGATAAAATAATAATTATTAATCCCGCAGCTATTCTCAACTCATAAGAATTTTCTAAAAATATTTGTCCTAAAAAAGTTGAGGCTGCTCCAAAGATTATAAAAACTAAAGAAAAACCAACTGTAAATAAAATAATAGGAAATAAATTGATATTTTTCTTATCTACAAGCTCATTAATTGAACTACCAGAAATATATGAAATATAACCCGGTATGAGTGGTAAAACACACGGTGACAAAAAACTTATCAATCCAGCACCAAAAGCAATTATTAATTCAATCATTATTCCTCTTTAACAATTTTTGATTTTTGTGCACCTAATTTATCAACTCTTAAAATCATTTCATCACCATCTTTCAAATAATCTGGTGGGTCCATTCCCATTCCAACTCCTGCTGGTGTGCCGGTTGTAATCACATCGCCTGGCATTAAAGTTAAAAATTGACTTATATGTGAAATTAAAAAATTAAAATTAAATATCATTAAACTAGTATTACCAGTTTGTCTTCTTTTTCCATTGAGATCTAATGATAAATTTAGATTAAACAAATCATCTATTTCATCTTTTGTAACCAAGTAAGGACCCAATGGACCAAAGGTATCTCCAGATTTTCCTTTTACCCATTGACCGCCTCTGTCTTTTTGCCATTCTCTCTCACTTATATCATTACAAATACAGTAACCTAATACATAATCTTGTGCTTCATCCTCTTTTATATATTTAGCTTTACTTCCAATAATTAATGCAATTTCAACTTCATGATCTAAAGACTTTGATTTTTTTGGTATTACAATATTATCGTTGGGTCCAATAATACAATTTGGCGATTTATTAAAAACGATTGGCTCTTTTGGAGCATCAGAATTAGTTTCTTCAGCATGAGCCTTATAATTTAAACCAATTGCTATAAAATTTGCTGGTTTAATTACACAAGGTCCTATTCTTTGATTATTATTAATTAAAGGAAGAGAGTTTAAATTTAACTCTTTTATTTTATCTAAAATTTCAAAATTTAAATTTTCAGGTGTAAAATCATTTATAATTTTAGATAAATTTCGTAAATTATTTTGACTGTCAATAATTGCAGGTATTTCTTTACCTTGTTCTCCAACCCTTAAAAGTTTCATTAACTACCCTTTGATACCAAGATGGGTATACTTTATATTTAGGTAATCTTTAATTGCCATTGATCCACCTTCACGACCATATCCGCTTTGCTTAATTCCCCCGAAAGGTGCTTCAGCTAATGCAACCATTGGGGTATTTACTGCAACTGAACCTGTCTCTAAATGTTCAGAGGCTAAATGAGCAGTCTCCATAGAGTTAGTACAAACATAGCTACATAATCCAAGTTCATGGTTATTAGCTCTTTTGATAACATCATCAAAAGAATTAAAAGATAACATGGGTACTAATGGTCCAAATGGTTCTTGTTTCATGATTGTAAAATCGTCCTTAACATCATCAAATATAGTGGGTTCATAAAAGAAACCTTTATTAAAACCAGCAGGTCTTTTGCCGCCTAGTAAAACTTTAGCACCTTCTTGTTTTGTTTTTTCAACTAGTTCCTCAATTTCATTTAATCTTTTTTTTGTAGTTAATGGACCCAATTTTGTTGTGGGATCCATACCATCCCCAATTTTTAATTTTTTTGTTTTTTCGATAAACAAATTTACAAATTCATCTTTCTTACTTTCATGAATATAAAATCTATTGGGAGATATGCAGACTTGCCCATTATTTCTAAATTTTGCGGCAATTGCCATATCGGCAGCTTTTTTAATATTAGCATCATCGAATACTATAAAAGGTGAATGACCTGAAAGTTCCATTGTAACTCTTTGAACTTTATCGGCTGCCTGTTTTAATATTAATTTTCCAACTCTTGAAGATCCTGTTATTGAAATTTTTTTTATAATATCAGAGGCTATTAGTTGTTGTGCAATACTTGGTGGATCACCTGATAAAAGATTAACAACACCGGGAGGAACACCACATTCTCTACAGATATCAACCATTTCCATTACAATACCAGGTGTAATTACATCAGGTTTAACTATAACTGAACAGCCAGCTGCTAAAGCAGTTGAAATTTTTCTTGCTGACAAAACTGCTGGAAAATTCCAAGGTGTTAAAGCTGCAACAACACCAACTGGTTGATAGTATACATGCACTCTAGTATCTTCAAATCTACTTTCAACTGTTTGTCCATAAATTCTTTTTGTTTCTTCGGCATTCCATTCAAATATATCTGCAGCACCCCCTACTTCACCTTTAGCTTCTGCAAAAGGTTTTCCGACTTCTAAAGTCATCCATTTTGCAAGCACATCTTGCTTCTCTCTCATTTTGTCTGCAATACTTCTAATAATATAAGACCTTTGCCAAGGAGCAGTTTTTTTCCAAACCTCTAATCCTTTTTCTGCTGACTTTAATGCTCTATCAACATCTTGAGCAGTAGCTTTTGATGCGTGTCCTATCACTTCCTCGTTAGCTGGGTTTATTACTTCATATGTTGATTTGTCAGATGACTGACACCATTTACCATCAATAAATTGCCCAAATTTTTCGTACATGTATTTAACTTAGCATTACTGTAGGTTGTGTCTACTGTGTAATTTTTGCTATTAAAAAATTTGTTTATCAATGCTAACATAAACAATTAACAAAAGGAGACTCTATGGCAAAATTTTATGCTTTAGGAAATTATACTACACAAGGCTTTCAAGGATTCTGTAAAGATCCTGGGTCGGATAGATCAAAGGCTGCTCAAATTGCTGCAGAAGCAGTAGGGGCAAAGATGGTATCATTTTGCGGACTTAGAGGTGCTTATGATTTTATGGCTGTGTTTGAAGGTAGCTTTGAACAAGGTGCTGGAATTAAAATGGCAACCGAAGCAAGTGGAACTTTATGTAATCTTGTGATTTTAGAAGAAACAAATCTAAATGATATCGCTGCTCACGCTGCTAAGATTGCACAGAAGTACAAAGGTGTAGGTCAATAATAAAATTCATCCATGCCTGATAGTTTAATCAGGCATTGATGAAAGTTAAGTCAAAAACCAATGTCAATTTTTTTAAGTTCCCAGAAAATCATTAAAGATTGGATCGATTATAATAACCATCTTAATGTTTCATATTATCTTTTAATTTTTGATAAATATGGTGCTGATGTTTTAAATGATAAATTTAAAATGGGAGAAAATTCAGCAAAAACCACTGGTAAGAGTACAATGATTGTAGAATCCCACATGACTTATAATCAAGAGCTTAAACTAAATGATGAAGTGGACATTAATTTGGTTTATTTTGATCATGATAAAAAACGTCTCCAATACAAAATTGAAATGGTACACAAAGAAAAAAATTTTTTAGCCTCTACTATTGAAGTGCTGGCTCTACACGTTGATCTAAACAATAGAAAAGTTATTGAATTTGATAAGGAAAAAAGCCTTTTAATGAACGAATATATTGAGAAAAATAAATCTCTCTTCAAAATTGACGATTTAAAATTTACAGCAAAATTAAAGAAATAAAATTAGTGGTTGGGATTATCGTTGTCTACCACGAGACATATCTCAGATTTTGTCAAAAATCGTCTACCTGTGCCATTATCTAAGGAGAACATTCCACCAATACCCTTTACGGCATCTATTGTAAGATCTGTGTGTTTCCACTTTTCATATTGATCACCATTCATATAAAACGGAACTCCCCCAATTTCTCCCAACTTTATATCGTTATCACCTAAAGGAAATTCTCCTTCTTGAAAACACATGGGTGCACTCCCATCGCAACAACCTCCTGATTGGTGAAACATTAACTTTTCACCATACTTCTCTTTTAATTCTGATAGCAAGTTTAACGCTGAGTGAGTTGCGGATACTTTCATATTTTTTCTCTGGCCCATGATGTCGAATCATGGACCAGTATATATTATTTGTTTAAAAGAAGCCTAATTTCTTTTCAGCATAAGAAACGTGTAAGTTCTTATTCTGTCTGTAATGATTAAGCATCATTTTATGAGTTTCTCTTCCAACTCCTGATTGTTTATAACCACCAAACGGCGAGTGTGCTGGATAAGCATGATAACAATTTGTCCATACTATTCCTGCTTGTATCGCTCTACCCATTCTGTGAGCTATATTACCATTTCTAGTCCATACAGCAGCTCCCAAACCATAAAGAGTATCATTAGCAATTTTTAATGCCTCTGCTTCATCTTTAAATTTGATCACTGATACAACTGGTCCAAAAATCTCTTCTTGAGAGATTCTCATCTTGTTGTTAGCTTCAAAAATAGTAGGTTGAATGTAGTTACCTTTTTCTAGGCCACTATTCAATTTAGCTTCACTTCCACCAGTTAGAACATTTGCACCCTCTTTCTTACCAATATCTAAGAAAGATTTAATTTTCTCCATCTGTTCTACTGAGGCTTGAGCTCCAATCATAGTTTCCATTTTTAAAGGATTGTCTTGAACAACAGCTTTTGTTCTTGCAATAGCTCTTTCCATGAATTTATCATAGATAGACTCTTGAACTAAAGCTCTACTTGGACAAGTACAAACCTCACCTTGGTTTAGATTAAACATTACAAAACCTTCTATACACTTATCAAAGAAGTCATCATCTTTTTCCATGATATCTTCAAAGAAAATGTTAGGAGATTTTCCACCTAATTCTAATGTAATTGGAATTATGTTTTGTGCAGCATACTGCATGATTAATCTTCCAGTAGTTGTTTCACCAGTGAATGCAACCTTAGCAACTCTTTTAGAAGATGCTAGAGGCTTACCTGCTTCTAATCCAAAACCACTCACAATGTTGACAACCCCTGGAGGTAATAAGTCTCCAATAAGTTCCATCATTACCATGATTGATGCTGGTGTTTGCTCAGCTGGTTTTAAAACTGAACAATTTCCTGCTGCAAGTGCTGGTGCTAATTTCCATGTTGCCATCAATAATGGGAAATTCCATGGAACTATTTGACCAACTACACCTAGTGGTTCATGAAAATTGTATGAGTATTGATTATTAGCTATTTCAGCAATAGATCCCTCTTCTGCTCTAATAACTCCAGCAAAATATCTCCAATGATCAACGACCAGTGGTAAATCTGCTGCCATACATTCTCTGATAGGTTTTCCATTATCTAAACATTCAGCAACTGCTAATAAGTTTAGATTTTTTTCTAAAACATCAGCGATCTTGTACAAGAGATTTGATCTTGTAGTGATGTCAGTTTTTCCCCACTCAACGAAAGCTGCGTGAGCTGCATCTAATGCTGCCTCAACGTCTTGTTCATTTGATCGTGCTACTGAACAGATTTTCTCATTAGAAATCGGGCTAACATTATCAAAATATTTACCAGATTTAGGCTCTACAAATTTTCCATTAATGTAGTTTCCATACTTAGCTTTAAACGGAAATTTCACCTTTAAATGAGAAGTATCTAATACAGATGACACTTTCATTGCTTCTGCACTCATTTTTTTTCTCCTCTTTTTTTTGTTAGTTGACTTGATGTTATTGTTTTTTCTAGATTTATTTAAACGTTTCTTGGTCGCAGACACTTTCCGTCTAACCTTAGTTTTCGTTTTTATTTTTTTTCTAGATGATTTGACCAACTTAATTTTTTTTTTGGTCTTTTTTTTTGCTATTTTTTTTCTTTTAATAGCCATTTTTTTATTAAACTAGTAATCATGATCAGTGTCTATTTCTTAAAATTTAAATTTCTACTCTGGATTGTGCGACTACTACATGTTGTGTCTATTAATCAGGTGATTAATATTTTTATTTGTGCAATTAAAGAATTCAAAATGGATATAAATTTTTTTAAACAAACAAGAATTCTAGATGGTGGAATGGGTCAAGAACTTTTGGCTAGGGGAATGAAACCCCAGGGAAGTTTATGGAGCGCAAGTGCTTTATTAAATGAAAATTATCATGATCTTTTGTTTAACGCTCATTTAGATTATATCAAAGCGGGCGCAGAGGTCATCGTTACAAATACATTTGCATCAAGAAGAGTTCGATTAAAAGAAAATAGAATAGATAATAAATTTGAATATCTAAACAAAAAAGCTGGAGAAATTGCAAAAAAAACAAAAGATTATTTTCCCGAAATTTTAGTTGCTGGAGGATTGCCTCCTCAAGACTCAACTTATAAAGTCGATGATAGATTAGAAGATGAAATAAATATAGACTTTTTCAATCAAGCAAAAATATTAAACCCCTTTGTAGATTTTTTTTATTTTGACGTTTTGAGTAGTTTAAAAGAAATCAGTATTGCGATTGATAGTATACAAGAGTTCAATAAACCTTATTTGATTGGAGCGCATATTTCCGATGGCACCAAAATGCCAAGTGGGGAGCCAATTTCAGAATTAAAAGGTATTTTTAAAAAGCAGAAAACACTTGGTGTTATTCTTTCATGTATTTCACCTGAAAATTATGACTTAAATTTTGATGAAATTAAAAATTTAGGCGTTCCATTTGGTTTTAAGTTAAATGGATATTTAAAAACCGCACCATTGAATATAAACAATAAAAAAAATGATTATTTACAACCTAACAAGTTTTTAGGTAAGAGAGATGATTTATCTCCAGAAAAAATGTTTGAGTTCGTAAAAAAATTTAAGAATGCAGGTGCTACTATTTTAGGGGGATGCTGTGAAACAAGTCCACAACACATTAAAGCTTTTGCATCGCTTAAATAATTTTTTTATAATCTGCTTTTCTTACAAAATAAATACCAATTGAAACTGCAATTAAAGAAATTAATACTTTTGTAGTAATTAATTCTTTTAAAAATATATAGCTCAAAATAGTTCCAAAAATAGGAATTAGATAAGATACTTGTGATTGAAAAATTAATCCATTGTTTACTAAAATTCTAAATCTTAAAAGCCAAGCTATTCCTGTTGAAACAAGTCCCAAATAAACAACTGAAATAGTTGAATCTAATCTTGGTGTCAAATTCCAGGGTTGTTCAATAAAACTAACAAGTGGTATCAAAATGATTGTTGCCCAAATTAATATAGATCCAGTTACATTTTCATTCTTCTTTTTACTTATTTTTAAGGTTAAAACACCTCCAATTACATAACAGGTAGAGCCTAAGAGTATCAATAAAGCAGATATGAAATTATTCTCATCAATCAATAGATTATCTGAAAATAAATAGAGGATTCCAGAAAAACCAATCAAAATTCCAAAAGTTTTAATAAAGTTGAACTTCTCATTTTTTGTATAAAAATGACCCAACACAGTTGAGCTTAAAGGTGTAGTAGACATTAAAATTGCTGCTAGATTACTTTGAACAGATTTGATTCCATATGCGATAAGAAAAAAAGGCGCAACTAGATTTATAAAACCTATTAAGGCAAACCAGTACCAATCTCTTGAAAATGCTTCTATCTTTATATCCTTATAGTAACAAAGTAATAAAACAGGTATAGCTCCAAAAAAAACTCTTAAAAAAGCAATTGTTACAGGTCCAAAAGAATAAGTTGCAATTTTAATATTAAAAAAAGCAGAGGCCCAAATTAATGCTAATAAAACTAATAATAAATAATCTAATAATTTTGGTTGTCTCATTCTACTAATTCTCTTATTGATCCATTGGTAATTTTACTCAAATCCTCAAAACTAATCTTAAAGATACAGTTAGGATGACCAGCGGCAGCAAATAATTCGTCAAATCTCTCTAAAGAAAGATCTATTAAAATTTCGATTTTTTTTAGATGACCAATTGGTGATACGCCCCCTATTGTAAAGCCTGTAACATTTTTAACATCATCAGCTGAAGCCATGGATATATCTTTCATATTTAAAATTTTTTTAATCTTATTAAGTGAGGCTTTTTTATCTCCAGATACAAGACATAAAGTAAAGTTTTGCTCAGTTTTAAAAAGTAAACTTTTGACGATCGCACCAACTTCGCAATTTAAAGATTTAGCGGCTTCAAGAGCGGTCCTTGCTGAACTCTTTAAAACAATTACCTCAGAATTTGTGTTAAATTCTTTCAATATTTTCTCAACTCTTTGTACTGGTTCTTTATCTATTAATGTCATTATTCAACTTATGAGTGTTAGTTTTTTTTTAAGTTTGATTGTAAACTTATGTGAAAAGTGCATAGGTGATATAAAGTAAAAGAACATTATTTAACAGTCTTTATTTGATATCACAAGGCCCAGAATTATAAAGGAGATAACATGAGTTCAAACGATGTATTAAAAACTATCAAAGATAAAGACATTGAATACGTAGACTTAAGATTTACTGATCCTAGAGGTAAATTACAACATGTAACCATGGATGCAAAGATGGTCGATGATGAAATGTTAAACGAAGGAATTTTTTTTGATGGATCATCAATTGCAGGTTGGAAAGCGATTAACGAGTCTGACATGATCCTCAAACCAGATACATCAAGAGCAATCGTAGATCCATTTACATCTCATAATACCTTGAATCTTTTTTGTGATATTTTAGATGCAATAAAAAAAGATCCTTATGAGAGAGATCCAAGAGGCACAGCCAAAAAAGCTGAGGCCTACTTAAAAAGTTCAGGGATAGGAGATAAAGCTTTTTTTGGTCCTGAGGCGGAATTTTTTGTATTCGATGATGTGAGATTTAAAAATGATATGAATGAAACTGGATTTAAAATAGATAGTAAGGAAGGTCCTTACAATACCGGTAAAGAATATGAAAATGGAAATTTAGGTCATAGACCAGGGATTAAAGGTGGTTATTTTCCTGTTCCACCAGTTGATAGTGAACAAGACATGAGAAGTGAATATTTAAAAGCCATGAAAGAAATGGGCATCAAGGTAGAGAAACACCACCATGAGGTTGCACCAAGTCAACATGAGCTTGGAATGTACTTTGGAACTCTTGTAGATCAAGCTGATAACTTACAACTTTATAAATATGCTGTTCACATGGTTTCTAACTCATTTGGTAAAACAGCTACATTTATGCCAAAGCCTGTTAAGGGTGATAATGGTTCAGGTATGCACGTTCACCAGTCAATTTGGAAAGGTGATACTGCATTATTTTCTGGTGATAAATACGCAGGATTGTCTGATACAGCTTTAAACTACATAGGTGGAATTTTAAAACATGCGAAAGCAATTAACGCTTTTTCTAACGCTACAACGAATAGTTACAAAAGACTAATCCCAGGATTTGAAGCTCCAGTTTTATTAGCTTATTCAGCAAGAAACAGATCAGCATCTTGTAGAATTCCTATTACTTTAAGTAAAAAAGCTGCTAGATGCGAAATTAGATTTGGTGATGCTGCTGGAAACCCTTACTTAACTTTTGCTGCAATGTTAATGGCTGGTTTAGATGGCATTAAAAATAAAATTGATCCAGGTAAATCATTTGATAAAGATCTTTATGCGTTGTCTGAGGACGAGGTTAAAAAAATACCTACTGTTTGTGGATCTTTAAGAGAAGCAATGGAAAGTCTTGATAAAGATAGAGATTTCTTAAAACAAGGTAATGTATTCACTGATGATCAAATTGATGCTTACATCGCATTAAAGTATGAGGAAATTCATAATTTCGAACATACTCCGCATCCAATTGAATTTGAAATGTATTATAGCTGTTAAACCTTAAAGGATTCTCCGCAGCCACACCTTTCAGTCTCGTTAGGATTATTAAAAACAAATGTAGAGGAGAAATCCTCTTTTTTATAATCCATTTCTGTCCCTAGAAGATACATAACTGCAGCTGCATCAATGTAGACTTTTACTCCTTTGTCCTCAATCAACTCATCGTTTGGATTTATCTTTTTCGAGTATTCCATCACATATGACATACCTGCACAGCCACCTGATTTTACAGAAACTCTCACACCAATTGCATTTTTTTCAGCATTAGACATAATTTCTTTTATTCTTGAAGCAGCATTATCACTTAATTTAATTATTTGACCCATTATAAATTCAACTCCAATTTAGCAGCATCTGACATCATATCTTTTGTCCATGGTGGATCCCAAACTAGTTGGAGATCTACATCATCTATTCCCTCTACTTGCATTGCGCCTTCTTTCACCTCTTTAGGTAAACTTTCAGCTACTGGACAATTTGGTGTTGTTAGTGTCATCTTAATTTTAGCCTTACTACCATCTACTTTAATATCATAAATTAATCCAAGTTCATATATATTCACTGGTAATTCTGGATCGTAGATTTTTCTTATTTCTTCAATTATTTTATTTTTAACATCCATAATTAGTTTTCTGTGCTGATTTCTTTTCCATCATTTTCTATTGCCGACACTAAAGTGTGCCATGATAAGGTGGCACATTTAACTCGCATGGGATATTGTTTTACACCTGATAAACACATTAATTTTGTTTTATCGTCTTCTTTTAAAATCTTATTTTTAAGTTCAGGATTTTCTTTGATCATTCCTAAAAAATCCTCAATTATTTCTTTGGCCTCATTATCACTTTTTCCTTTAATTAAATCTGTCATTATAGAAGCCGATGCCATTGATATTGCACATCCACTTCCTTCGAAAGAAATATCCTCTACTTTTCTTTGTTCATTTAATTTTAAATATACATGTACATTGTCTCCACATAATGGATTATTTCCTTTTGCATCTTTGTTAAAATTTTCTGTTTTTCCTAAATTTCTAGGATTTTTTCCATGTTCTAAAATTAGTTCTTGATATAATTCTTTTAAGTTCATTTTAAATCAAAAATTTTTTTACAATTAATAATACCTTCATTTAATTTATCTAAATCATCTTTAGTATTATAAACTCCCAATGATGCCCGCGCACTTGCGGGTATACCTAATTTGTCATGAAGTATTTGACAGCAATGATGACCCGCTCTTATAGCAACTCCAGTTTCATCCAGGATTGTTGCAATGTCATGTGGATGAACTCCTTCTACAGTAAAAGATAAAACTCCACCACGCTCTTTTGGATTTCCAATTAATTTCACAGAATTATTTTTTTTTAAAATTTCTTGGCCGTATTCTATTAATTCTTTTTCATGTTTAATTATATTTTCAATTCCTATACTTTCTAAAAATTTTATAGATTGATCAAACGCTATGACTTGAGCTGTAGCCATTGTTCCAGCTTCATACTTATTTGGAAGTTCTCCATAAGAAATTCTATCTTTTTTAACTTCATTTATCATTCCTCCACCTCCTTGGTATGGTGGTAGTTGCTCTAGCCATTTCTTTTTTCCATACAAAACTCCAAGACCTGTTGGACCGTACATTTTGTGACATGATATTGCATAAAAATCACAATCTAGATCCTGCATATCCAATTTTAAATGTGGGCCTCCTTGGCAACCATCTACTACAACAACAATCCCTTTTGAATGTGCTAATTGGGTTATCTCTTTTATTGGTAAAACTGCACCAGTAACATTAGACAAATGTGTTATAGCTATTACTTTAGTTTTATCTGTAATTTCTTTCTCTATATTTTCAATCGGAATGTCTCCATCTTCATTTATCTCTGCAAACTTTATTTTAATATTTTTTGATTTTCTTAAAAAATGCCACGGAACATAATTTGAATGATGCTCTAGCTCTGTAATTAAAATTTCATCATTTGGCTCCAAGACTGCTTGACCTAAAGTATTAGCGACCAAATTTAAAGCCTCTGTAGCACCTTTAGTGAATACAATTTCATTTTTATCTTTTGCATTTATATATTTTTGTACAGAAGTCCTAGTATTTTCATACAAATTAGTAGCTGCAACGGCCAAATAATGAATACTTCTCCCTACATTTGAAAATTGTTTGGAATAAAAATCATTTATTCTATCAAGAACTACTTTAGGTTTTTGAGAGGAGTTAGCGCTATCTAAATAAACTAAATCATTGTTTTGAATTTTTTCATCAAAAATTGGAAATTCTTTTCTAATGTTATCTATATTCATTCTTTAACCCCAATAATATTTTTAATTAAGTTCCTAATTTCAGAGTCAGTGATCTTTTCGATAACATCTAGTAAAAACCCATTTATCAAAAGTTCTTTTGATTGTTGGTAACTTAAACCACGAGACATTAAATAAAAGATTGAGTCTTCATTTAAACTTCCTGATGCTGATCCGTGAGAGCATTTTACATCGTCAGCATAAATTTCTAATTCTGGTTTTGCATTAAACTCTGATGTTTCATCTAGCAATATTGCTTTGCTTAATTGATACCCATCAGTTTTTTGAGCTTTTGAACTTACAAATATTCTTCCTTGATATACTGACTTTGAATTTTTTCCTAGAACACTTTTAATAAGTTGATAACTTTTTGTGTTCTCTACTAAATGGTTGATTGTAGTTCTAATTTCGTGTTGTTGGTTTTCTTTCAAGGAGAAAATACCATTAATAAATGCAGAGGAATACTCACCATTTAAATTACAATTAATTTCATTTTTTATATAATCTGAACCAGCAGATAATATAAATGTTTCTGAAACACTGTTATTGTTCTGTTCAATATTGTTAAAAGAGTATTTTAAATTATTATTTCTAAATTTATCAATTTTATAGTTTTTGAGGATCGAGTTACTTTCTAAATTGAAATTATAAAAAATATTAATAAAGTTTTTCGCTGTGTTATTAGAAAAATAATCAATAAGTTTTAGACAACTATTTTCACCTAATTCAAAATCTAATCTCAAATTGATATTGGTTGACTTTATTTTATCATCTGTTGAGTGATAAATAATTAGAGGTTTCTTTAGAGAATAATTTTTTTTGATTAAAATTTTAAAAATTTTATCAGTAAATGCACTATTTAAATCAATTAATGAATTTTCACAATCAAGAGATATATCTTTTTTAGTTTCATCAATTATTTCAATTTTATTTTGGTCTTCAAAATTAAAATCAATTTTTTCAATTCTTCCATTTATAAAAATAATCTTATTATGCTCCAAACCATCAACAAAAATAGATGGATCGATTTTATTAGATTGAGAATAATCATTGAAAAAACTTAAGTCGCTAATATTCTTTTTGATGATCTGACTGATATCTAAAAACTTCCAATCTTCTTGCTTTCTATTTGGAAAACCTTTTTTTTTGAAATTATCTAAAAAAATTTTTTTAAATCGAATCTCCTCATTAGAAAGATTTGAAGTTTTTACTATTTTATCAAAATCTGACTGTAGTTGTTCACTCATTTAATTAAAACTTTCGTATCCCTTTTTCTCTAACTCGATTGCTAATTCTGGACCACCAGATCTTATTATCTTTCCATTCATTAGAACATGAACAAAGTCAGGTTTAATGTAATCTAATAATCTTTGATAATGGGTTATTATTAAAAAAGAATTATCTTTATTTCTTAAAGTATTAACACCATCTGCAACTATTTTAAGCGCATCTATGTCTAGGCCTGAGTCTGTCTCATCTAAAATGGATAGTTTTGGAGCTAACATAGACATTTGTAAAATTTCATTTTTCTTTTTTTCTCCACCGGAAAACCCAACATTTAATTGTCTATTCAGTTTTTCCTCATCAAATTTTAATTCCTTAGATTTTTCTTTAACAAGTTTTAAAAATTCAATCGCATCTAATTCTTTTTCACCTCTTGCTTTTCTGATTGCATTCAAAGATGTTTTTAGAAAAATATTTGTATTTACACCTGGAATTTCTAATGGATATTGGAAAGCTAAAAATATTCCCTTGTGTGCTCTTTCTTCTGTCTCAAGATCAAATAAATTTTTATTTTCAAATAAGATCTCACCTGATACCTCGTAACCTTTTTTTCCTGATAGAATATTAGATAATGTGCTTTTTCCTGATCCGTTTGGACCCATAATTGCGTGAACTTCGCCAGGATTTATATTCAATGAAAAACCCCTTAATATCGATTTATTTTCAACATTCGCATTTAAATTACTTATTTTAAGCATTAACCAACACTCCCCTCTAAACTGATACCTACAAGTTTCTGGGCTTCGACTGCAAACTCCATTGGTAATTGCTGTAATACTTCCTTACAAAAACCATTAACAATCAATCCTACAGCTTCTTCAGGATTAAGTCCTCTTTGTTGGCAGTAATGTAATTGTTCTTCACTAATTTTTGATGTCGTAGCTTCGTGTGCAATATTTGAGTCAAAATTTTTATTTTTAATATAAGGTACTGTGTGTGCACCGCATTTATTACCCATTAATAAAGAGTCACATTGTGTGTAGTTACTCGAGTTTTTTGCTTTTGAGTTAATATCTACTAAACCTCTGTAAGTCATATCAGAAAATCCAGCACTTATACCTTTTGAAATAATTTTACTTTTGGTATTTTTTCCTAAGTGAATCATCTTTGTTCCAGTGTCTGCTTTTTGATGATTATTTGTAATTGCTATAGAATAAAATTCTCCAATTGAGTTGTCACCTTTTAATATACAGCTTGGATATTTCCAAGTTATAGCTGAACCTGTCTCAACTTGAGTCCAAGAAATTTTAGAATTTTTTCCCTTACATAATCCTCTTTTAGTTACAAAATTATAAATTCCACCTTTACCATTTTCATCACCCGGATACCAATTTTGTACTGTTGAATATTTTATTTCTGCATCCTCTAAAGCAATCAATTCAACATTTGCTGCATGTAATTGATTCTCATCTCTCATTGGCGCAGTACATCCTTCGAGGTAACTCACATAACTCCCTTTATCAGCAATAATTAATGTTCTTTCAAACTGTCCTGTCTCTGATGCATTAATTCTGAAATAAGTTGATAGTTCCATAGGACACTTAACACCTTCAGGAATATAAACGAATGAACCATCTGTAAAAACTGCTGAGTTTAGTGTGGCAAAGAAATGATCGGTTACTGGTATCACTGTACCTAAATATTTTTTTACAAGATCAGGATGTTTTTGAATTGCCTCTGACATTGAACAAAAAATTATTCCATATTTAGTCAACTCACCTTTAAAAGTAGTTGCTACTGAAACCGAATCAAATACAGCATCGACAGCAATTCCATTTAGTCTTGCCTGTTCTTGTAATGGAATTCCAAGTTTTTTGTATGTCTCTAAAAGTTTAGGATCAAGCTCATCCAAACTTTTTGGTTTGTCTTTCATGCTCTTTGGGGCCGAGTAATAATATAAATCTTGATAGTCAATCTTAGGATATTTTGGTTTTTGCCAATTAGGTTCTTTTAAAAGTTTTAATCTCTCATAAGCCTTTAATCTAAAATCTAACATCCATTTTGGTTCTTTTTTGATATTAGAAATAAATTTGATTACGTCTTCGTTTAAGCCTTTTGGAGCTCTAATATTTTCTATATCAGTAGTAAAGCCGTACTTATAATCTTTTAACTTTTCTATGTCTTTTTCTCTAGTATCCATTTTTAAATTCTTCTCTCAATGTTATCTTGAATAAGGTCTTCTAAACTCTTTTTTTCAAAGAAATCATTAATATGATTTTCAAGCTCATCCCATAAATTATGGGTTAAACATTTTGTAGATTTACCATTGCAACTTTTTTTGGACTCTTTTTTGCACTGAACTGTTTTAACTTTTTCATCAACAGCATCAAAAATATTAGTAAGTTTTATCTCTTTAGCTTTTTTGTTTAAAATATAACCACCTTGATTTCCCCTAACACTTTGAACAATCTCTTTTTTTCTAAGTTTTGAAAAAATTTGCTCTAAGTAATCAAGTGAAATACCTTGTCTAAGCGAAATGTCTCTTAAAGATACTGGATTAATATTATTAAATCTTGCCAGATCCACTAAAGCCATTACCGCATATCTGCCTTTAGATGTTAATTTCATAAAACCTTTATTTATATGGGTATATATAAACCCGACTAAAATAGTCAAGTATCTAACAAAAAAAAAAATTAACATTTTGTCACGTACATGTGTTAAACGTAATTTTTTTTTGAGAATAATTATCAATATCAATTATGGATAATAAAATTTTAGAAATATTTATTCCTGGTCCTGCTGGAAGACTAGAAGCTAAATATTTTAAAAGTAAAAAGAGTACTTCACCTATTGCTTTAATATTACAACCCCATCCTCAATATGGTGGAACAATGAATAATAAAGTTGTTGTAGAAACTTTTCATGCTTTTATGGAAAATGATTTTTCTGTATGTCGAGTAAACTTTAGAGGTGTTGGTAAAAGTGACGGAGAATTTGACAATGGACAAGGAGAATTAGCAGACGCAGCAGCTGCACTAGATTGGTTAGAAAGAGAAAATTTTGATAATTCACAATGTTGGGTATCAGGATTTTCTTTTGGTTCTTTAATTGCGATGCAGTTGTTAATGAGAAGACCTGAGATAAATAGATTTATCGCAATTTCACCACAGCCAAATGTTTATGACTTTTCTTTTTTGTCACCTTGTCCATCATCCGGCTTAATAGTTTATGGAAAAAAAGATGAATTAGTGCCTTTTGAATTTATTAAAGATTTAGATAATAAACTTAGCGCTCAAAAAGGAATAAAAGTAGAATTTCAAAACATATCTGATGCAAATCATTTTTTTACAAAAAGTGAGTCTGAATTAAATGAATGTTTAAACAAGTACATTAAAAAAGAAACTGCTCTTTATTAAAAATTTTGTAAAATATCACCACCTGAAATAGCTTTTTTACATCTTGTAGTGCTAGGAAATGAGATTGGTAATTTTAAAAATGATCTTATAGCTAGATAGGCAAAGGCTTGTGACTCAATAAAATTTCCATCAAAATTGTAGTCGTCTATATCATTTATAATCATATTTTTGTTTACTAAATAATTTTCAATTGATTGCATCAAAGATTTATTTTTTCTTCCTCCTCCGCAAAATATACAATAATGAGGATTAATATCATTTTGTTTATTAATTTTCCTCAAACCATCGGCAATTAGATATGCAGTAAATTTTGTTAATGTCGCACACCCGTCCTCAAATGATAAACCTTTTACAAATGATGTATCAAAATCTTTTACATCTAGTGATGTTTCGTAAGATTTAAACTCAAAGTTATCTATTGCTTGATTTAAAATTAAATCATCAACTTTTCCAATATTTGCATAATTTCCATTTTTATCAAATTTTAAATCTTTATTATTTCTTACCCAATCATCTATCAAACAGTTTCCTGGACCCACATCATAAGCAAAAAAATTTATTGAATTATTTATATTTTCTTTGATTTGAGTGATATTTGTAATTCCTCCGATGTTGATTATGTTTATTGGTAATTTAAGTTTAAAATTTTTTTGGATAATTTTTGAAATCAAACTATGAAATATTGGTGTAAGTGGAGCACCTTGGCCTCCATGATTTAAATCATTTTGTCTAAAGTTATTGATTACAATTTTTTTAAATAAACTAGATAAAAGTCTTCCATCTCCTAACTGCTTTGAAATTTGAATTTTTGGATTATGGAACACTGTTTGACCGTGAAAACCTATTAAATCAATTTCTTCATTAATGAGTCCAATCACTTCATTTATTAAGTGAGCGTTGAATAATGTAAATTTTTTTTCTACATCATTGATCTCTTTAGAATGAGTTTTTAAGTCTGTAAAATTGCTAATTTTATCTCTTAAACTAATTAATTGCTTGTAAAGTCCTTCATCAAACTCTTTATAAATATCATAAATGCTGGAAAATTGATCATTACCATCAGATTTTATAACTGACAAATCCACTCCATCCATTGATGTACCGCTCATCAAACCTATTGAGGTGAATATCTTTTTTTTCATTATCATTTTTTTTTAACAAAATTTGTATATTGTAGAATTATACGCTTATGAATAAATTTTTAAAAGAATTTAAAGACAGGGGCTACTTTTATCAATGTACTGATGAAAATGAGTTATCTTCTTTACTGGATAAAAAAAAGATTAAAGCCTACATTGGTTTTGATTGTACAGCTGAAAGTTTACATGTTGGTAGTCTCCTACAAATTATGTGTTTACGAATGCTCCAAAAACATGGACACCAACCAATTGTGTTGTTAGGCGGAGGAACCACAAGAATTGGAGACCCCTCTGGTAAAGATAAAACACGAAAAATTTTAAGTGAAGATGAAATTGAAAAATATTCTAAAAATATTGAAAGAATTTTAAAAAAATTTTTAGATACAAGTGATAAAAATGTAAAACCAATATTTGTTAATAACTATGAGTGGCTCAAAGATTTAAATTATATCTCTTTTTTGAGAGATATTGGAAAACATTTTACAATAAATAAAATGTTAACATTTGAAAGTGTAAAAACAAGGTTGGATAGAGAACAATCTCTGAGTTACATGGAATTTAATTATATGATTTTACAATCTTACGATTTTTTAGAACTTAATAAAAAAGAAAATTGTGAATTGCAAATCGGTGGATCTGATCAATGGGGTAATATAGTGAATGGTGTAGATTTAATTAAAAGACATTCTAATCAACAAACATATGGTTTGACTACTCCTTTAATCACATTAGCGACAGGTGCTAAAATGGGAAAAACTGAAAATGGAGCAATATGGTTGGATGAAAAATTTTTGTCACCATACGATTATTGGCAATTTTGGAGAAATATAGACGATAGAGATGTGTCGAAATTTATGAAATTTTTCACAGATTTAAGTATTGATGAAATAGAGAAAATTAAAGAAAAAAATATTAATGAACAAAAAATTGTTTTAGCAAATCAAACAACTTCTATGCTTCATGGTGAACAAGAAGCGAAAAAAAGTGAAGAAACTGCAAAAAAAACTTTTTCGGAAAATTCAATGGGTTCTGCATTACCTTCTGTTTCAATTAAAAAAGATCAATTGAATGACAAGTTAAGTATTGTTGATTTGATAATTCTTTGCAAGTTAGAAAAATCTAAAAGTGAGATAAGAAGATTGATTAAAGGAAGTGGTGTTAGAATTAATAATCAAATTATCAATAATGAGAAACTAATAATCAGTGAAAAATTATTTGAAGATAATACAATTAAACTCTCCTTAGGTAAGAAAAGACATGTCAAAGTTGAAATAAACTAATTTTTTTTTATTTTTTCAAGAGTTCTTGTGATAAATCTTGGTGTAAGAGTTTTCACAGGGTTTACAGTTGTTTTTAATTTATTTGGGGGACCTTTTATTTTAAAACTCACACCAAAAACACCCTCTCCAACTTTTTTTCCTACTAAAATATCTCCAAGAAGAGGAATTGAGGATATAGTTCTATTAATTGTTGTTGCTGGAACCATAGTTCCTCTAAGACTAACCAAATCATCACTTTCAATATATCCTTCCATCAATAAAGAAATAGCAGGACCGATGGCATATAGCTCCTCTATTCTCATAAGATCTTTCTTATTGGAAAATTTCATTTCAAAATCTGTAAATCTTATTCCCTCGCCAGTTAATAAGTCAGCAATACCTTGAAGAGATGCTAATGTTAACAATTTTGCTAAAGCTGGTACTTCTTGTACTTTAAAATTATCTATTATTAATTTTGAATTAGAAACATTGTTTTGTTTAACAGAATGAAAATCTAAACTTCCTTCCTCAAAACCTTTTATAAATTTGTACCTGTTAACAAAAGGTTTAGCTAAATCAGAATAAAGAGTTGTAATTTTCTCATTTGAAGTAGATCTAATAGTTAAATTAATCCTCTGATTATCGGAAAAAGCTCCAGCTAAATTAGAATCAATTACTTCACTATTGTTGAATATTAAATATCCACCTAAATCTTTTATTAGATGATCTTTATCAAGAAATGCTTCTTCTATCTTTATATTAAGTTTAAAATTTTTAGAAAAAATTTTTTTTCTCTCTGGATTTTTATCATCTTTCAATAAATCATCCATAATTTTAGTGGCATTAAAACTATTAGATTTTAAAAAATAGTCTTTATCTCTTTTTTTAATTGATAAATCATTTTTTAATAAGTCATTATCAAAATAACTTAAATCTACATCACTAAAAGATTTAATTATATATTTCTTCGATAATGATAAGTTTTGAATTTCAAATTTATTATTTTTTTCTTTTATTGAGATATTCTTAAGATTAATCTCATTTGATAAAAGATTTTTAACTCCAAGAATAATTATTTTTAATTTATCATCTTGATTTTTTTTATAATTCAAAAAATTCAGACGGAATGGGTTTTTCTTGATTTCTAATGAAGTATCAAATTTTAAGTTTTTTTTTGATTTAGAAAAATTATACTTAATATTGTCTTTTTCTTTTTGGATAAGAATATTTCCATTACCAATAATACTTAGGAGATCTTTTTTATATTCAATTTGTATTTGGTGGTCTGATAACTCAATTATCTCATTTAATTCCGGGAAAAACTCTTTTAAATTTTTTGAACTTACGACTTTAGAATTTTTTAAATTCATTAAAGAATTAATCTTTAAATCATCTATCTTGTATTTATTGTTTATTCTAAATGAAAAAGTATTTGATAAATCGAACTCGGCTGATTTAATCTTTAGACTAGAAAAATCGATATTCAATAATTGATTAATCTTTTTATTATCTAAAACTAAGTTTTTACTGTTATTTTTGCCTAAAACTAAAAATTTGTTTTCTTGTTTTTTGATATTTAATTCTGGAAAATTCAAATTATTATTACCATACGATAAATTTATATCTTTAAATTCAAATTTATTATTTTGAAGATTAAAAATAAGATTTATTTTCGATAAATTTATCTTTTTGAAAGGTTTAACCTCACCATCTTTTACAAACCCCTTTATAATAAAGTCATCTTTAATATTACCCTTTTGATCAAATTTAAAATTTATGTCTGCTATCAAATATCCCTTTTTCACAAATTTTTCTAATATGTAAATTTGAGGGCTATCCTTGATGGATCTTATAAATGAAATTAAATTTTTAATTTCAATTGTCCTAGTAGTTATATCTAATTCGGATAGTGAAAATTTTTTATTTATGAATTTTTTAATGTCAATATTAGACCTGATACTCTCTAGTTTGATTAATTTATTTCTATTCTTTAAATTTGTCCCAACAGTTTTTAACACTAATTTAAATTTAAAAGGATCCAAAATAATACTTATTTTATCTAAATCTAGCTCTAATTGATTATCAATTTTTTTTACTTCTTTAGATATTTGACTGTTAAAAGCATCTGTTTTTACACCAATGGTGCTCAGATAAGTAATGAAACCAAAGATTAGTAATAACGTGAATATTAAAATTCTAAAAATTATTTTTTTCATTTAATTTGGTACAAAGATTTCTCTAAAAAAGCATCAATGTCGCCATCTAAAACTTTATCTGGGCTTGTGCTTTCAAAGTTTGTCCTGTTATCTTTTACTAATCTGTAAGGTTGAAGCACATATGATCTAATTTGATGACCCCACCCTATGTCAGCTTTTGAAGCTTCATTATTTTGATTTTGTTCATCTTTTTTTTTGATTTCAAAATCATAAAGTCTTGCTCTTAACATATTCATACACGTTTCTTTATTTTTATGTTGAGACCTCTCATTTTGACATTGAACAACTATTTTTGATGGGATATGGGTTATCCTAACAGCGCTGTCAGTTGTGTTAACATGTTGTCCACCAGCACCGCTTGAGCGATAAGTATCAATTCTCAAATCTTTGTCTAATATTTCAATGTTCAAATTTTCATTAACGACTGGATAAACCCAAACACTTGCAAAACTAGTGTGTCTTCTAGCTCCTGAGTCAAAAGGAGATATTCTTACAAGACGGTGAATTCCAGACTCCTTTTTAAGCCATCCAAACACATAATCCCCCTGAATTTTTATGGTGGAGGATTTTATTCCTGCCTCATCGCCTTTATGTTCACTTATTAAATTACATTTATAATTCTTGTCATCCGACCATTTCATATACATTCTTCTTAACATATTGGCCCAATCTTGACTTTCTGTGCCACCAGCACCGGCATGAATTTCCACATAGCAATCAAATGAATCTGCCTCGTCTGATAGAAAACACCTTATTTCATTTTTCTTAACTTTTGCTCTCAATTCTTTAATACTTTCCATAACTTCTTTTTTTACATTAAGATTATTCTCGTCTGTAGCTAAAGAGTAAAGGTCATCTAAATCCTTAAGTTGATTAGCTGATTCGTTATATGAATTGATTAAATCCTCAAAAAGTTTTTTTTCCTTAATTGTTTTTTGGGATTCTGCTTTATCTTGCCAAAAATTGGCACCAAGCATTTTTTTATCTATATGTTCCAGTTTTGAGTAAATCTTTTTTGTTTCAAAGATACTCCTTTATTCTTTGATTAATCTTTTCGATTTCTTTTTTAAGGTCTAAATATTTGTCGTCCATTAATAAAACTTTAATATATTATTTGTATCTAATCTATTATCATCAGAATACAATATTTTTCCATTTAAAACATTTTTACTTTTGTAAGCTTCAATAATTGTATTTTTTGAGTTAAATTTAGCCTTTTCTCCAGTCAGCGGATCAACAACCATTAATGTCATTTTTTGAGGGACTTTAAATGGCCTTGCATCAGATTTTTTAACTGATCTTTCAATAAACTCTCTAAAAATTGGTAATGCAGCTTTAGATCCAGTTTCAAATTTACCTAATGGTTTTGGATTATCCATTCCAACATAAACCCCAATCACTAAATTTGATGTAAAGCCTATAAACCATGCATCAGTATTTTCATTGGTGGTTCCAGTTTTTCCAGCCAAGTTTAATTGTAAATCTCTTAACTTTTTACCAGTTCCTCTTTTTACTACTCCCTCTAAAATTGTTGTTACTTGATATGCTGTTTGCTCAGACATTACTTGCTCATAATTATCCTCTATTTGAGGATAATCTTTACCTGTGTATGAAATCTTATCACAATTCATACACTTTCTATTTTCATTATTAATTATTGTATTTCCTTCACTGTCTTGAATTCTATCTATTATAATAGGACTAATTAGTTTTCCACCGTTTACAAATGATGAGTACGCTGAAGTTAAATTAAGAAGAGTTGTTTCAGCTGATCCTAGAGAAATTGAAAGTAATTCTTCAGGGTCATCATATATTTTTAATTCTTTAGAAAATCTCGCTACTTTATCTACGCCCAAGTTTTGAGCAATTCGTACAGTCATTAAGTTCCGTGATTTTTCAAGCCCAATTCTAAGTGTAGAAGGTCCATAAAACTTTTTACCATAATTTTCTGGCTTCCATTTTTTTAAATCAACCCCTTGATCTAAGACTAGAGGTGCGTCAAGCACTAAAGATGATGGAGTGTATTTATTTTCTAATGCCAAAGCATAAACGAATGGTTTAAATGCTGAACCAGGTTGTCTTAGTGCTTGCGTAGCTCTATTAAATTCACTTGATTTAAAACTAAATCCTCCACTTAAAGCTAAAACCCGCCCTGTATATGGGTCCATTACAACAATGCCACCATTAATTTTTGGAAGTTGTTTTAGACTATAAAAGTTATCTTTAACTTTCTTAACATATATTAGATCACCAACTTTGAGTAAATCTTCAAACTCTTTTTTAGTCCATGAGATTTCGTTATATTTTATTAAACCACTTAATTTATCTGTAGTTTCAATTTTGGTTTGAAATTGACCAATTTCTTTAACGATTGCTATTTCCCAATTAATAGAATTCTCTAATTTATATTTTTTATCTATATTTTTATGCCAATTATCATCATATTTTATATTTATAATTGATCCACGCCATCCTTTTCTTTGATCATAAGCGATTAGACCATTTCTTAAAGACTCAGTTGCAATTTTTTGTAGGTTTAAATTTATTGGTGTGTTTATATTATAACCTTGTTTATAAACTTTTTCATAAGTTAGTTTATCTATTATATTTTTTCTAACATCTTCGATATAGTACTGTGCATCCTCTAAATAAATTTTTTTCTTTTTTTTTAATTTAATATTTTGATTTTTGTACTCACTATATTTCTCAAGATTTAAAAATCCATTTTGATTTAAATTTTTCAAAACTAAATCTCTTCTAAATTTTGCTAAATCAATATTATTATAAGGATTATATCTACTCGGAGCTTTTGGTAAAGCTGCTAACAATGCAGCTTCTGCATAATTTAGTTCTTTAATTGATTTATCAAAATATTCTAAACTTGCAGCAGCAACACCATAAGCTCCACTACCCAAATATATTTGATTGAGATATAATTCTAATATTCTCTCTTTATTTAAAGCTCTTTCGATTCTAAACGCTAAAATTGCCTCTTTAATTTTTCGATTGATACTAACTTCATTAGTCAATAAAAAATTTTTTGCGACCTGCTGGGTGATTGTAGAAGCTCCCTCAAGTCTTTTTGAGGTCATTATATTTGTTATATTATTAAACGTTGCTCTAAGAACACCTTTTGCATCAACACCAGGATGAGTAAAAAAGTTTTTATCTTCAGCAGATAAAAAAGCGTTAATAACATTTGACGGAATAACGCTATATGGAACAAAAATCCTTTTTTCCTTAGAAAAATCAGCAACTAATTCTCCATCTCCTGAGTACATTTTACTAGATACTGGTGGCTTATAATTTTTTAGAAATTTATAATCTGGGATATTGTTAGAAAAAGTCCATAAAATGCCGAAAATAACAATCACTGTTAACAAGGAAATGCTTAATAATATAACTAAAATATTTTTGAACAACTTTGTCATTTTGATTTAATTATATATAGGAATTTGTTAAAGATAAGGCATTATTATTAAACAAAATTTTAAAAAAATTAGTACTAAATGAAACACTTAAACTTAAAATTATGGAAAAAAATTTATATATTGATGCTTCGCATCCTAATGAAACCAGAGTTGTTCTTAAATCAAAAGATAATATTGAAGACTACGAGTATGAGGGTTCAAAAAATAGCCTCATAAAAAACAATATTTATTTAGGAAAAGTCAGTAGAATTGAACCATCTTTACAAGCAGCATTTGTTGATTTTGGAAGAGAACGCCATGGTTTTTTATCTTTCAATGATATCCAATCGGATTATTATCAGATTCCAAAAAGTGATCTTGAAAAAATTAAACAAGAGGATGAGAAATTAAGAGAAGAATTATCAAAAAAGGTTGAGGAAAAAGAGGAGGAAAATCTAGCTGAAGGCAAATTAGAAATTGATGATCCTATAGAAATAGAAAAGAAAGAAAACGAGGGAAAAGAAAAAGATTTTGATGATAAAGAGAAAAGAGTCGAAAGTAAAAATAAATTTAAGAGATATAAAATTCAAGAGGTAATTAAACCAAATCAGGTCATTCTTGTTCAAGTTATTAAAGATGAAAGAGGTCAAAAAGGTGCAGCACTTAGTACCTTCATTTCTATTGCGGGTAAATATATTGTTTTAATGCCAAACACACCTAAAGGCGGTGGTATATCAAGAAAAATTTTCAATCCAGCAGACAGAAAAAAAATAAGATCAATTTTAAATGGAATTGAAATACCCCAAGAGATGGGGTTGATTGTGAGAACTGCAGGAAGTAATAAAACTAAAAATGAGATTAATCATGACTTAGAGACTCTGATAAAATCTTGGAACCAAATCAAAGATAATGCAATTAACGCTATTGCGCCCTCACTTATTCATCAGGAAAGTGAGATAATAAATAGGACTCTTAGAGACATGTACGATGAGAACACTAAAAGTATCGTAATAGAGGGAAACGAGGGTTATAAAAAGGCACAAAACTTTATGAAGATGCTAATGCCTTCACAAGTAAAAAAAATTAAAAAGTATAGAGGAAAAACACCACTTTTCTTTGAGGAAGGTATAGAACAAAAATTAAATCAAATATTTGACACTGAAGTAAAATTAAGTTCTGGTGGTTATTTAGTGATAAACCCAACTGAAGCTTTGGTTTCAATTGACATTAATTCTGGAAGTTCAATTAAACAAAAAAACGTTGAAAGTACTGCTCTAGATACAAATCTAGAGGCAGCAGAAGAGATAGCCAGGCAGATTAAAATTAGAGATCTGTCAGGACTAATTATCATCGACTTTATAGATATGTTGAGTTATGGAAATAGAAAAATGGTTGAAAGGAGACTTAAAGAAAAATGTAGATCTGATAGAGCAAGAATTCAAATTGGAAGAATTAGTAATTTTGGATTACTTGAAATGTCAAGACAAAGACTTAGAGAAAGTGCTGTTAAATGGAAAGTTGCTTTGACAGACGAGTCGTTTGGTCAAAAAATATTGAAACTAGTCGAATTGAAAGCTGTTCTTAATAAAGCTAAATTTGTAGAACTGAGAGTATGTGAGAAAATTTCAGCATTTTTAAAAGAGAACTTTATCGAAGATTTAACTTATTTTGAAAAAAAAAATAAAATGAAAATAGATATAATCTCTGACAACAATTTAATTATTCCGGAATATATTATTGATATAAAAAATAAGTCAAAAAAAACTATTGAACTAATAGAATATTTCGAAAAGCTTAAAAAGCTAGAAGATTTAACCAAAGATAAAAAAATAATTGATATAAAAAAGAGAAAAAAAACTTATAGGAAAAGAAAGTTTTATAAAAAAACTAAATAATTCCTTTTTTTGGGGATGAAGCACTTCCCATTACTTTTTTTTCAATTCTTCCAGATAAAAAAGACTGTCTTCCTGCAACAACAGCATTTTTAAATGCTTTTGCCATTTCAAATGGTTTTTTTGCTTTTGCGATTGCTGTATTAACCAGGACACCATCACAACCTAATTCCATTGCAATCGTTGCATCTGATGCTTGTCCTAAACCAGCATCAATTATCAAAGGTAATTTTGTTTGATCTCTAATGATTTGAATATTAATTTTATTCAAAATACCTAAACCAGATCCAATTGGTGCAGCCAGTGGCATAATGGCTGCTGCTCCAACATTTTCTAATCTTTTGGCCATTAGTGGGTCATCGTTACAGTAAACCATAACCTTAAAACCCTCTTTTGTTAAAATTTCTGTCGATTTGAGAGTTTCTATCATTTCTGGAAAAAGATTTTTTTTGTCACCCAAAACCTCAAGCTTTACCAATTTCCATCCTCCTATTTCTCTTGCTAGTCTGAGAGTTCTTAATGCTTCCTCTGAATTAAAGCAACCAGCCGTATTTGGTAAATAGGTTATTTTTTTTGGATCTATATAATCCATCAACAAAGGTTTCTTTTTATCAGTGATATTTACCCTTCTTACCGCAACTGTTACAATATCAGCTTCGGATATATTTATTGCCTTAGCACATTCAGTCATACTTTTATATTTACCTGTGCCAACAATTAATCTCGAGTTGAATTGTTTCTTTGAAATTGTAAGTTTGTCTCTTTTCAAATCTAACCACCTCCAATAAAGTGAACAATTTCAATTTCGTCATTCACTTTTAGATTTATCTTATTTATATTTTTTTTATCCACTATTTCTTTATTTAATTCAATAGCGACTTTTTTTAATGGCACTTCTAAATTTTTGATTAAATCAGATAATTTAGTTTTATCATAAATTTTATTTATTTTACCGTTGATTTTTATTTTTATTTTTTTTTTCATCGTATATAAATGTTAAATGAGTAATAAGATAATTATAATTAATGGTCCAAATATTAATCTATTAGGTGAAAGAGAACAATCACAATATGGATCTACTACATTTGAGGAATTAAAAGAAATTTGTTTAAACAAGTCTAAAGAATTAGGTTTAATTGCTGATTTTTCTCAATCTAATATTGAGGGTGATATAGTAAGTTTAATACAAAACTCTAGGAAAAATTTTGATGGAATGATTATCAATGCTGCAGCTTTTACTCATACTTCCGTAGCAATTAGAGATGCATTAAGTATCTTTAAAAAACCAATTATAGAGTTACATATTTCAAATATTTATAAACGTGAAGAATTTAGACATAAATCTTTGATAAGTGATGTTGTTACAGGGGGTATTTTTGGTCTAGGTATTGATGGTTATATTTTAGCCATAATTTCAATGCAAAAGCTCTTACAAAATGAAAATTAATAAAAAAATCATCAAAGAACTAAGCGACTATTTAGAAGAATTTAATCTTACTGAACTAGAATATACTGAAAAAGATACAAAGATTAAAGTTTCTAAAAATAACATTTCAGTAAATAACCAAAATGTTCCAAGTCCAAAAAACGATATAAATAATTCAAATATTAATTTATCAGAAAAAATTATAACAGGATTAGAAGTTAAATCACCAATCATAGGTACAGCATATCATGCACCTGAACCTGGTGGAAAAAAATTTGTTGAGGTTGGAAAAAAAATTAAAAAAGGTGATACTGTTATGATTGTAGAAGCAATGAAAACTATGAACCATGTACCATCCACATCAGATGGAGTTGTAAAAGAGATTTGTGTTGAAGATGGCCAACCTGTTGAATTTGGACAAAATCTAATAATTCTTGATTAATGTTTAAAAAAATTTTGATAGCTAATCGTGGAGAAATTGCGGTTAGAATTATAAGAGCCTGTAAAGAGTGGGGAATTTCAACTGTTGCTGTTCACTCAGATGTAGATAAAGAGAGCATGCATGTAAGAATGGCTGATGAAAGTGTTTGTATAGGTTCTCACCAACCAATAAATAGTTATTTAAATATTCCAGCTCTATTATCTGCAATTGAAATTACCAATTCAGAGGCTGTACATCCTGGTTATGGTTTTCTTTCAGAAAATGCTAATTTTGTGAGAGCTCTTGAAGATAATAATATTAAATTCATAGGTGCATCCTCAAAATTAATAGAAATGATGGGTGACAAAATACAAGCAAAAAAAATTGCTAAAGAAAATGGTTTGCCAGTTATTGAAGGATCTGATGGTGGAGTTAAAGATGTAAAAGAAGCTAAAGAATTATCTAAAAAAATTGGTTTTCCAGTTTTAATTAAAGCTTCTGGTGGCGGTGGTGGAAAAGGTATGAAAATCGTTCATAAAGAAGAGGATTTTGAATCCATGTTTTCAACAGCAAAATCTGAAGCTCAAAAATATTTTGGTAATGATGAAGTTTACATAGAAAAATTTTTTCAAAATCCTAGACATATTGAGGTCCAAATTTTAGCTGGAAAAAATAGAACTGTTCATCTTCATGAGAGAGATTGCTCTGTTCAAAGAAGACACCAAAAATTAATTGAGGAAACTCCTAGCCCTGTTTTAAGTGATGAGTTAAGAAAAGACCTTTTCGAAAAAACTGTAAATATGGTTTCAAAAATTAGGTATATGGGAGCTGGAACTGTTGAATTCATTTATGAGGATGGAAAATTTTATTTTCTTGAAATGAATACAAGAGTTCAGGTTGAACACCCAGTCACTGAAATGGTAACGGGCATAGATATTATTAAGGAACAAATTTGGATAGCATTTTCTGGGGAAACCGCTTTAAACCAAAGCGATATAAATCCAAGAGGGCATGCTATAGAATGTAGAATAAATGCTGAGGACGCCAGTAAAAATTTCCAACCTTCTCCAGGATTAATTGGCATGTGTCACCAGCCATCAGGTTTCAGGACTAGAGTTGATGGTGCAATATATCAAGGTTATAAAGTGACACCTTATTACGATAGCATGATTTGTAAATTAATTTGTCATGGCAGGAATAGATCAGAAGCAATTCAAAGAATGAATAGATCTTTAGATGAGTTTGTAATAGAGGGGATTACAACAACAATTCCATTACATAAAAAATTGCTTAATCATAAAAAATTTATCGACTCTGATTTCAATGTCAGTTGGTTGGATAAAGATAAAATACTTTAATAACAGCCTACAAGCCAGATATCATAAACCGAGTGATCAAAAGGTGCTATAGAGGGGCTTGATGAAAACATCCATCCATTAAAAACAAAAACATTATTTCTATCTTTTTTTGTTAAATCTCTTACTTGAATATATGCTTTAACCTCAGGGTTATCATCAAATTTAGAGTCCGTGC
Organism: uncultured Pelagibacteraceae bacterium; assembly: GCA_902633585.1. Lineage (GTDB taxonomy): Bacteria > Pseudomonadota > Alphaproteobacteria > Pelagibacterales > Pelagibacteraceae > Pelagibacter. Next base: position 38,824 of record CACPGZ010000002.1, read on the forward strand.
ATTTAATACTTTTTATTGCTAAATCTTTATAAATAAATTCCTCATTATTGACTAATCTAATCAACTCATTTTTGGAACTAATCTTATTCAATATCTTTATATCAGTGTTACTTCCATCAAGATTAATTTCAGCACTGCTCTTTAAAATCATAATAATAGTAAATAAATATATAAATAAAAATAAATTTAAATTATTTCCAGCTTTTATATTTTTTTTCAGTTGCATCTTTGTTGTTCTTATTTGGATAATAAGATGAGTCGGTACCTGTTAAATTTGGCTGGTGAGGTTTTTGCCAATCATATTTTTCTAATTTATGAATATTTTCAATTTTGTTGGGCATAAAATGTATCCAAGAATACCATTCAACTGGAATTTTTGATGCATCAATTTCATTAGCATAAATTACCCACCTTTTTCCTCTTTTGCTTTGGTAATATTTATTTCCATTCTCATCTGATCCAATCAATTTACCAAATAATATAGTTTTAATCCTAGTGCCGAATGTATCTCGATTCCACCAAGTGAAAATTTTTTTTAAGAATGTCAACATGTAAAATTTATTAATTTCAATTTTAAATTGTATAATTTAAATTAGACTAAAATATGTAAATGTATATAAATAAAAAGATTCAAATTTCAAATTTAATTTAAGGATTATAAAAATGGCAAAATATCTTGTTGAAACTTATTATACATGCACTTTTAAGGTAAATCATTATCTGGATGACATCAATGAAACTGAGCTTAAGAATCTCGAAAAAAGAGATGATGGGAAATTTGAAGTTCTAGATGTAAAATTAGATAATCGAAAGACGAAAAGTCTTGATCCTAATAGTAAAAAAGATGATCAAAATAAAAAAATTGATTTAGTTCAAACTAAAAATGAGAACAAAACTGCAAGTGTAGATAAAATACTTTCTCAATCTTTCGCAAAATCGGATACATCCGGAAAAAGATTTAGTATGCCTGATAGGAGGAAAGGTTATATTCAAAAAGCAACTATTGGTGACCATAAAGTTTATTTACATACTGGTGAGTATGAAGATGGTAAAATTGGAGAAATTTTTATTGATACAAGTAAAGAGGGCGAGCTAGTTAAAGCTTTAATGAATAATTTTGCCATCGCTGTTTCGCTTGGTCTTCAATATGGGGTACCATTAGATGAGTTTGTAAGTGCATTTATAGGAACTAAATTTGAGCCGTCTGGTAAAGTAAATGGAAATGACAGAATTTTAAGCGCCTCTTCAATTTTAGATTATATATTTAGGGAACTGGCGATTTCATATCTAAACAGAGAAGATTTGGCACATACTCCTTCAATAGGTAGTTTAGATGTGCCATCTACAGATGAAAAAGGCTCTGATGAACAAAATCAATTATTAAAAATAGTAAAAGACATAACGAGTAAAGGATTTGTAAGAAATAATTACAAAAAAAATCTTGTAGATTTATCAGATGTTAAAATTAGTCTTAAAGGTAAAAAATAATTATTTTTTATTTTTTATAGATAGATTTAACTCTTTAAGTTGGTTTTCACTTACACTAGAAGGTGCATTCATCATCAAATCCTGCGCATTTTGATTCATTGGAAACATTGTAACTTCTCGAATATTTTTTTCGTTTGCTAATAACATAATTATTCTATCAATTCCTGGGGCAATGCCTCCATGAGGTGGAGCACCGTAACTCAAAGCGTTTATCATTCCACTAAATTTTTGATCAACTTCAGATCTAGAGTAACCTACAACATCAAATAATTTATACATTAGATCTGGTATATGATTTCTAATTGCACCCGAAGATAATTCTATTCCATTACATACAATATCATATTGATATGCAAGTATTTCTAATGGTTTTTCAAAATTAATTTTGTTGATATCTCCTTGCGGCATAGAAAAAGGATTGTGACTGAATCTAATTTTGTTTGTTTGATTATCTATTTCATACATTGGATAATCTACAATCCAGCAGAATGCGAAAACATTTTCATCGATTAAACCTAAATCTTTTCCTATTTTATCTCTAGCTAATGCAGTTATCTTTTCTACTTCTTCTAATTTACCACAAGCAAGAAAAATACTGTCACCTACTTTTGCTTCAGTTTTAATCATTATTTCATTTAATGAGTCTTTTGAAAAAAATTTGCCGACTGGCCCTTTCGCTGAAATTTCTTTTTCTTTTTCAATGGTAAAATAAGCTAGTCCTGAAGCGCCTTGTTCTTTAGCCCATTTATCTATATTATCGAAAAAGCTTCGCGGTTTATCTTTTGTATTTTTTGTAACAATGCACCTGACTTTAGATCCAGATTTAACTAGTTTTTTAAATATTTCAAAAGAAACATCTTCTCTTAAAAAAATTTCAGTGATGTCACTAATAATTAATGGATTTCTTAAGTCTGGTTTATCTGTTCCATATTTAATCATTGATTCTTTAAATGAAATTCTTGGAAACTGATTAAACAATAATTTTTTATTTGAAAACTTTTTGAATGTATTAACAAATAACTTCTCTAATACATTAAATACATCTTCTTGCTCAACAAAAGACATTTCTAAATCTAATTGATAGAACTCCCCAGGACTTCTATCTGCTCTTGCATCTTCATCTCTAAAACAAGGGGCAATCTGAAAATACTTATCAAAGCCAGAGACCATAACTAATTGTTTGAATTGTTGAGGTGCTTGGGGAAGTGCATAAAATTTGCCAGGATTTAATCTACTTGGTACTAAAAAATCTCTTGCTCCCTCTGGACTTGATGAGGTCAAAATTGGTGTTTGAAATTCTAAAAATCCTAACTTATTCATTTCATTTCTAATAAATGAAATTACTTTTGATCTTAATATAATATTTTCATGAATTTTTTTTCGTCTTAAATCTAAAAAACGATACTTAAGTCTTATTTCTTCCGCATATTCTCGGTCAGTAAAAACTGGTAAAGGAAGTTCTTTACATTCACCAAGAATTTGAAATTTTTTAATTACTACCTCAATTTCACCTGTTTCAATATCATTATTGACTGACTCTTTTGACCTTTCAACAACTTTTCCAACAATTTTAATTACAGTCTCTAATTGTGTTTTTTCCAAAATTTTAAAATCAGAATTTTCTTTATCTATAATACACTGTGTTATTCCGTAATTATCCCTTAAATCTAGGAACAAAAGATTTCCGTGGTCTCTTTTTTTATTTATCCAACCAGATAGAGTTACCTGATCTCCAACTGTTTCTTTTCTTAATTCGTTACATTTATGAGTTCTAAATTTGCTCAATTATTCTCCTAAGACTTCTTTAATAATTTTAAAGTCAATTGATTTTTTTTTTTTTAAACTTAATTGATCGACCTTATATATAAAATCATATATTTTACCATATGATCTCTCAATTCTTTTAACAACAAACTCAATGAATTTATCATCTAAAGAGATTTGTCGATCAGATAAATTTTTTAATATAATAGCAAATATTAACTCATCATCGGGTTTTTCTATATTTAATAAGATAAAGTTTTTTGCTCTAGACATTAAATCTTTTAAGTCAAAAGTGATATTAACAATTGGTTTTATAGATGTAACAATAATAAATTTATTATCTTGTTCAATTAAATTAAAAAGACTGTAAAGTAATTTCTCATCAACATCTGAAGACAAATTTTCAATTACAATATTTTCGTAAATCTTTATACTTTTTAAATCATCATTTGCTAAAGATTTACCCTCTAACTTTATGCCTTTGTTTTTATTTAAAAAAATATTCATCAAATGAGTTTTTCCAGAAAGCTTTTCCCCTGTGATATTAACAAAATTTCTCTCCCATTTTGGCCATATGTTTAAAAAATCAAAAACATGTTTATTACTTTTAGAAAGATAAAAATCATCATTTTTAAAATTTTTTTCATAATCAAATTTGATTATTGTTTGATCTAAGTCTCTCATTCAATCATCCAAACTTTTTTTTGTGTATTTAAATTATATTTTTTATTTTTCATTATATTAATAAAATTTTGGACTGTTCCATTAAATAAAACTTCATAAAATATGAATTCTTTGTCGAATTTTTCTATAGAATAGTCACTAACCATGTCTATTTCATTTAAAAATAATTCAAAATTATTTGATTTTTTTAAATCATCATTTTTGATCTTAATTGTAATAGGGACTTTAATTGAAGTATTTATTTCATTCAATTTTTTCCAAGTATCTTCAAATAAATTTTTCAAATTCTCGATTAATAAATTAAGGTCTGTTTCGTTATCTATATTTATATTCTTAAAAGTATCATTCTTTATTATCTCTTTTTTACCATTATAAATTTTGGTTAAAATTCTTACTTCGTTTTTACCTTTGAAAATTAAAGATATAATAGAATTCTTTAAAAAATATTTTTTTGTAATCTCATTAAAATCATAAGTTTCTATTACATCTAATTTTTCTTTAATAAGATTTAAATCTTCAAGGTCTTCTGAGGGAAGTAAATATTTTATCAATTGATATCTTTTATTTGTTTTATTCCAATCAGTATAAACTGGATTATTTGAAAAAATTGAAATATTATTTCCCTCTTCATTTATTATGACTGGGATAAACAAAAACTGCTCTTTGAGTATTCTTGATGGAAAAATATTTTTTCTTTCTAAATATCTAAAAATTTTTTTTTTATTAAATGAGACGCCAAGATTTACATAATATTTTTGATCTATAAATTTTTCTTCTTTAATCGAGAATGTTTCAATCATGCTTTTGATTTCATTTAACCTAATATTGTCAATTTTTTTAAAATCTATCGATTTAATTAAAGAATAAACTAATTCAAAAAAAGCTTTCTTAAACCCTAAATCAATTACTTTATTTTTATCAAAATTAATTTCAAATGGCTGGGAAATTTCAATATCATTGATTTCAAATGATTTTGCTTTAACAACCTCTGTGGAAAAAAAAAATATTACTAAAGCTAGAGTAGAAAAAAAAATATATAGTTGTTTTATATAATACATGCTTAAATTTAAAACCTATATTAATGAATAAAGATCTCTTTACCTATAAAAAAAGTGGGGTCAATATTGATACTGCAGATAAATTTGTAAGTTTCATATCTAATATTTCATCAAAAAAAGGAGGCAATAAAAAGAATGTTAATATTGGTAGCTTTGGTTCTGTCACAGATTTACCAAAAGATATAAAGAATCCAAAAATAGTGGCTTGTACTGATGGAGTGGGAACCAAAATAGAGATAGCAAACTTATTAAATAAATATGACACTATAGGAATAGATCTGGTTGCTATGAGTGTAAATGATCTAATTGTACAAGGAGCAAAACCTTTATTTTTTTTAGACTACATTTCAATTAATAAAATTGATTTAAAAAAAATGAAGTCGATAATTCGTGGAATAGTAAAAGGGTGTGATATTGCGCAATGTAGTTTGGTTGGTGGTGAAACTGCCGAAATGCCAGATACTTATGCAAAAGGTAAATTTGATATAGCTGGTTTCGCTGTTGGAATTACAGATAAAAAAAAAATACTTTATAAAAATAAGATAAAAAAGGGAGATTTAATTTTAGCTGTTCCATCTAGTGGTTTACACTCAAATGGTTTTTCACTTGTTAGGCATTTATTAAAAATTAAAAAAATAAATGTAAAAAAAAGTCTATTTCTCCAAAAAGAACTTATAAAGCCAACGAAAATTTACGTAAAAGAAATCTTAAATCTTATTAAAAAAAATTTATTAAATGGTTGTGCTAATATTACTGGTGGTGGATTAGTTGATAATATAAGTAGAGTTATTCCCAATAACCTATGTGCAGAAATAGATTTGGAAAAGATAAAACCTCTCAAGATTTTTAATTGGCTTAAAAAAAATAAAATTAGTGATAAAGAAATGCTTAAAACTTTTAATTGTGGAGTTGGATTTTGTTTAATAATAAATCCTAAAAATATAAAAAAGATTAGCAAATTTTTTTTAAAAGAATATGAACCATATATTATTGGTAAAATTTCTAAAAATAGAAATAAGGTAAGTCTAAATGGTAAAATTAACTGGCTATAAAAAAGTTAAAACTGCAGTTTTTATTTCTGGCACTGGAAGTAATTTAAAGTCTTTAATAAAATTTTCTAAAACAAGAAAATCACCAATTTCTGTTAATTTAATAATCTCAAATAACCCTAAAGCTAAAGGTTTGAGGCTTGAAAATGTAAATAAGATAAAAAAAAAAGTTTTTAGTTTTGAAAAAAATTATAAAATTGAAGATAAAATACTTACTTTTTTAGAAGAGAACGAAATTCAGATGATATGTTTAGCAGGATTTATGAAAATTTTATCCAGAAATTTTATCAATAAATTTAAAGGTAAAATTTTAAATATTCATCCTTCATTACTTCCCAAATATAAAGGTTTAAATACTCATCAAAGAGCCATAAACGATAATGAAAAATTTTCAGGGTGTACTGTTCATTTTGTCAATTCAAAATTAGATTCAGGTAAGATTATATTACAGAAAAAAGTAAAAATCACAGAGAATGAGACTAAAAACTCTTTAGCCAGAAAAGTACTTGTTCAAGAGCACAAGCTTTATCCAAAAGCTATATTAAAAGTGTTTAATCTTTAAAAAAGAAATCGATTTCTATTTTAGCATTATCAACGCTATCAGATCCATGCACAGAATTTTTATCAATCGAAATCCCGTATTTTTTTCTGATGGTTCCATGCTCTGCATCTTTTGGATTTGTAGCTCCCATAAGCTGTCTGTTTCCCTTTACTGCATTCTCTTTTTGAAGAACCATAACAACTATTGGACCTGATGAAAGGTAGTTACATAAATCATCGTAAAATGACTTCGTTTCATGAACTTTATAGAACTTTTCAGCCTCATACTTTTCAATTTGAATCTTTTTTTCTTTAAGAATTAGGAATCCATTATTTTTAAACATTTCTTTAATTTCGCCTTCAAGATTTCTCTCTACAGCATCTGGTTTAATGATAGATAAAGTTTGTTCGAGATTATTCATAATGGTCTTCTATGAGTTTACTTAATAATCTAACTCCATAACCTGTTGCACCACCTGAGTTTAAGGCTCCACCATATTTAGAAAATGCCATACCAGCTATATCTAAATGAGCCCAAGGTGTTTTATTTAAAATAAATCTTTGTAAAAATTGTGCAGCAGTTGTTGAGCCAGCACCTCCCACATAATTAATATTTTGCATATCAGCATTTTTAGAGTCTATTAATTTGTCAAAGTTTTTATTTAAAGGCATTCTCCAAACTTTTTCCTCAACACTTTCCCCAGCATCAATTAATTGATTAGATAATTTATCATTATTAGAAAATAAACCTGCATATTCTGAACCTAATGCAACAATGATTGCTCCTGTTAAAGTTGCTAAATCTATAATAAACTTAGGCTTAAATTTTTTTTCAGTATAGGTAAGTGCATCTGCTAGCACTAATCTTCCTTCAGCATCAGTATTTAAAACTTCAACTGTTTTGCCACTATATGATTTTAAAATATCTCCTGGTCTGAGAGCATTACCTCCTGGCATATTTTCAACAAGACCAACTACACCAACAGCATTGATTTTTGCTTTTCTCATAGCAAGACTCTTCATCAGACCAACGACTACCGCAGAGCCAGCCATATCGTAGGTCATATCCTCCATAAATTTTGCTGGCTTTAAAGATATTCCACCAGTATCAAAACAAACACCCTTTCCTACAAAACCTAAAGGTTTAGATTTATCTTTTAATCCATTCCATTCAATTGTTACAAGGTAAGACCCTCTGATACTTCCTTGACCGACACCAAGTAAGGTATTCATACCTAATTTTTTTAGTTTCCTTTCGTCATAAATATTGATTCTTAAACCAAACTTACTTAAAGATTTTATTCTTCTAGCATATTCGTCAGGATGTAATATATTTCCGGGTTCTGATACTAAATCTCTAGTGAAGAATGTTCCATCTTCAATAGAGCTAAATTTTATTTGATCTTTGTGATCAGGTATATTCTTGCCAGTAACATTTATAGAAATATTATCTTTATTTTTTTTAGTCTTATATTTTTCAAATTTATAAGATTTTAATTTTATTCCATGTAAAAAATATCCAATAATAATTTTTAGTTTATTTGGAATAGTATCTGAATAGACGTTATACTCTTTTATCTTTAATTCTTTAAAAATATCAAAACATTTGGCACCTAAATTTTCTGCATCAGAATTAGTAAGATTTTTTTTTAGCGAAACTAAAATAATTTTCTTTTTTGAGCTAATATCAAAAGTAACAATTTTTTTTTGGACATTCTTTGTCTTAAGCAAGTCAAAAATATATGAATATTCTGTATTTGATATATATTTTTTTAAACCCTTAACAGTGAAATCTTCATCTACAAATAATATCGAATTTGCACTAGATTTATTAAAAGCCTGTTTTTTAAAATTAATTATAATATTCATAAAAATTAAATACAATCTATACGAGATAATGCTATATATGAGTAAAACAATTATATTTCAATGGAAAAAATACTTTTTAGAAAACTAATTTTGGATATATCTCTTAGAGCACTGATTATCACATTTACTATAGGTTTAATTGTTTGGATAATTCAGGCTGCGAATTACTTAGATTTTGTTATTGATGATGGGCATAACTTTACAATCTATTTCTACTATAATTTATTCAATTTTCCAAAAATAATTCATAGGATTCTTCCTTTTGTTTTTGCAATTTCTGTTTTCTTCGAACTGATTAAATATGAAAAAAATAATGAATTATTAATTTTTTGGACCACTGGTATTACTAAAAAAAGGTTTATTTCTAATTTAATTAATTTCACATTAATTGTTATGTTTGTTCAAATTTTAATTGGAAGTGTTATATCTCCATCAAGTCAATTAAAAGCTAGAGAATTTTTGAAAAATTCAAATATGGATTTTTTACCAAATTTAATAAAACAAGGAAAATTCATTGATACAGTTTCTGGACTGACTATCTTTATAAATGAAAAAACAGATAAGAATTCTTTTAAGAATGTATATATTCAAGAAGGTAATATATTAGATTTGAATTCGAATAATAACCAGATAATTTACGCCAAAGAGGGTTTTTTAGATAGTAAAGACAAAAAAATATTTAAATTAATAGAGGGAAAAATAATTAGTACTAATAATAACAGATTGATAAGTTTTGAATTTGATAAAATAGACTATGATCTATCAAAGTTCGAGTCTAGAACTATTAAAATTGCAAAAATGCAAGAGTTACCATCAAAAAAAATTATAGAATGTGCAATAAGTTTAACAAAAAATGTAAGTTATAGAGAAGAAATGTTTCTCTGTGATTTTCAAAGTTTAAAGAACATCAATCAAGAAATTTATAAAAGATTTATCAAACCAATTTACTTTCCTATTTTAACATTAACATGTTGTTTTTTATTAACTTTCTCAAAAGTAGAGAATAACTTTTCAATTAAAACTATAAAAGTTTTTTTATATATATTTTTAATTTTGGTTTTATCAGAGATTTCAATGAGATATTTAGAGAATTCAAAATTATTATTTATTTTAGTCATGGTTTTACCAGTCATACTATATTTTTTAATTTACAATTTTTTAACTTTAAAAGTTAGATATGATTAAAACATTAGATAGATATTTTATAAGTTTATTTATAAAAAAATTAGTATTGTTAACTGTAATTTTTTTTTTATTATCATTTATATTAACTATTTTTGAAGAAATTACGTTTTTGAGCGAAACAAAATCTGCTTTTTATTTACCATTCATGTTAGCAATTTTTAATGCGCCTACTACCCTGCTTGAAATTTTTCCTTTTGTAATCCTAATTGCCGCTCAACTTTTTTTTATTGACCTTATTAAAAAAAGAGAAAATGAACTTGTTAAGATTAATAACTTAGATAATTTTTACCTAATCAAAATTCTAGCATTATGTTCATTTATTTTTGGTTTGTTAATAATCATAATTTATTATCCAATTTCATCAAAATTAAAATTTATTTATTTTGATATCAAAAATGTTTATTCTGAGGACGGTAAGTATCTCAAACACTTTAACGATAATGGTATATGGATTAAAGATGAAATTAAAAATGAAATTTATATTATTAATGGTTTAACAAAAAAAGATAACTTTTTAGAAGACGTTTTCATATCAAAATTTAACGACAATTTTGACTTAGTAGAGAACATCTACACCAAAAAAGTAGATATAAGCTCAAATAAATGGATTGTTGAAAATCCAACAATATTTAAAAATAATCTTCAAGTTCAATCAAAGAATAAACTAATATTAAATACTCACTTTAATATCGATAAAATTAATAGCACTTTTAGAGATCTCAATTCATTTAATTTATTTCAATTAATTGATATAAAAAAAGAAAATATGTTATTGGGATATTCTTCGCAGGAACTGGATTTACATTTTTTAAAAATGATATCATTACCAGTTAATTTTAGTATTTTAGTGATAATTTCTTCAATAATAATGTTAAACATCAGGAAAGATAAATCATACATATTTCATGTTTTATTGGGCATCTCATTATCTGTAATAATCTACTACATAAATAATATTTTTGATGTTTTTGGATTAACAAACAAAATACCGATTTATTTGTCAGTATTTTTTCCAATAGTTTTTTTAGGTATAATTTCAATAATTGGTTTAATTAGAGTTAATGAAAAATAGTATTTTAATAATCTTGATAATATTTTGCCAAATCTTTCTTCTTAGTAAAGTTTATGCAAATGAAATTGAATTTATTGCTTCAGATATTGAAATTGATGATAATCAAAATTTAACTATTGCAAATAATGCAACTGCAAAAATTAAGAAGGATGGAGTTATTGTTGAAGGTGTAAAAATAGAATATTACAAAGATAAATCTTTAATTATCGTGAGCAATGGCAAAATTTTGAAAACAGATTTAAATCTAAAAATTAAATCTGACAAAATTGAATATAACATAGATGATGGAGCAATTAATTTTGCAAATAACGTCAAAATTGATGATAAGAAAAATAATTTGATTATCTATTCTGATAAAATTTATTACGACGTAGGTAACCAAAAAATATTTAGTAATGATAAAAGCGAGATAACAGATGAGTACGAAAATAAGTATGAATTAAGTGAATTTGATTACTCTATTATAGATAAAATTATTAAATTATTTAATACAAAAGTAACTGATAAAAATAAGAATGTATTTGATTTAGAAATTGCATATTTAGATTTAAATAAAAAAGAGCTAATTGCAAAAGATATTACTTTAAATTTTAAAGTTTCTGAAAATTCTGAAAATGAACCTAGATTAAAGGGAAGAAGTTTAAACGGAGATGAGAGAAATACCATTGTTAAAAAAGGTACTTTTACATTTTGTAAAAAACGAGAAAAATGTCCTCCGTGGGAAATGAGTGCAAATGAAATTAGACATGACAAATTAAAGAAAATAATTCATTACAAAGGGGCTAGTCTAAAAGTTTACGACAAAAAAGTTTTCTATTTTCCAAAATTTTTTCATCCTGATCCTACGGTTAAAAGACAATCAGGATTTCTTATACCGAGGTTACAGGATAACAGCACTACAGGATTATCCCTTAAGTTACCTTACTTTTTAGCATTAGCAGAGAATAAGGACATAACTTTAAACCCAAGATTTTTTAATGATGATAAATTTTTATTTCAATCTGAATTTAGGCAAAAAAATAAACGTTCTGATCACATAGCAGACTTAGGTCAATTCTTTTCAAGTGATAAAAATTCAAAGGGACATTTATTTTATAATTTTAAAAAAAATTATGAAGGTCGGAGTTTTGATGATATAGAGTTAGATGTAAATCTAGAACAAGTTTCTGATGATACATACTTAAAAGCCTATAAAATTGAGAGTCCCATAATAAATAATTATTCCAATCTTACAAATTCAATAAACTTGAATTTATATGATGAAAGTCGAACAATTAATGCAAATTTAGATGTATATGAAGATTTAAGTAAAACTAATAACAATAGATATGAATACGTTCCAAATTTTAGTTTTTCAAAGATTATTAATAATAATTATTCATTTAGATCAAATGGTTATTACAAAAATTATAATACGAATATTACTGAAAAAGTTTTAATAAATGATTTAGAATTTAATTCAAATTCGTTATACTTGGGTAATGGATTTGTTAATAATAAAAAGATTTTAATTAAAAACATTAACTCAGATGCAAAAAATTCAGGAAAGTTTAAAAATAGAAATACAAGCAGGCTAGTTCCTACTTTTCAAACCAATTATACATATCCTCTTCAAAAACAGACTGATACATTTAATTACACTCTTACCCCAAAGTTTTCTTTTAATTTAAGCACAACACATACAAAAGATATGCGTGATGATAATGCTAAAATAAATTATGAAAATATCTATGATATTAACAGATTAGGTTTAGATGATATAAATGAGGGTGGAATATCGGCTACATATGGCTACGAATATACTAAAATAGATAAATCTAATTTTAACCAAAGAATTAAATTTGGTTTTGCTAATAATCTTCGACTAAATGAAAATAAGGATTTACCAGCAAATACTAATTTAGGTGATAAAATGTCAGATTTTGTTGGGTTAATTGAATACAATCCTAATGAAAATATTAAATTAGATTACAATTTTTCTTTAAAAAATAATTTAGTTGATCAAAATTATGAGCTTTTTGGTTTTGAATATTATTTAAAAAATTTAACTACAAAATTTGAATATCTTAATGAAAATAACACCAGCTCAAAAACTTCTTTTTTACAAAATAAGACACGATATAAATTAAATGATAAAAATAGTTTAGTTTTTGAAACTAGGGAAAATAAAGAAAAAAATTTTACAGAGTATTATAATTTAATTTATCAATTCCAAAATGACTGCTTAACTGCAGCTATAGAATACAATAAAGAATATTATAGTGACCAAGATTTAAAGCCAGCTGAAAATCTTTTCTTTAAACTTTCGATTTTGCCATTTGGTGGATTCAACACTCCGAATTTAAGATGATTTTTAATAAAAAAACTATCATTTTTATTTTAATTTTTTTTTTATTGAATTACCCATCTTATTCAAAAATAAATTTACAAATAATAATGAAAATAAATAATCAAATAATTACGACTTATGATCTTGAAAAAGAAATTAGTTATTTATTAGCACTCAATCCAAAATTAAAAGAAATCAGTGATAACGGTTTATTAAAACTTGCTAAAAAATCAATGATAAAAGAAAAAATTAGAAAGAGTGAAATTCTTAAGTACAAAGACTTAAATTCACAAAATTCTAGGATCAATAATGTTTTAAATAATATAATACAAAATTTGGATTTTTCCGATCAGTCACAATTCGAGAACTATTTATTGGATTATAACATTACTATTGATGAGTTAAAAAAAAAAATTGAGATTGAAAATGAATGGAAAAACTTAATTTATTCAAAATATTCCAAAAGTATTAAAATTGATAAGAAAGATTTAATTAACAAAATTGAAAAATTAAATCTAGAGGAATTTGTTTTAGAATATAATCTATCTGAAATTGTATTTACCAATGACCAAAATATTACAATAGATAAACAATCAAAAAAAATTTTAGAAAGTATTAAAATTAATGGTTTTGAAAATACTGCTAATTTGTATAGTATATCCAATAGCTCAAAAGTAGGTGGTAAAATAGGATGGGTTAAAAAAAATAGTCTATCACTAGAAATTAATAGTGAACTAGAAAATCTAAAAAAAGATTTGTATAGCTCTCCAATCAAAATTGGTAATAATTATTTAATTTTAAAAATAAATGATATCAGAGAAACTGCTATAGAAATTAATAAACAAAAAGAACTTGAAAAGATGGTTATGATTGAAACATCAAAGCAATTAGATAAGTTCTCAAATATTTTTTATAATAAAATTAAATTAAATAGTACTATAAGTGAGTTTTAGTCCAATTTTAATAATTCCAGGTGAGAAAAAAAGTATTTTTTTTGAAATTTTTTTTAAATCCCTTAAATCGAAATTTTTTAAAAGTCCCCTGATTTTAATTTGCGATAAAAAAAGTTTAAATAAAGAGGTAAAAAAATATAAGTTTAATAAACATATTGAACAGGTTGAATTAAACGAAATTTATTCAAAAAAATTTTATAAAAAAAAAATTTATGTAATCCATGTGAAAGACCAAAATTCTAATATCTATATACATAATTGCTTCAAAATTGCCTTTGAATTAATAAAGAAAGGTTTAACTCGAAAAATGATTAATGGACCAATTAATAAAACTAAAACTTTAAATAAAAAATATCTTGGTATGACTGAGTTTATTGCTAAACATTTTAAACAAAACAAATTTGCAATGCTAATATATAACAAAAAATTGTCAGTTTGCCCGGTAACAACACACCTTCCTATAAAATTAGTTGCAAAAAAAATCACTAAAAAAGAGATTAAAGAAAAAATTACTTTAGTTAACGACTTTTATAAAAAATATTTAGGATTTAAACCAAGAATAGCTGTTATTGGTTTGAACCCTCATTGTGAAAGTATACTAAAATTTAATGAGGATAATAAGATTATATATCCTACGATTAGATCTTTAAAAAATAAAATTAATGTAAAAGGTCCTTTTCCAGCAGATACAATATTTTTAAAAAACAATAGAAAAAAATTTGATACAATTATTGGAATGTATCATGACCAAGTTTTAACTCCAATAAAAACTATATTTGAGTATGATGCGATTAATATAACAATGGGACTACCTTTTTTGAGAGTAACACCAGATCATGGCCCTAATGAAAAAATGGTCGGAAAAAATATTTCAAATCCAATTAGTTTGATAAGATCACTCGAATTTTTAGACAAAAAATGATCAAGGCTAAAAAAAGCCTCGGACAAAACTTTCTTATAGATAAAAATATAATCGATAAAATAGTAAATATTCTAGAATTAAAAAATAAAAATATCTTAGAAATCGGTCCTGGAACTGGTAATTTGACTGAGGGCATTTTAAAAAAGAATCCAAAAAAAATTTTAGTAATTGAAAAAGATAATAATTTAGCAAGTCTTCTAAAGGAAAAGTTTAAAGATAAGATTGAGGTTATTAATAAAGATATCTTAAAAATAAATGAAAACACATTAAGTAATCAAACTTTCACAGTTTTTGGTAATTTACCTTATAATATCTCCACTGAAATTTTATCTAAGTGGGTATTAAACCTTGAAGACAAAATATGGTTTGACTCACTAATACTAATGTTTCAAAAAGAAGTTGCAGATAGAATAATATCTAATTTTAATACTAAAAGTTATGGGAGATTAACAATTTTAGCTAATTGGAGGTTAGATATAAAAAAAATCTGCGATATTAATCCAATGAGTTTTCAACCTAAGCCAAAAATCGATAGCACTGTTTTATTTTTTAGACCTAAAAAAAATTTTTATTCATTTAAAAATTCAAAAAATTTAGAAAAAGTAACAAGAATATTTTTCATGCACAGAAGAAAAATGATTAAAAAACCTTACTATCAATTGTTTAATGGAGATATAAGTATCTCCGCAAAAATGGGGATCGATCTCAACTCAAGGCCTCAAAATTTAGATTTTGAAACATACTTTAAATTAACCAAGGAGTATGAAAATTTAAGAAGTTAGTTTTTCAACATGGTTTCTTACATAGCTAAGATCATAATCTTTTGATCCATTATTAATTTCAGCATCTATTAAACTTTTTATCTTATTAAAACAATTATTCAATTCATCATTAATAACTACATAATCATAATTAATCCAATGAAGCACATCTCTCTCAAACTGCTGCATTCTTTCTTCAACTATAAGTTTATCTTTCATATCTCTATTTGATAGTCTTTTGAATAAGATTTCTTTACTAGGGGGCAAAATAAAAAAAGTAATTAATTTGTAATCTAATTTCTTGTTTTTGATTTGATCAGCACCTTGCCAGTCGATGTCAAATAAAACATTCCTACCTTTGTTTAAATTATCAATAATTGGAGTTCTTGTCGTTCCATAATAATTATTAAAAACTTTTGCATATTCTAAAAATTCTTGATTATTAATTAATCTTTTAAATTCAACATCATTTACAAAAAAATAATCTCTATTTGGAACTTCTCCCGGCCTTGGTTGTCTTGTCGTATGGGAGATGGATATTTCAAAATTATTTTGATTTGAGAGCAAATTTACTAATGTAGTTTTGCCAGCTCCAGATGGAGAGGACAAAATAACCATTATCCCATCTTTTGATGAGGGCATTCAAAAATTATTAGTTAGCTTTGCCTTCAATAAACTTGACTGCATCGCCTACTGTTAAAATTTTTTCTGCTTCACTGTCAGAAATCTCAGAGCCAAATTCTTCCTCAAAAGCCATGACTAACTCAACAGTATCTAGACTATCAGCACCTAGATCGTCGATAAAACTAGATTCTTCCGTAACTTTTGACTCATCAATTCCTAAATGATCAGCTACAATTTTTTTAACTTTACTTGAAACATCTTCTGACATATTGATCCTTTTTATTTTATAAATCGTTAATAGTTTAATTACTTAGATTGTCAAGCCATATACATGCCCCCATTTACATGTAATGTTTCTCCATTTATATAATCTGATTGCGAAGATGCCAAAAAAACAACTGCATTAGCAACATCCTCGGGTTCTCCTAACCTTGCGGAAGGTATTTTAGAAATAATAACCTCTTTGAATTTATCATCAATTTTATCTGTCATAGCCGTTTTAATAAAACCTGGTGAAATACAATTAATATTGATATTTTTTTTCGCATATTCCATTGCTAAACTTTTAGACATTGCAACAATTCCTGCCTTTGAAGCTGTATAGTTTGTTTGTCCTAGATTTCCGGTATGTCCAACTACAGATGTAATGTTTATAATTTTACCTTTTTTATTTTTAAGCATTTTTTTAATTGCAAACTTACTAATCAAAAATGTTGAGGTAAGGTTGATATCTATTACTTTTTTCCATTCTTCTATGCTCATACGTATAGCTAGGTTATCTTGTGTAATACCGGCATTATTAATCATACAATCAAGTTTACCACCGAGCTGTGTTGTGGCATCCTCAATAAAGTTTTCCAGACTATCAGTTTGTGAAATATCAAATTTCAGCACTTGAATATTTTGAAATTTTTTTTTTAATTTATCCAATTTCTCTTCTTTAGTACCAGTAGCTAAAATATTAGCTCCAGCCTGATATAATTTTTTTATTATAGAATTTCCTATTCCTCCTGTTGCACCACTTACGATTATATTATTTTCCTTCAAATCATTCATGTTTTTAAGCTTTCTATATCTGATTGATTGTTAATAGAAGAAATTTTTACGTCTTTGTTTATCCTTTTTATAAGACCAGATAGCACTTTGCCAGGGCCAATTTCAATAAATTGATCAACACCCTTTTTGATTATATTAAGAACACTTTCTCTCCACCGAACCTTTTTTTCAATTTGATTTATTAATAGATACTTTAAATCATTAGTATTGGAAATTTCATCAGCAGTAACATTTGAAATTAGAATATTCTTTGATTGATTAAAATTAGTCTTTTGTAATTCATTTCTCATTATCTCGGTAGCTTTACTCATAAGATTACAATGAAAAGGAGCGCTTACAGGAAGTTTAATATTTTTTATTTTTTTATTTTTTAAAAATTCACTTAAAACTTGTAAATCTTTCGTTCTACCGCTCAAAACTATTTGACCATCTGAATTATCGTTTGCAACTTGTGCATTAAAATTATTTTGATTATCTTTTAAAATTTCTTCCATATCATTTATTTTCAATCCTAAAACTGCTAACATGCCACCCTCACCTTTTGGAACTGAATTTTGCATGGCATCTCCTCGAATCCTCAATATTCTTATCGTTTCACTGAAGCTTAGATATCCAGCACATGATAGTGCTGAGTATTCACCTAGCGAGTGTCCAGCAAAATATTTTGCCTCTTTTAAGTCTATGTTGTAATCTTCCTTAACTACATTAAATATACAATAACTTACTAAAAAAATAGCAGGCTGAGTATTAATTGTAAGATCTAATTTGTCTTTAGGACCATCAAGGATAAGTTTAGAAAGACTAAATTCTAATATTTCATCAGCCTCTTTAAACAACTTTTTTACGATTTTATGTCTCTGAAAAAACTCTTTTCCCATCCCAACTACTTGTGAACCTTGACCAGGAAAAATTACTGAAAACATTAAAAAAAATTATTTAATTATTATTTAATTAACTATTGTAATACAGAGTTTATAATAGTATATCCTCATTTTTTGTAAAAATTAATATGAATTTATACGAACATACTATTATAGCAAGACAAGATACTTCACCAGCTGAATTAAAACAATTGACTGAAAAATATTCTAAAATTGTTGAAAAAAATGAGGGAGAGATAGTTAAAACTGAAAATTGGGGTCTTCTTAACTTGTCTTATCTCATTAAAAAAAATAAAAAAGGTAGCTATATACATTTTAAAATTAAAGGTAGTGGAAAAGTAATTGATCAATTGGAAAAAAATGAAACAATTGATAAAAAATTATTAAGACACTTGACTGTAAAAGTTAAAAAATTTGATCTTGATACAAATTATTTTTCTAAAAATGATGAGTTAGAAAAAACAGATAAAAAAGAAAAAAACTAAAGACTAAATATGCCAAAAAAACAAAGTAGTTATAAAAAAAGTAAGCAGAGTAATTTTGCGAAATTAAGTATCTTTCAACCAAATAAATATAAATTTAAAAAAAGCTGTCCATTATCAATTAAGGGAGCTCCAAAAGTTGATTATAAAAATATTAAGCTTCTTAAAAAATTCATTTCAGAAAATGGTAAGATTCTTCCTTCTCGAATTACAAATGTTTCTCAAAAAAAACAAAGGGAACTAGCCTTATCTATTAAAAGAGCAAGAAACTTAGCGTTGTTATAATGAAAGTGATATTATTAGAAAATCTAAAAAGAATAGGGTCTATTGGAGAGGTAATAGATGTTAAAAGAGGTTTTGCGAGAAATTTTTTAATAGCTAATAAGAAAGCTCTATATGCCTCTAAAGAAAATATAAAACAAGTTGAAAAAATTAAATCTGATCTATCTAAAAAAGATGATGAAAAAAAACAAAATGCTAAAAAAATTTCTGAAAGGATTAATAAAAAAGAATACACTGTGAATAAACTAAGCACCGAAAATAAAGAATTATATGGTTCAGTCAAACCTACTGAAATTTCAAAAATAATTTACGAAACAAATAAAATTGAAATTAAGCCTTCGATGATACAGCCAGTTAAAGAAATCAAATCTATCGGAAAATTTAGAGTAAAAATTTCATTGCACTCTGAAGTTGAGGCTGAAATAGTTATCATAGTAAATTCTGCAGACACTATCCAATAATTATACAAATTCATCCACAGGTTTTTTTAAAATTTAAATTCTTGTCTTTTTCTGTAATATAAATCTTTCATGGAAAATAACTTAAGTATCATTAAGGAAACCTATAAAGAGTTACCAAATAATATTGAGGCTGAACAAGCGGTCATAGGATCAATCTTAGTAACAAATGAAATTTTTGATGAGGTCAATACTATTATTTCTAATATTAATTTTTATGATCCTATGCACCAAAAAATTTTCAATGCTATTGAAAATATGATTTATAAAGGGATGCTTGCAAATCCAATAACATTAAAAAATTATTTTGAGAATGAAAAGGATGAATTAAATGTTCCAGAATACTTGGTTAAAATAACAAAATTTTCTACTTCAGTAAGACAGGCAATAGAATACTCAAAAATAATATATGATATGTACGTAAGAAGAGAGTTAATAAAAATTTCAGAAAAGATAATTGATGACTCTAAAGAAAATGATCTTCAGAATAATGGTCAAAATATTATTGAAAACTCGGAAAAACTTCTTTATGATTTAGCCGAAAAGGGATCTTTTAGTTCCTCTTTAATAAAATTTGATGATGCTATGAAGCAAACTATTGAAATGGCTTCAGCAGCGTACAAAAACGAGGGAGGAATAGTTGGAGTACCAACTGGTCTAAGAGATTTAGATGATAGATTGGGTGGACTTCATCAATCTGATTTAGTCATAATAGCAGGACGACCTTCAATGGGTAAAACATCTCTTGCAACTAATATTGCTTTTAATGCAGCTCAAAAAATTCAGGAGAATGGCACAAAATCATCAGTTGCTTTTTTTTCTTTAGAAATGTCTTCAGAACAACTTTCAACTAGAATTATTTCAGAACAGGCAAGAATAGGTTCAAATGATATTAGAAGAGGTAGAATTTCAGACGAACAATTTGATCAATTTTTAGAGACCTCTAAGAATATATCGGAACTACCTTTATTTATTGATGAAACACCAGCTATAAGCATTGCTGCAATGAGCAATAGAGCAAGAAGAATAAAAAGATTGCACGGATTAGATTTAATTGTCGTTGATTACATACAGTTAATGAAAGGCTCATTTAATAATAAGGATGGCAGAGTTCAAGAAATCTCTCAAATTACTCAAGGCTTAAAAGCAATTGCAAAAGAATTGGGTGTACCTGTTCTAGCATTATCTCAATTATCACGACAAGTTGAGCAGAGAGATGATCATAAACCACAATTAGCAGATTTAAGAGAATCTGGTTCAATAGAGCAAGATGCAGATGTTGTTATGTTTGTATACAGAGAAGGCTATTACCTACAAAGAAAAGAGCCAAGAGAAGCAACAGTAGAACACGCAGAATGGCAAGCAAAGATGAATGAAGTTTCACATTTAGCTGAAATTATCATTGGGAAACAACGACACGGTCCTATTGGTAAGGTAACTCTTGAGTTCGAGGAAAGATTTACAAAATTTAAGGATACTCAAAATAATTAATTTACAATATAACAGGATAAATGATTGATCATTTATACCAAAATACAATCTTAAAGAACCCTAAATCTATTTTAATTATTTTATTAATCGCTTTGATTAGTTTTGGATATTACTCAAAAAATTTCAGACTTGATGCTTCTTCTGAAACACTATTAATTGAAGGTGACCCTGACCTTAAATATTTAAAAGAAATAACAAATAGATATGGTTCAAAAGATTTTCTGGTTTTAACTCATACACCTAATGGCGGTATGGTAACTGAAAGTGCAATTAACAATCTCCTCAGTTTAAAATATAAACTTCAGAGCTTAGATTGGGTACATAGTGTTGTTACACTTTTAGATATACCCCTTTTAGATAATTCTGACGATCCTCTCCAAGAAAGACTTTTAAATTATAAAACACTAAAAGATGAAGATGTGGATAAAGAAAGAGGTTTTAAAGAAATTTTAGCAAGTCCAGTTTTCAGAAACTTTGTTATTAGTGAGGACGGTAAGACGAGTGGAATTATTGTCAATATTAAAGAAAATGAGAATTTAAAAGATATTAAAAATAAATCTGATAAGGAAATACAGATTTTTAAAGATCAAATAAAAAAAAAAAATCATAGTAATATTTTAGAAATTAGAGAAATAATCAAAAGTTATGATGACATAGGAAAGATTTATTTAGGTGGTATACCAATGATTGCAGATGATATGATGACTTATATTAAAAGCGACATCATTGTTTTTGGTTTGGGTGTACTTGCATTTATAATTGTAACCTTATGGTTTGTTTTTAGAAATTTAATTTGGGTTGTGATACCAATAAGTAGCTGTTTTTTCTCAGTAATAATTATGATAGGTTTTCTTGGCCTCGTAGGTTGGAAGGTTACTGTAATTTCCTCAAACTTTATCGCATTGATGTTAATTTTAACGATGGCGATGAATATTCATATGAGCACCAGATTTATACAATTAAGAAAATTTTATCCTAATAAAAATAATCACGAGCTAATCTATTTGACTACAAAAAAAATGTTCTGGCCAATTCTTTATACTGTTTTAACAACTATTATTGCTTTTTTATCTTTGATCTTTAGTGAAATTAAACCAGTCATAGATTTTGGTTTGATGATGACTTTTGGACTGATAACATCATTTATAATTACCTTTACCTTACTTCCCTGTCTATTAAGTTTTATAAAAGACAATAATACTCTTCTTAAAGATGATGTTGACTCCAAAATAACATCTTTTCTAGGAAAAATTTCTATTAATTTTAAAAATCAAATTTTTATAATAACTGGGATAGTAATTGTCTTAAGTATAAATGGTATAAGTAAGTTGGAAGTTGAGAATAGTTTTATTAATTATTTTAGCAAAAAAACCGAAATTTATAAAGGTATGAGATTAATTGATGAAAAATTGGGTGGAACAACACCCTTGGAGGTAATTTTAAAATTTCCATACAAAAAGGAGGAAAAATTAGAGGGCGATGACGAATTTGAGGATTGGGGTGATGAAGAAAAAAATGATGAGAAATATTGGTTTACAAAAGATAAAATAAATACAATTTCTAAAATACATAATTATCTTGATAGTCTTCCTGAAACAGGAAAGGTCTTGTCATTTTCTTCAATAGTTGATGTTGCAACTCAACTAAATAATAACAAACCTCTTGGAACTTTAGAGATGGGTGTTTTATACACTAAAATTCCCGAAAATATAAAAAGAGAGATAATTGATCCATATATCTCTATAAAAGATAATGAAGCTCGAATAAGTCTCAGAATAATTGATTCTCAAATAGATCTTAAAAGAAATGAGCTTATCAAAAAAATAAATTATGACCTTAAAAATCAATTTGGATTAAATGAAGACCGATATAAATTAGCTGGGGTAATGATCTTATTTAATAATTTATTACAAAGTTTGTTTAAATCCCAAATTCTTACCTTAGGACTTGTCATGATTGGGATTTTTGCAATGTTTGTTGTCTTATTTAAAAATATCCGATTATCTTTAATTGGAGTTGTCCCAAACTTTATCGCAGCATTTTTTATTTTAGGAATAATTGGAATGCTAGAGATACCTTTGGACATGATGACTATTACAATTGCAGCTATTACAATAGGTATAGCTGTTGATAATAGTATACACTATATTTATAGGTTTAAAGAGGAGTTCAATAAAATTAATGACTATAAAAAAACTTTAAAAACATGTCACTCAACAGTTGGTATTGCAATCTTAAATACTTCTATAACCATAGTCTTTGGTTTTTCTATATTAGTTTTATCCAAATTCATACCTACAATTTATTTTGGAATTTTCACAGGACTAGCAATGTTATTTGCAATGATCTCTGTTTTAACTTTACTTCCATCTTTGATATTAGTTTTTAAGCCTTTTGGAAAATAAAATTTTATGTTTGAAATAACTCTTGAATTTCTCAGAGAAATTTTTAATTCGATTTCTGCGATTGATTTGATTTATACTTTGATAACAATCCTGTCATTAATAAAATGTTACAGTAAAGGGTTTGTCTTAAGTATTCTTTCAATGTCAAAATGGTTATTGGCATATATTATAACATTAATGATATTTCCTAGACTAAAACCATATGTCAAAAATATAATTGATAACGAATATGTGCTTGATGTAGGACTTGGAATATCGATTTTTATCGTAATTATTTTTTTAATTTTGTTTATAAATAAAGGTATAGGTAGAGCAATCAAATATACTGGCCTAGGGAGTTTAGACACTATGTTTGGATTCTTTTTTGGTTTTATTAGAGCTTATATTATCTCAATATGTTTATTTTCAGGAGTACATATCGTGTATAATTATGAGAAATGGCCAATAAATTTAAACAAATCATACACCTTTCCATATCTTGAAAAAGGTAGTAATTACTTATTAAAAGTTTTTCCAAATGAAAAAACGTATCGGGACTCTAAAGAAAAAATTGAGGATTTATAATCCAAAGTTAAATGAGGAATGTGGTGTATTTGGAATAAGCGATGTAAAAGATGCGTCCGCCTTGACTGCTCTCGGGTTGCATTCACTCCAACATCGGGGACAAGAGGGTTGTGGAATAGTAACATTTGATGGAAAAAGATATTATTCTGAAAAAAGATTTGGATTAGTTGGAGATAACTTTAATAAAGAAAAAGTTCTAGATAATCTTAAAGGTAATTTTGCAATTGGTCATAATCGATATAGTACAACCGGAAACAATACATTAAGAAATATTCAGCCATTTTTTGCAGATACTAACGCAGGTGGAATTGGTGTTGCTCATAATGGAAACTTAACAAACTCAATCTATCTAAGAAATAAATTGGTGGAGGAAGGAGCAATATTTTACACAACTTCTGATACTGAGACAATAGTTCAACTTATCGCAAAATCAAAAAGATTAAAAACAATAGATAAAATAATTGATGCAATATTCCAGATACAAGGTGGTTATGCATTAGTCATGCTAACTCAAAGTTTACTTGTAGGAGTGAGAGATCCTTACGGAATAAGACCTCTTGTAATTGGTAAATTAAAAAATAGTTACGTCCTTGCATCTGAAACATGCGCTTTAGATATTATAGGTGCAAAATTTATACGAGATGTCGATAATGGTGAGATTGTTTTAATTGAAAATAATAAACTAAAGAGTATAAAACCATTTCCTGAAAAGAGAATTAGACCTTGCGTTTTTGAATATATTTATTTTGCAAGGCCAGACAGTATTTTAAATAAAAAAACTGCATACGAACATCGAAAAAATTTAGGTATAGAATTAGCAAAAGAAAATGATGTTGAAGCAGATATTGTTGTACCTGTTCCTGACTCAGGTAATGCTGCAGCCTTGGGTTTCGCACAACATTTAGGTAAAAATTATGAACATGGACTTATTAGAAATCACTATGTTGGAAGAACGTTTATAGAACCAAGCCAAAAAATAAGAAGTTTAGGGGTTAAGCTAAAACTTAATGCAAATCAGACAACAATAGAAAATAAAAAGATTATTCTTGTTGACGACTCTTTAGTAAGAGGAACGACTTCTCATAAAATTGTTAAAATGCTTTATGATGCAGGTGCGAAGGAAGTTCATGTAAAAATTGCGTGTCCAGAGATTAGATACCCAGACTTTTATGGAGTTGATACACCAACTAAAAAAGAGCTTTTAGCAGCAAATAAAAATAATGATGAAATTTGTGAATATATCGGGGCAAAAACTTTAAAATTCTTGTCTGTTGAGGGTATGTATAGAGCTATTGGATTTGATAAAAGAAATGAAAATTATCCTCAATTGACTGATCATTACTTTACAGGAGATTATCCAGTTAAACCTATAGATGAATTAGGTGACAGCAAGATAACTCAACTTTCTTTATTAAGCACTGCATCAAATAATTAGTTTATGAAAAAAGTAAGTTTTACAGAAATGAAATATGGCACTAAGGAAGATTATATTTTTCTTGATAAACACGAAAAAAATTTTGCAAGTAAAACTGCAGATAGAATATTAAAATTCATGTCTGGTCTCACAGAAACTTTAGAGGGATACCAAATTTCAAGATTAGAGCACTCACTCCAAAGTGCAACTAGAGCTTATAGAGATGGTGAAAGTGATGAGATGATTGTGGCTGCTTTATTACATGATATTGGTGACGAACTAGCTCCAATGAATCATTCAGAATACGCTGCTGCCGTACTTAAACCGTATGTCTCAAAAAAAACTCATTGGATTATTGAGAAACACGGCGAGTTTCAGATGTATTATTACGCACATCATTTAGAGGGGAACAAGAATAAAAGAGACGAGTATAAAAACCATGAATATTACCAAGAAACCGTAGATTTTTGTGAAAAATACGATCAAAAATCTTTTGATCCAAATTATAACTCTTTACCGTTAGATTTTTTTAAACCCTTTGTAAAAAAAATTTTTTCAAGAAAGCCATATTCTTTGTTGTAAAAATTTTATAGGCTAATATCTTAAATATGATTATTTCTAAAGAACAGATAATTAATTACTTTAAGTCTGGAATAAAAGATGAGAAAAATTTCAGGATTGGTGTTGAGCATGAGAAATTTTTATTTGATGGTAATAACAATACAAGAATTGACTATTCAAAAATAAAAAAAATGTTTTCTGCTTTAAATGAATTTGGTTGGAATCCGATAAAAGAAAATGAAAATATTATTGGTCTAAACAAAGAGGGAAAAAACATTACCCTTGAACCAGGAAACCAAGTTGAATTATCTGGTGAGAAACTTAATAATATTCATGAAGTATGCTCAGAGTCTCATGATTATTTGTTTGAACTTAAACAAGTTACAAATAAACTTAATATAAATATTGTGAGTACTGGTTTTGATCCTATCTCAAAACTTGATGAAGTTCCCAATAATCCCAAACAAAGATATAAGATAATGACAAAAGAAATGCCACTAGGTGGAGAATCAAGTCTAGATATGATGTACAGAACCTGTGGGACACAATTGAATATTGATTACTCTTCAGAAGAAGATTTTTTAAAAAAATTTAAAGTAGTAAACTCAATAGTTCCAATTTCTATTGCTTTATTTGCTAATTCTTCAATAGTTGAGAAAAAAAAGAGTAATTACTTATCCTATAGGTCGAAGGTATGGCAAAATACTTCCCGAGGAGGACTTCCAAAATTATTTTTTGAAAATTTAAATTTTGAGAAATATGCTGATTTTATAATAAATTTTCCAATTTTGTTTTTACTAGATAAAAAAAATTATATTTCAGGTAATAAATATACTTTTAAAGATTTTATGAATGGAAAAATAGACGAGTTAGAAAATCGTCTTCCAACTGAAGGTGATTTATCCATACATTTAGGCACAATATTTACTGAAAATAGATTGAAAAAATATATTGAATTAAGATCAATGGATACATGCGGTTGGGATTGTCTTTGTTCAGGACCTGCTTTTTTTATAGGGATGCTTTATGGAAATTTAGAGGAAGTTTACAGTTTAATCTCAACATGGGATAAAGATAAGATCATTAATGCGTATCTAGATGCTCCTCAAAAAGGTTTCAATACTCAATTGATGGGTAGAGATCTTCTTTATTGGGCATCCACTTTATTGGAAATTTCAAGAAAAGGATTGGACAATAGAGATATACTAAATAAAAGTGGAAAAAATGAAACATTGTTTTTAAAACACTTACAGAAAGTGATTGATGATAGAACAACAAATGCAGATCATATGATTAGTAAATTTTCTAAAAGTGAAAATTTAAAAGATTTATATGACAAATAAAATTGTTGCTATTCAAGGAAATCACCCTTCTAAACTTAATGCAAAAACAGATACAAGTATTTTTTTAGCTTACGAAATTCAAAAAAAAAATTATAGAATTTTTTACTATGATCCAAAAAATTTATCAGTTATAGATTCAAAAGTCATTGCACAAGGATTTTTTATAAAGTTTGATTATAGTAAAAAAAAATTTTACAAAATTTTAAAAAAACAAAAATTAAATCTTGTTAAATGTAAGTATATCTTAATAAGGCAAGATCCGCCTTTCAATCTAGAATATATTTCAACAACTTATATACTTGAATTAATTAAACATAAAGTAAAAATAATTAATAATCCTACCTCAGTAAGAAATATTTCAGAAAAACTTTATTCTGTTAAATATTTGAAGTTTATGCCTAATACAATTTTCTCCCAAAATATTCATGAAATCAGAAAATTTTTTAAAAAGAATAAGCAAGTAATTTTAAAACCTATTCATAGCTTTAGTGGAAATGATATTCATTTACTTAATAAATTTAAATTAAATTTTATTCAACGATTTATAAAAAAATATGATTATATAATGTGTCAAAAATATTTACCCAAAATAAGTAAGGGTGATAAAAGAGTATTTTTAATTAATGGAAAAATATGTGGTGCTATATCTAGAGTGCCTAAAAAAGGCTCATATTTAAGTAATATGAGTAAAGGTGCTACTGCAAAAGAAATTCAATTAACAAAATTTGAAAAAAAAATATCCAAATTAATTGCTAAAGATTTAAAAAAAGAAACAATTTATTTTGCTGGGATTGATTTTATTGACCAAAAACTTAACGGGGATATAAATGTTACATCCCCTACAGGTTTAAAAACTTTATTTGATATTTCAAAAATTAATCTTGCTAAAACTTTTTGGAAAGATTTAAAGGCATGACAAACTTAACAGACCAACAAAAGGGGTCTTTACTTGCTTTTGTGGCTGTTATGTTTATAACACCGGATTCTTTATTTATAAGACTTTCTAATATTGATACTTGGGGTCTTGTTTTTTACAGAGGTTTAATCCCCTTCTTAACCGTTTTTTTTGGGATGTTATTCATCTATAAACTAAATTTTTTTAAGATTCTTTTTACAAGTGGCTATCATGGTATCATTTATGTGGCTACTTTCAGCATTACAAATATTACTTTTGTAGTTTCTATTCAAAACACTAATGTTGCAAATACTCTTATAATGATTGCAACTGCTCCGATGTTGTCAGCAATATTGGGAACAATATTCTTAAAAGAAACCCCTGATAGAAAGACTTGGATTTCAATAATTGTTACATTTGTAGCTATTTTCTATATTTTCTTTGATTCATTAAAATTTGGTAATTTTTATGGAGATATCTTGGGGTTTATAACTGCTATTGGCCTTGCTGTGGGCGCTATTACAATCAGATCTGCAAAATCAAAAAATTTAGTCCCAGCAGCAGTTGTGGGTAAACTATTTGTTGCTACTTTTGCCTTATTTTTCATTGAAAGTTTTACATTAATAGAAAAAGATCTAATTATTGTGCCTTTAATGTGTATTTTATGTGTCGCTATACCCTTTGTTTTGGTAACGATTGCACCAAGATTTATACCTGCTGCAGAGGTAAATCTTTTCTTCTTATTGGAGACGATTATCGGCCCAGTTTGGGTTTGGTTGATTATTAAAGAGCAACCAAGTATTGAAACACTCCAAGGAGGAGCTGTTATATTAGTAACTATTGCGATTCACTCATTTTTGAAATTAAGGAAATCTTAATTACCGTCACAATTAAGTCTTGATTTACTTGTAAACGGCAGTTAATTAGCGCATTCCTATGTATAAAGTTTTAAAAAATTCTTGGGCATTATTTCTAGGAATGAGCTTTATAATGATGGCTTACGGTTTTCAAGGATCATTATTGGGAGTAAGAGCGGTTCAAGAAGAATTTAGTTTGACAGCAACTGGTTTTTTGATGTCGGGTTATTTTATTGGATATTTTATAGGTGCAGCAACAATTCCTAACGTTATTTCAAGAGTTGGTCATGTAAGAGTTTTTGCAGCATTTGCATCTTTGGCCTCATTAACTATTTTGGTTCATTCTATTCTGATACATCCATTTATTTGGTTCTTTTTAAGACTTTTAACTGGAATCAGTATGGTTTGTATGTACACAGTCGCAGAAAGTTGGCTTAATGATAGATCAAGTAATAAGAATAGAGGAAGTGTTTTATCAATTTATATGGTTATCCTTTATGGGTCAATTGGTATTGGAATGTTTTTATTAAATTTTAGCACTCCAAAAAATTTCCAACCTTTTATATTAGTTTCTGTAATTACTTCTGCAGCACTAATACCTATTTTATTAACTAAAAAAAAACCACCGACTTTTAAAAAAATTAATGTTATGACTTTTAATGAACTTTATATGGTGTCCCCGTTTGGAATAGTAAGTTCTTTTTTTTATGGGACAATACAGTCTGCATTATTCACTTTACTAGCAGTTTATGCGACATCAATGAATTTTACTATTTTAGAGATTTCAATTGTAACATTTTTACTGGCAATTTCTGGTGCAATTGCCCAATTCCCTGTTGGAAAAATATCTGATATTTATGATAGAAGAAAAGTAATAGTCATATCTACTTTTGGAGCTGCAATTTTTGCTTTAATTACAATATTTGTATCGGGGCAAATGTATTTACCTGATGGATTAGCGACAAGTAAAACATGGTTTTACATATTTTTTATTTTGTTTTCTTTTTGTAGTTTACCCATGTTTTCACTAATTCTTGCACATACCAATGATTACATCACAAAAGATAAATTTGTTGCTGCAGGGGCGGGCCTTCAATTCACGTTTGGTTTGGGAGCAATAAGTGGTCCTTTTTTATGTTCAATATTTATGGATTTAGCCGGTTCTAATGGATTTTTTGTTTTTTTGTTTATTTTTCACTCTTTAATAGGTGTTTTTGGAATTTATAGAATGAGGGTCAGAAAAACAGTTGACAATCCAGACTCTCAATTTGTAGCTATGCCTCAAACAATTACACCAGCTGGAATTGAGCTAAATCCTACTACAGAGCCTATAGAAGAACCAATCAGAGGTGAAAATAAATAGATTTAATCAAGTCTCTCTATGTGCTCGGACATTTTAGATAAAACTTGTTTTTTATTTAATTTGTCTGTTCTTATTAAAATTGAATCACTTACTTTAATTAATGGACTATTTTTTCTTTTTTTGTCCATATAAGTTCTTTTGATTAAAGATTTTTTCACATCTTTTAAGGAAACCTTTTTTTTAATATCTAGCCACCTTCTATAACTTGCAACTTTAATATTGCATTTAAAATAGAAAGCTAGATCATATTTTGGTTCTTTGGCTAATATTTTGCTCGCGATATCTCTTCCCTCTACACAAATCCTTTTATTTGCTTTAATCAATTTTCTCTGAAAAATATTTATTATTTTTCTCACATTATTATTTTTGGCCAGAAGAGCAACATGATTACTAATTTCTTCAGAATGTAAATTAAACTTTGTAATTTTTTTATATGAAATATTTCTGAATTTTCTTTTTAAAAAGATAATATTATTTTTTGGATTATTTTTAATTATTTCTTTACTAGCATAACGATATAACAATCCAGAGTTTAATAATAATAATCCATATTTTTTTGAAATAAGTTTTGCTGCAGTACTTTTTCCACTAGCTGACTCCCCATCACAAGCAATTATTAATTTTTTAAATTTTTTCACTGAACTTTAATAATGTTTAGATTAATTTAATGCAAAAAAATTATGCTATTCCTCACTTAAAAATGAAATTAATCACTTATAGGTTGAAACCCAAAATAATCAGCATTTCTGAAAGGTGTTGAACTGTATTATTGAAAATATTTCAAATATTTGTTTCAATGAGTTTTTAAAAAAGATGGTTAAAAAAAAAATTAAACAAAAACATTCTAAAAAGAAGAATAGCATTGCTCGAGTTAGTAATTTTGCTTCAAAATCTTTTTTTAGCAAAGCATTTTCTAATTACAAGAAAAATAAAGAACTTAATAAGATTAAAGAAATTAAATTAGAAAAATTAAAAGAAAAAAATTTAATTCAAAAAGAAAGAAAAGAACTAAAAATTTGGGAAGAAAAGCTCATTAGAGAGAATAATAAGTTAAAACTTATTGAAGATGATTTAAGACTAAAAGAGAAAGAAATTAAAATTAAAGAAGACTCCCAAAAGTTAGAGGCAACAAGATTATTTAAAAAAGATGAAGAATTAATATCAATAAGTAAAGAATTAAGAACTAAAGAAAAAGATCAAAAATTAAGAGAGGAGTCTCAAAATAGAAAAGATATTGATTTAAAAATTAGAGAGGAAGAAAATAGGAACCTTGAGCTTAAAGAAAAAAAGAGAAAAGAAAGAGTTTTAAAAATGATTAAAGAAGAAGAAGAAAAACAAAAAGAGTTGGAATATATAAAAATTAAAGAATGGGAAGCAAAATTTGATAGAGAACAAAAAGCAAAGGAGCATTTGGAAAATTTGAGAGAAGAAAGATTAAAGCAAAAGGAATTTGAAAAATTAAAATCATTTGAGAAAAAAAAGAGTAATATCGATAACAACCTTTCCTCTGGATTAGAAAAATTTACAGCAGATGTAACAAAAGAAAATTAATCTTTTTGTTTAGGAAAATAGTCTTTTAGATCACCTTCTCTAAAAACATCGGCTGTGCAGCAATGAAGACCTCCTCCGAAAGCATAAGCATCTCTTAGATCTACAGGGATGACTTCCATGCCTAATTTATCAAGTTGTTCCGCCTGATAAGTTTCACTTTTTTCAACGCATATTGTTTTTGGGTCTAAGACTAAGACATTCATTGACAACCATACAGATGAATAACAAAGAGGTGGTGGTTCGTTATGTGCAGGTTGTGCGCTATCTATTATTTCCCACCCATTGTCCTCAAATAATTTTCTTTGCTCTTTCGGCAATCTTCTTTGAGGGTTATTTATTATTAACCCCTCTTTGATTGGTGTAAAGGTTGCATCGATATGAATTGGATATGGATCACCTGGAAAATTAACTGCATGAACTCTATGATTTTTAAAATGTCTTTTAAGCCAATCAATTCCCTTCAAATTTGTTGTAAAACCGTGTTGTACAACTAAATCTTTACCAAATCTAAGAACATCTGCTGCATCAAATAGCGGTTCTTCCTCCGTAGTTACAAAAAATTTTTTCTCAGTCCATTCAAGTCTTTTTTGAACTCCAATCTTATCTGACAAATAGTCTTCATGGTAATCAGCGTCTGTTAATCTTGGCTTTGGTGCACTTTCGTGACGCATATTTTTGTCTTGTTCAAAATATTTTTTAAGAAGAGGTCTATAATTTAAATATTCAAACCATCTGCACCTGTAGCTCATCGTAGCTTCAAGCATCTCATTACCAACTGTAAGTATGATATCTCTTGCAGGCATACAACCAAACATACTGCCAACTGTCCAATCAGGAGTAGAAATTTTTTGATTATGATTAAGTGGTACAGGTCGATCAACTTTAATTCCTTTTTTTTCCAACATTGAAGCAAAATTATTTAATAATTCATTTGCTTTATCAACTGTATCTTTGGTCCGAGGTCCATAATAACCTTTCATGGCTGAGTCCTCAGGCACTTTAGCATCTAGAGCAGGCTCTGGCGCAGGTATACAGCAACCATCTGCTTTTCCAACAATAACGTGTTTTAGTGGGTCCCACTCATTCCAGCTATTAACAATAACTTTATCTTTACTCATATTTCTAGATTAATTTAGAGCTATAAATCTTTTATTCCATCGCATTAGCAAGCTGTAATACATTAATGAAATAAATAGAAAAAATCCTCCAATTATGGTGTAAGTGTCAGGTACTTCATTTATACCTAAAATGGGTAACCAAACCCAAAAAATTCCACCAATAACTTCAGTCAACGACAACAATGTCAATTCTGCAGCTGGAATAGCTTTTGAACCAATAGAATATAAAATTAGTCCTAAACAAACTAATGTTCCATGAAGAGAAAATAGCGCACCATTATAACTTGTTGAAAAAAATACCTGTTTAGTACTCAAAAGCATTACAGACGCGAAAACAAAACAAAAAAAGCCTGAAAAAGCTACTGTTGTAAACTTTGGTGTTTCTGTTCTCCACCTTAAAGTGACAGAAAAAACTGAAAATCCTATCGATGAAAGCATTCCAAAAATAAAACCAACAGCAGAATTAGATCCTGAGCTCCCAAAAGCCATAATTATAATTCCAATTGTTGCAATAAAAATGGAAATCCAAACATTAAATGAAATTTTTTCCTTAAGAAATAAAAAGGCGAGAAGTGCTGTAAAAAAAGGCATTGCGGCCAAACAAAGTAGAGTAATTGCTGCTGAAGTATTAGTAATCGAATAAATAAAACTGATCATGGCAATTCCTAATCCAGTTCCACCAATAATTCCTGAATATCCCATCTTTAAATAATTTTTATAAAATTTAATCCCCTCCTCAAAATAAAGATAAAGATTTAAAAGAATAAAAATTGTCAGCCCTCTTCCAAATATATATTGCCATGGTACTTGATTAGGATTGTCCATATACCTCACTACAAGAGGACCAAATGACCATAAAATTCCTGCAAACAAAACTACTGGAACTGCGATTTTTGGATTTTTTAATTCAAGCATCTGGGAAGATTAGATCTAAAAATTTATAACTACAACAAAAATGAGATAGTTTAAAATACAAATTTTATTTGAAAAGTTTGACAAAAAACAATCATTAATTCGATCTTAGAATATTATTATTCCATTTAAAGTTGTGTTGAAAGTATTTTGAATAAAGTCTTGATTGGTTTTTATTTGTTATATAATTAAAAAACTAATATGGATTTAGAAGTGTTAAAAATTGCTGCTGACACAGATAATAACAGAAATATTACTAAGCGAACACATGTTTCAAAATTAAAAAATTCTTTATGTGGAGATGAAATACAAATTGAGCTTATAATTCAGAATAAGAAAATCTTAGACTTTGGGTATCAAGGAAAATCCTGTGTTTACTGTCAAGCATCGGCTAGTTTGTTGTCAAAGATTTCAATAAATAATCAAAAAGAAAAAATTAATAATTTATGTGATGAGGCTGAATTTTATTTTGATGATAATTATAAAGTTTCTGATAAAAAATTATATCCGTTAAAAAAATTGATTAGAGGAAAGAATATTAATAAAAAAGATTGCATAATGTTACCTTTTAAAACTTTAAAAATGATAGTATCTAGCTAAAATATGGGAAATCCAAAACAATCTCTTTTAGCTGGTTTATTTTCCATAATTACAATTGGAATTTTAACTTTTCTAACTTACAGAACTGAATTTGGGATTTTTTTATTAGCCTCATTTGGATCATCGATGGTTCTACTTTATGGATATCCTGAAAGTCCATTTGCTCAACCAAAAAATGTTTTTTTTGGTCATTTAGTTACCGCAATTGTAGGTTTGCTTTTTTTACACTTTGTTCCATTTCCAATCTTTTTGACTATTCCATTAGCTGTAGGATTTGGAGTTGGATTAATGATCTTGTTGAACATTACTCATCCGCCAGCGGGTGGTAATCCAATTATTGTTATTATTGGAGGTGTATCATATAATTACTTAGTAAGTCCCGTGATATCAGGGTCGATCATAATTATTATTTTTGCAATAATTATTAACAAGTTTATTTTAAAAAAGTCTTATCCAAGTCAAAAATAATTTGTTTGATTGAAATCTCAAAATAGGGTTAGATATAGTATATAAATTTATAAATATACAGGAGAATAAATGAAAATATTATGCGTATTATATGATGATCCAAAAGATGGAATGCCAAAATCATATGCACTTTCACAACTACCAAAGATAGATAAATATCCAGATGGAATGACTTTACCTTCACCTAAAGGAAGAGATTATACTCCTGGACAATTACTAGGTTGTGTGTCTGGAGAACTTGGATTAAGAAAATTTTTAGAAAGTAATGGTCATGAATTAGTAGTGACTAATAGTAAAGATGGTGATGGATGCGAAGCTGACAAACATATTGTTGATGCTGATATTGTAATTTCTCAACCATTCTTTCCATATTATTTAACAAAAGAGAGAATTGCTAAAGCTAAAAATTTAAAAATGGCAATCACAGCAGGAATTGGTTCAGACCATGTTGATTTACAAGCTGCAATGGATAATAAAATTGATGTTGTCGAAGTTACTTATTGTAATTCAAGATCTGTAGCTGAACATATTGTTATGATGATTGTCTCAATGGTAAGAGATTACCATAATCAACATAGAATTGTGAATGAAGGAGGCTGGAATATTGCTGATGCCGTTCAAAGATCATATGATGTTGAGGGTATGCATATTGGAACAGTTGCTGCAGGACGTATTGGTTTGGATGCATTAAGAAAAATGAAGCCATTTGATACACATTTGCATTATTTTGATAGACATAGACTACCTGAAAGTGTCGAGAAAGAATTGAACCTTACATTTCATGAATCAGTAGAATCAATGGTAAAAGTTTGTGATGTGGTGACAATAAATTGTCCTCTTCACCCTGAAACTGAGAACTTATTTGATGATGCAATGATAAGTAAAATGAAAAAAGGAGCTTACATTGTAAACACTGCAAGGGGAAAAATCTGTAATCGAGATGCAATTGCAAATGCATTAAAGAGTGGTCAATTAAGTGGTTATGCTGGAGATGTATGGTTTCCTCAACCAGCGCCTAATGATCACGTATGGAGAACTATGCCTCATCATGGTATGACGCCTCATACTTCAGGAACATCTTTGACAGCGCAATCAAGATATGCTGATGGTGTAAGAGAAATATTAGAATGTTTTTTCGAAGGTAAAGAGATTAGAAATCAGTATCTAATTGTTAAAGATGGTCAGTTAGCTGGCATGGGTGCCCACTCATATAGTAAAGGTTCAGCTACTGGCGGATCAGAAGAAGCAGCCAAATACAAAAAAAAATAATTCTGTATAAAATTATTAAAGGTAGTTACTCAAAAGTAGCTACCTTTAAAATCTGGACTTATCATAACGAATTTGTTTATGATATTTTATGAAACATTTTTTCATAATTTTCTTTCTTTTAATCAATATAAATTTTTCGCATTCTGCTCAAAAAGATAAGGCATATTTTGCTGGAGGGTGTTTTTGGTGTGTTGAGGAGTCATTTGAAAAATTAAAAGGTGTAGAAGAAGTAATTTCTGGTTATTCTGGAGGTATTACTGAAAACCCAACTTACAAAGAAGTAACATATGGAAAAACTGGTCACTTCGAAGTTGTAGAAATAATCTACGATAAAAAAGTTATTTCTTTTAAAGAATTATTAGAAAATTTTTGGGTTAATATTGATCCATTTGATGCTTACGGTCAATTTTGTGACAAAGGATATAGTTATAGATCAGTTGCATTTTATCAAAATGATGAAGAAAAAAAATTAATAAAAAAAGACATAAAAGATTTACAAAATAAATTTAAAAAAAAAGTTGTAACATATATTAGAAATTTTGAAAAATTTTATGAGGCAGAGGAATACCATCAAGATTTCTATAAGATAAAATTAGAAAGATATCTTAGATACAAAAAAGCGTGTGGAAGAGAAGAATTATTAAAAAGAATCTGGAGTCAATAAACTTTATGAGGAATAATATGAATTGGAATTTCGATAACTCTTATTCAAGATTGTCTGATGCATTTAAAGAACATATTGAACCTATTTCTGTAAAAAATCCTGAATTAGTTTTAATGAATGAGGATTTAGTTAAAGAATTAAACTTGGACTTTTCCAAAATCGATAAAAATGAATTAGCAGCTTTATTCACTGGTAATATTCTTCCAGAAGGGAGTAATGCCATTGCTCAAGCTTATGCTGGTCACCAATTTGGACATTTCACAATGTTAGGAGATGGAAGAGCAGTTTTAATAGGAGAACATTTAACGAAAAATAATGATAGATATGATATTCAATTTAAAGGTTCAGGTAAAACGGCATTTTCAAGAAATGGTGACGGCAGAGCTGCACTGGGTCCAATGTTAAGAGAATATATAATTAGTGAAGCGATGCATCACCTAAATATTCCATCAACGAGAAGTTTAGCAGTTGCTAAAACAGGTGAGGAAATAATGCGTGAGACTCCATTGCAAGGCGCTATCTTAACGAGAGTGGCATCAAGTCATATAAGAGTTGGAACTTTTCAATATGTTGCAGCACGTGATAAAAAAGATGAATTAGATATTTTACTTAATTATGTGATTAAAAGACATTATCCAAAACTAATAAATTCAAACAATAAAGCTTTAGACCTTTTGAACGTGATTATAGATAAACAAATTGATCTTGTAGTTAATTGGATGCGTGTTGGTTTTATTCATGGTGTTATGAATACTGATAACATGACAATTTCTGGTGAAACAATCGATTATGGTCCATGTGCATTCATGGATACCTATGACCCAAAAACAGTTTTTAGCTCAATTGATAAGATGGGAAGATATGCTTATTGTAATCAACCAGCTATTACAAAATGGAATCTTTCAAGATTTGCTGAGTGTTTAATTCCATTTATTGATCAAGATGAGAACAAGGCGGTTAAAAGTGCAACAGAATTAATTGAAACTTTCGGCAAAAAATATGAAGAAAAATGGTTGAAGATGATGAGAAAAAAACTTGGATTATTAGGTGAAGATAACAAAGATAAATTTTTGATTGTTGATTTGCTCACTTGGATGCATCAAAACAAAGTAGACTATACAAATACTTTTTGTCATTTAATGAATCTTAAAGACTATGATGATGACTTATATAAAGATGATAATTTTCAAAAATGGAAAAAAAATTGGCTAGAGAGATTAAAACTAAATAATGATACTCAAGAAAATTATACAAAATTAATGAGAAGTGTTAATCCTCTTGTGATTCCCAGAAATCATAAAATTGAAAATGCATTAGAAAAAGCCAAAGATAATAATCTTGAGCCATTTAATAAACTATTAAAAATTTTAAAAGCACCATATGACCTGCAAGAAAATATTTCGGATTATCTGAAAATGGACACCTCTTTAAAAGATTACAAAACTTTTTGTGGTACTTAAGTTTATTAATTAATTAGAAAATTTTTTCCAATTTTCGACTGGGGGAACTAAATGTTCAAGTGTTGAGGAGTCTTTTGCTAAAAATACTATATCTGCTGAAATTGATATTCTTTCAGAATTAGACTTTCCTTGTTCTGTGCCATGAATTGTTTTAGAAGGAAATATCAACAAATCATCTTCTTTAGTATCAAATACAACTTTACTTGAATTTAATATATCTCGTTTTTTAAAAATATTTTC
This sequence comes from uncultured Pelagibacteraceae bacterium, assembly GCA_902633585.1. GTDB lineage: Bacteria > Pseudomonadota > Alphaproteobacteria > Pelagibacterales > Pelagibacteraceae > Pelagibacter. The sequence continues at coordinate 77,456 of CACPGZ010000002.1, forward strand.
TTTAGCCAAAGATCTTGAATCAAATAATTGAGGAATAAATTCATTATGTTTAGAAGTGTCAAAAAACATAATTTTAGCATCATCTTTTTGCTTCTTTAAGTAAAATGCAATAGAAAGATGCGACTGATCATGTGAATGATTATCAATGTGTTCAGTTTTTTTTGAAATTGTTGCCCACGACCTCTGAAAATAAAGATCAAGTTTTGTATGGTTCACCGATAAACTTTCTAAATATTCTAAAATACAATTATTAATTTGAATAAATAAATTTTTAAATTTTGGATTATTGTGCAAATATTCAAATCCTTGCGTATCTCCTGTCCAAGCTTTTGTTACAGATTTATAATCTAAATTTTTACTTTTTTTTTCCATTAATCTAACTTCTTCAATCATTTCATTTTTTTCATTTTCTGAAAGTGAGAGCGTCGACTTATAGACTGTGAGAGGAAAAAAATTAAAAATTTTTTGCATTTAGAGTTTTTTATAGCACGTAAGGTTCTGGTCTTGCTTTTGCACCTAATACTCTTTCTACTGCCATATTTGAAATATCAATTGATTGATAAGCGCCTGTTGTAATTAGCTCTGTCAAAGCTCTTCCAATTCCTGGTGCTTGCATTAATCCTCTTCCAGTAAAACCGGTTGCTAAGTATACGTTTTCAAATTTAGGATGTTTTCCTACAACTGCATTATTATCTAATCGATTACAATCATAATAACCTGCCCAACCACCGGTTAACTTCAATTCTTCAAATGCAGGAATTCTTTTAGCTAAAGCAGGCCAAACTAGTTCCTCAAAATCATCCCAGGCTGGTTCCAGATCTTTAGCATCAAAAACTGATTTTGGTGAACCAGCTAAATACTCCTTTCCTTCAGGTCTCCAATAAACACCTGTTGTTAAATCTCCAGTTAATGGCATCTCAGGAATATGTTTTGGACACTTAATCCTAAAAACTGTATGCTTTTGAGGCTCTACTGGAATATCTTCCAATAATTCTTTTGTCCAACATCCAGCCGCAGATACTATCGTTTTAGCTTTTATTTCTGATAAAGATTTCACTTCACCTTTTATGAATTCTGCACCTTGCTCTATCGCTTTACTTTTTAATGCAGTATGAAAAAGAAAAGGATCAATCCATCCTTCACTTTTATTATCAGTAAATGTAGCAGTTTCTATTCCTTCTTTATTAATATATGGGAAAAATTTATCTAACTCAGAACCTTTGATGTTTTTTGTTCCTGCGTAACACGCTTTATGATTTTCCAGAGCTTTATATTGTTCTTCCGCATGTTCAGGACCAAACATTAATAAATATCCATTAGGTACCATGCTTGCAGTAGGATTAGGATTTTTTTCCGTTTTGAGTAATTCTGGTATTTGAAAAATAAATTCTCTGGCAAATTTACCTAACAAAATATTTTCTGTTTGAAAAAATTGTCTTCTAAAACCGCCGAGAGAAAGGGGGAAAGATGCTGATTTATAAGTTGGGTCTCTCTCAATTACTTTAACTTTTCTTCCCTCTTTAGATAGAAAATAAGCAGTCGCTGCACCAATTATTCCCCCGCCAACTATTACAACATCATCCATTTAATTTAGTACCATTAAGTTATAGTTAAGAAATAAAGCATAGAAACACCAAAGTAAATATGGAATCATTAAGTAATAACTTATAAAATTGACACGTTTAAATCTAATAATCAAAATTATTATCAAAGTTATCAAAATCACAAGAACAACTAATGCAAAGAATATTTGATGTAGTCCAAAAAAAACTATACTCCAAGTTGCATTAAAAACTATATGTATAAAATAAATGTAAATTGTATTTACATCTCTTTTTTTACTATGCCAAAAAAACCAAATAGCTAATGTCATCATTATGTAAAGTGTTGTCCAAACAGGTGCAAATATCCAATCTGGTGGATTGTAATTTGATTTAACAAGTCCAGAGTACCAAGGTTCTTTAAGGCTTATAGAGACTAAACCACCAATAAATGACGCAGAAAAAGTGACAATTGAAAAAAGAATTAGTGAATAAAATTTATTTTTTAGCATATTAGTATTATACATCTTTATAATATGAATAAAAAAACTATTTGGATCACAGGTGGTAGTACAGGAATTGGTAAAGCTTTAGCAATAAAATTTGCCAAAGAAGGTTGGAATGTTGCAATATCTGCAAGACGTGAAAATTTACTAAAAGAAACTTGTGGAGAGCATGAAAATATTAGTTCTTTTCCATTAGACGTAACCGACAAGAATAAATGTAATGAAGTTTTTCAAAATATAGTAGATACTTTTCAGGGTGTAGATATTTGTTTTTTCTCAACTGGTACATGGGATCCGAAAAAAGAAAAAGATATTGATGTTGAGCAAATTGAAAATGTATTTAAAGTAAATTTTTTTGGAACATTAAATAGTATTAAAGCTGCAGAAAAATATTTTAAAGATAAAAAAAGTGGAATAATCACAATAGTCTCCTCTATTGCAGGTTACCGGGGATTACCTAATTCAACTGGATATGGGCCATCTAAATCAGCTTTAAATAATTTAGCTGAAAGTTTATATTTTGATTTTGGTAGATCAAATGTCCGGGTATGTCTTGTCTCACCAGGTTTTATTAAAACCCCGATGACTAACAAAAATGATTTCAAAATGCCTTTCTTAAAAACTTCTGAATATGCTGCAGAAAAAATTTATGATGGTTTAGTAAATAAAAATTCTTTTGAAATTCACTTTCCAAAATCTTTAACAATTATATTGAAAATATTATGTTTCTTACCAAACAAAATTTATTTTGGATTAATTGGAAAACTTACAAAATACCAAAAAAAAAATTAATCTTTAACAAACACTACGGTTAATTCTGCTACTTTGAATCCAAATTTAGTCATTGTAGCCCTATTAATTGCTACACGTTCATCTTGTTTGAAAATCCAATCATCAAAAGTAATTTTCATTTCTTTACCTTTGACTGGAACTAACAAAACATATTCAAATTTAAAAGCTGGACCATATGAATATCCTTTTGCTTTACCAACAACATCTCCTGCTGTACCCTCATAATTATTTTCATCAATTTTAGTGATCTGCCATTGTCTAGTTTGAATTTCCCCATCATCCCAGTTAAATTTTTCGTCGAGTATCAGTTGTTTACCATCCCATTTTCCGTTTAAATCTGCAGAAAATTGTCTTGTGACTTTTCCAGATCTATTTTGAAGCACACCCCAAGCTTTTACATTGCCGGACAAATAATTTTCAATAATCAATCTAGGTTCTTTATTTTTAAAATCTTCTGGTTTCATAACGCTATTTTTTGAGCAGTTTGTAATTAAGAAAAGAAAAATTATCAATAAAATTGATTTGCTATTTTTAAGTTTAATCATTCGTTTCCTTTAAAGATCATTTATTTTGAAGTGAAAATTGAATTAAATCTATATTTTTCGATTTAAAACCTGCCTCACAATAAGAAAGGTAAAATTCCCACATTCTTTTAAAAGTTAAATCAAATCCTTGTTTTTTAATTAAATCCCACTTCTTATTAAATTCATTTCTCCATATTGCCAATGTATCAGAATAATGATCTGCATAGGAGTCATATGACTTGATAGCTAGACCATTTTCTGAGACACATTTATTAATAATATTCTTACTTGGTAAAAAACCTCCAGGAAAAATATATTTTTGGATAAAGTCTGTCTTGTTTTTATATCGGTCAAACATATTATCATCTATTGTGATAGCCTGAATAGCAGCTCTTCCATCATCTGATAGATTGTCTTTAATAGTTTTAAAATAACTTTCTAGGTAATTTTGTCCAACAGCTTCTATCATTTCTATTGAGGCTATTGAATTATATTTATTTTTTAAATCTCTATAATCTTTAATTTCAATATTTACTTTTTCGTTTAAGCCACATTCGTGAATTCTTTTTTTTGCATATTTAAATTGTTTTTTCGATATAGTAATACAATCTAATTTAACATCATATTTTTTTCCTAAATATTCAGCAAAACCACCCCAGCCACATCCAATCTCTAAAATTTTGTCACCGTTATTTGGTTTTATTAAATCTATTAATTTTTGATATTTATTATTTTGTGCATTAGACAAGTCTTTATTTCTCTCATCAAATATTGCACTTGAATATGTTAAGGTTTTATCAAGCCATAGTGCAAAAAACTCATTGCCTAAGTCGTAATGTTTTGAAATATTATCTTTGCTTCGACCTCTAGTGTTTTTAATAAATATATTTTTTACGTAATTGACCGTTGGAAAGTCTAACAGACCTGAAAATTTGTAAATTATTTTAATATTTCTTGCTGTGATTTCAATCAAGTTTGAAAGATTATCAGTTTCAAATTCATCCCTCATATAAGATTCTGCAAAACCAACACTTCCTCCTTTTATTAAGTTGAGAGTAAAATTTGGTTTTTTTATCTTTAAAACTGATTTTAAAGGACTATCAGGGTTTCCAAATTTTAATAATTCACCATTATATTTTGTGATCTCTAAATACCCGTACTCAATATCTCTTAAAATTTTGAAGACGATTTGATCTGAAAAGTTATATAAGCCCATTAATTTTCAAAAGTAATATTATTCTTAATTTTAAGTTTTTTTTTTACAAATTTTATTCCTTTAAGCCATAATTTAAAGGCTTCAAAATGTATCGCCGATATAATTTTAAACGTCATTAAAGGGTGTTTTATGTATGATTTAAGTAGTTCTATGGTTGTAAAATCTACCCTTTTTCCTTCTTGTGATGCAAATAAAATTTTTTCATTTTGCTGATATTGATCAATAATGACTGAAATTTTTTCAAAGGGTTTTAAGATTCTAAAAAAATAATTACAATTCATTTCAATAAACGGAGACACATGAAATTTTTTGAAGCAGTTGTGTTGTAACATGTTATTTTTCTCTACTTTAAAAATATAAGTATGTTGTTCTCCAAAAGTATTTTTTACCTCATATAATATTGAAATTAAATTTTCATTATGATCATAAACAAAGAAAACACTAAGAGGATTAAACACATAACCAAAAATTCTTGGATAGCACAAAAGCTTTATTCTTATATCTTTTGAAAAGATATTATTTTCCTCTAAATTTTTTTTCACCCATTCAGTCAAAGATGAACCATCTCTTTGACCATGATCTTTGTCAAAAAAACTAATTAGATTAAACCGATTATATGAGAAAAAACTTATATTTTTATTCAGATTATTTAGATCCGATAAATCGATTAATAATGAAAATACACTGTACTTAAAATAATGTTTTTTTGGTTTAAATCTTTTGTGTATTACCGTTCCATTGTAAATTGAGCTAGTCATCAAAGTTTTTTAGCATTTCAATTGATGATTTTATTCCATCTTCATGAAAACCGTAACCAAAATAACTACCACAAAAAAGAATATTTCTTTTATTTTGCAAATTTTTAAGCTTACTTTGATAATCTAAAGCAGATTGATCAAAATATGGGTGAGTGAATTTAACTTTTTTCAAAATTTTTGTTTCATCAATATCGAGGTATGGATTTAGTGTAAGAAATATATTTTTCTCACATTCTAAATTTTGGAGTAAATTTAACCAATAAGTGATTGAATTTTTTTCAATTTCATTTTTCTTCATAGAAGAGTTCCAAGCACACCAAGCATTCTTGTTTTTTGGCATAACTGTCTCATCTGTGTGTATATAAGCAAAATTTTCTTTATAACTGAAATTTGACAAAACTTCTTTCTCTTGATCAGTTGGATTTTCAATCATTGATAATGCTTCGTCCGCATGTGTTGCAATAATTACTTTGTCATAATCAAAAAATTCATTTTTTCCACCGTAATACAAATCAATACCACTTGTTTTACTAATGATTTTATTGACTTTATAATTTTTAAAATATTCTCCACTAATTTTTGATAGGATCTTTTTTACATATGACCTGCTTCTATTTGAAACTGTGTACCATTGTGGTCTATTTTTAAGTTTAAATAATCCATGATTTTGAAAAAATTTTAAAAAGAATTTCAAAGGCATCTTATTCGCAGCATATGGTGGCATTGACCAAATTGCTGACACCATAGGTATTAAATGATAATTGATAAATTCTTTTGAAAGATTGTTTTTGATCAAATAATCACCCAATGTGATTTTTTCATTTAAATTATCAAGTTTGTCAGATTTTTTATAAAATTTTATAATATCAAAAAACATTTTCAAAAATTTAATATTAAATAGATTCATCTTATTGGAAAAAATTCCATTTAATCCTTTTCCACAGTATTCAAAGTTTGAGTCTTCTACTGATACAGAAAAAGACATGTTGCTTTTTTCAATTTCAATTTTATTTTCATTGAAAAAATGAATTAAATTTGGATAAGTTTCGAAGTTAAACACAATAAAGCCTATATCTACTGGAACTTTTTTAGTTCCAATCATAAGCTCAATTGTATGTGAATGACCACCAAAGTGATCTTCTTTTTCAAATAAATCTACATGATTTTTTTTTGAAAGATAATAAGCAGCACTTAATCCTGAAATGCCTGAACCAACTACAGCAATTTTCATCAATAATTATGCTGCATCTTCTTTAAATTCATCCATGCTAGGACATGTGCAGAAAATATTTTTATCACCATAAACGTTGTCTACTCTTGCAACTGGTGGCCAAAATTTATTTACTTTCAAAAATTTAGCTGGATAAGCAGCCTCTTCTCTAGAATACTTGTGTGTCCAATTATCAGAAGCTAACTCAGTATCAGTATGAGGAGCGTTTTTAATTGGATTATCAACTTTATCAAATTTACCAGTTTTAATTAGATCAATTTCTTGTTTAATCTTAATTAAGGTGTCACAAAACCTATCTAGCTCAGACAAGTTCTCACTTTCTGTAGGTTCAATCATCATTGTTCCAGCCACTGGCCACGACATTGTTGGTGCATGAAAACCAAAATCAATTAATCTTTTTGCGATATCTTCTTCAGTGACTCCCGTTTCTGATTTGATTGACCTAATATCAATTATACATTCGTGAGCAACATTACCATTTGAACCTTTGTATAAGATTGGATAATGATCTTTCAGTCTTTCAGCAATATAATTTGCATTTAGTATCGCAACTTTAGAAGCTAGTTTTAATCCCTCTGATCCCATCATTTTTATATACATCCAAGAAATTGACAAAATACTTGAGCTTCCCCATGGAGCAGCAGACACAGCTCCAATTCCTGTTGCTGGACCACAATCTTTCACAACTGGATGATTAGGCAAATAAACTTGTAGATGTTTTTTACATGCAATAGGTCCCATACCTGGTCCACCCCCACCATGAGGGATACAAAATGTTTTATGTAAATTTATATGACAAACATCCGGACCAAAATTTCCAGGTTTAGCGATACCAACTAATGCATTCAAGTTTGCCCCATCCATATAAACTTGCCCACCATGCTTATGAATTAGTTCACATATATCCATAATTTTTTCTTCAAATACTCCGTGAGTAGATGGATATGTGACCATCAAGGCTCCTAAATTTTCTGAATGAAGCTCTGCTTTTTTCTTTAAATCATCAAAATCAACATTACCTTCTTTATCACAATTAACTACAACCACTTTCATTCCAACCATTTGTGCACTAGCAGGATTGGTTCCATGTGCAGAGCTTGGTATTAAACATATGTTTCTATTTTTTTCACCTCTATCTAAATGATATTTTCTAATTACCATTAGTCCTGCATATTCGCCTTGGGCACCTGCATTTGGTTGAAGTGAAACTCCCGAAAAACCAGTAATTGATCTTAACCAGTTTTTTAAATCAGTGAATAATGTTCTATATCCCTCCATCTGCTCAATTGGTACAAATGGATGGGGCTCAGCTAATTCTCTCCAGGAGATAGGTATCATTTCTGCAGTGGCATTTAATTTCATAGTGCAAGAGCCTAACGCTATCATGGTTCTGTTTAAAGCTATATCCTTATCCTCTAACTTTTTAAGGTATCTGAGCATTTCTGTCTCAGAACGATATGAGTTAAAAACAGGATGTTCTAAATATTCAGAAGTTCTCAGTAAACTTTTTGGTAAATTGGGTAAACTTACTGTTGGATCTTCTTTTTTTATGGATTCTGCTGCATTAAAAATTTTTAATAGTTGATTTACTCTATAAACATTTTTCTTCTCATCAAAAGAAACAGCAAGCATTTCAGGGTTTACTTTTCGAATATTAACTTTTTGATTTAAAGCATTTTTATAAATTTGATTAGTTTTTTCTTTGGTAATAATTGTAACAGTATCAAAAAAGTAATCAGAATATATTTGATATCCAGATTGTTTTATTTTATCAGCGAAATTTTTTGCTAATTGAGAAACTCTTTCAGAAATTTTCTTAATTCCATCTGGACCATGATAAATAGCATAGGCTGCTGATACTATGGCTAACAATGCTTGAGCGGTACAAATATTACTTGTAGCTTTGTCTCTTCTGATATGCTGCTCTCTAGTCTGTAGAGACAATCTATAAGCCTTGTTTCCATGCCTATCTACTGAAACGCCAACTATTCTACCTGGCATAGATCTTTTGTATTCATCTTTTGTTGCAAAAAATGCTGCATGTGGTCCTCCATAACCCATTGGAATACCAAATCTTTGTGAACTACCAACTGCAATATCAGCGCCAAGTTCTCTCGGTGTTTTAAGCTTTGCAAGCGCAAGAAGATCGCAAGCTAAAATAGCTTTACCATTTTTTTTATGAATTTTGCTTATTGCCTCGCTTGGATCTTTAATATCTCCCAAAGTTCCAGGATACTGTAATATTCCACAAACTATATCCTCTTTTAATTGTTCTAAAACTTTATCTTCATTTCCAACAAGAACTTTGAGACCCATAGGCCCTGCTCTAGTTCTTATAACCTCAACAGTTTGAGGGTGACAATTTTCTGAGACAAAAACCAAATTACTATCACTTTTATCAAGTCTATAACTTAAACCCATAGCCTCTGCTGCCGCTGTACCTTCATCGAGTAAAGATGCATTTGCAATATCCATTCCTGTAAAATCAACAATCATTTGTTGAAAGTTTAAAAGCATCTCCAGTCTTCCTTGAGCCACTTCTGGTTGATAAGGCGTATACGATGTGTACCAGCCTGGATTTTCCAATATATTTCTTAAAATTACGTAAGGTGTGTATGTACCATAATAGCCCATGCCAATAAAATTTGAGTAAATTTCATTTTTTTTAGAAATTACTTTTAATTTTCTTAATGCTTCGTACTCTGAATTAGACTCACCAATATTAAGTTCACCCTTAAACTGTATTTTTTCCGGAACAGTACTATTAATTAAATCATCTAATGATTTATAATTTAATTTTTTTAACATTTTAGATTGATCTTCTTCAGATGGACCAATGTGTCTTTTTATAAAATCTTTTTCAGAATTATGTAACATTAGGCATTATTCTCCTTTGCAAATTTATCATATTCATCTTTGTTCATTAAAGAGTCCATTTCAGATTTATCTTTTATTTTTAATTTGAAGAACCAAGCAAAATTTTCAGGGTCTTGATTTATTTTGGATGGATCATCTAAAATTTCTTGATTTATATCTACAACCTCACCACTCACTGGAGTATAAACATCACTTGCAGCTTTAGTAGACTCTACAACTCCTGCTGTACCATCTTTTTCAACATTAGAACCTTTTTCCGGTAGCTCTGCAAACACAATATCTCCTAGCATCTCTGTTGCATGCTTTGTTATGCCGATTGTTGCAACATCACCCTCTAATTTTATCCATTCATGCTCTTTGGAATATTTCACTTCACTCATTGATTTACTCCTTTTACGTAACTTTTTTTATAAAATGGTAAACTGCAAATGTTTGCTGCATATTTTTTACCTCTAACCTCTAAAAATACTTTAGTATTTTTTTTTGAAAATTCATTTTCTACATAGCCCATTGCTACAGGTCCATTTACACTTGGCCCAAATGTACCACTAGTAATTTCTCCAATATGAACATCTGATTGGTTGAATATTTTTGTTTTTTCTCTGGCAATTATTCTTCCCTCAGGTTTAATCCCAACTCTTATTTTGGTGACACCATCATTTAATTGTTTAATAATTATGTCCGAACCAATAAAGTCACCTTTGGAAATTCTTTCTTTTGAAATTGCCCATTTCAAATTCGCTTCAACTGGGGTTTTATTTTTATCAAGGTCATGACCATACAAGCATAAGCCAGCTTCTAATCTTAGAGTATCTCTTGCTCCTAAGCCTGCCAATTTAGATCCTTTATTAATTAATTCTCTGGTCAATTTTTCTGCAAAGTTATTTGGAATTGATATTTCAAAACCATCTTCACCTGTATACCCAGATCGAGTAATGTATACTATCTGATTATCAAATAAGAACCAGTTTCCAGACATAAAATTTAAATCTTTTACCCCATCAACAACTTCATTTAAGATTTGCGATGATTTAGGTCCCTGAATTGCTATTAAAGATCTATTTTCATCCAAAACCATTTTGTACTTTTCTTTTAAAAGTTCCTTTAAAAATTTAAAATCATTGTCTTTACACGCTGCATTAAGAATTATTAAAAAACCTTCATCAATTTTTGTAATGATTAAATCATCTTGTATCCCAGCATCTTTATCCATTAAAAAGCTGTACTTAGAGTGATTTAATTTCAAATTTTTCAAATCTAAGGGAAAAATTTTTTCTAAATCTTTAATTAATTCTTCACCACCATAAATAAATAATTGACCCATATGTGAAACATCAAAAATACCAGAGTGATTTCTTGTGAATTTATGCTCCTCTACAATACCTTCAGAATATTGGATTGGCATATGATAACCTGCAAATTCAACAAACTTTGCATTACAATCTTGATGTAATTGGTAAAGCGATGTTTTTTTTGTTTCCATATTAACCCTTCGTACCCATCTGTATATTTGCCTGAGAGTTTTGCTCCTTCGGCGAGAATTAAATCTCTTTCCAGAGTTAATATGCTACGGTCCTTTTTGCCTGAGAGATTCCTGGGTGGTTGCTCCTTCGGCGCTACGATAATCTGTAGTCTCTCCCGTAAATGAATAGTCCTATAAGTAACTTAAAATGTCAATTGGAAACTATTTCTTTAGGTTTTTTTAAAAGTGTGTAAAACTGCAATAATACAGCAAAAAGTATTATTGCACCTCCTATCAATCCATATATTGAGGGTATTTCACTAACAAAAAGAAAAGCCCAAATAGGACCAAGAACAGATTCGGATAGCATAATTATTCCAACCATTGCGGAAGGAGTTGTTCTAGCACCAATGGTTATAAATATAAAACCAAAACCTATTTGAAAAAATCCAGCTAAAAAACCTAAAAAAATGTCATGTGGTGAAATCATTATAGTCGGTGAAAGTGATAAACCAATGAGACATGAAGTTATACCCGCAACAAACTGCGCTGGAACCATATCAACTGATGGAAATTTTCTTACAATCATTATCAAAACTGCAAAAGTAATTGGCATTGTAAATGCTGCTAAATTTCCAGATAATTCACCTGGAGATAAAGAATTTCCAACCATTATTAATACCCCAGACATTGCTAAAATTATTGAGATTAATGTTATTAAGTTAATTTTTTCTTTTAAAAAAAAAAAACCGAATATTGCTAAAAATAAAATTTGAAGAGATATGATAAAATTAGTGTTGGCAACTGTAGTATTGTACATTGCAAAAACATAACCACAAAAACCAATAGATAATATTAATCCACCGATAAAACCTGGTAATCCAGAGTTATAAAAAGAATTCAAAACTTTACTTTTGTAAGTGATAATCAAAAAAGTTAGGACAGTAAGAGAGAAAAACAAGGATCTCCAAAATAATATCTGCCATAACGTTGCTCCCTCAAAAGATTTAACTATTAGTCCACCAAAGCTTAAACTTAGAGCACCTAAAAAAATGAGTAATGGACCAGGTAAACTCTTTAAAATATTCATCAAATTTGAGAAATTAAATTTTGAGTTTCTAATTCATACAGTTTAAAGAGGTTTTCTGCACTATTTAAATCGACCTCTTGAAATTTGACTCTTGAGCCAGGTGTTAATTGAACTAATTTGTCATAATCAGCACTTATAACTACACCAATCTTGGGATAACCCCCAATAGTGCCATGATCTGAAAGCATTATAATTGGATTAGCATCCGCTGGCACTTGTATTGCCCCCTTAATTAAACCTTCAGATCTAATATTGGTATCAACAATATTTTCTATTTTTTTTCCTTCTAATCTCATTCCCATACGGTCAGATAATTTAGAGACTTTAAATTCATTTTTAAAAAAAATTTTTTTGCCTTCTTCGGAAAAATAATCAAAATTTGTTCCTTTAATAACCCTAATATTTTCTATCTTTGTATTAATATAATTTAATTTTTTATTTACAAAGTTTTGATTAATTTCTTTGACATTAATTTTTTGATTATCAGATAACTTTTTTCCATTATTAGAACCTATATTTGCTTTTGTATTTATTGAACAACTTGACCATTGAAATTTTAAATCAAACTTACCACTTATTGCTAGATATCCATATACAGATTTATTTGTTGATATAATATCTAACTCATCATTATTTTCTAAAATAAAAGATTGGTAACATTCTCCATTAATTAAATTATTACCTTTTTTAATTTTAAAAGTAACATCACCTGTGATAGCAATATTTAATTTGTCTCCATGATATTTTAAATGAGGACCCTGATAAGCAAATTCTATCACAGGATAATTATGATTATTTCCAGCAAGTTTATTAGCTAATAAATAACTTCTATTATCCATGGCTCCACTAAATGGAACCCCTATATGATAAAGGTTACTTCTTCCAAGATCTTGAAAAGTCGAATTAATACCAGCTCTTATTATTTCAAAATAATTTTTACTCATGATAACTTTGATATTTCTCTTTTGTAATTCTTTTAAATGAGACTGAATCACCTGGATTAATTAAATTAGGCTCTCTTTCCTTAGAACTATTAAAAATATTCAGAGGAGTATTACCAATAATATTCCACCCCCCAGGACTTTCAAATGTATAGATATTCGCAAATTGCTCGGTTATGCCGATTGAACCTTTTGGTACCTTAACCCTAGGAGTGCCAAGACGTTTAGCTCTTAAATTTTTTTCTAAATCTCCAAGAAAAGGCATTCCTGCGATAAAACCTGTCATATAGCAAAAAAAATTTTTTTCAAAAAAACTTTCATATATTTTTTCCTCTTTCATCTGAAGTTTTTCTTCTAGCCTTTTTATATCTAATGAAAAATTTTTCTCACAACAAACAGGAATTTCAAACTTTTTATTTTGAATAATATCATCATTAATAATTTCAATGTTATCAATGATTTTTTTGAGTTTATTAAAATTAATCTTTTTTAGATCAAAAGAAATAATTAATTTATTATATGATGGAGTAAGATTATTCACTCCTACAATATTTTTATTTTGAATAGTTTTAAAATATTTTATTACTTGACTATTAATCTTTCTATTTACTTCTTTTCCAAAATCACAATATAAAGCTGCGTCACCAAGATTTGATATATTTTTTAACATGCTATGTTATACTGAAGAATAATGAGTATTGAAATTAATATAAATTGTGATTTAGGGGAAAAATCTAAACATCATTCCAATAAACATGATCCTGAATTACTTGAGATTGTCAATTCAGCAAATGTAGCATGTGGTTATCATGCTGGTGATGAAGAAACTATGAATACAATTGTAAAAATATCAAAAAAAAATGGTGTTAGTATTGGTGCACATCCATCCTTTAATGATCCTGAAAACTTTGGTAGAGAAAGAATGAATCTATCTGACTCAGAGATAGAAAAATTAATTATTGATCAGTATGAAATTCTTCAGACAATTTCATCTAAATATGGTAAAAATGTTACTCATATAAAGCCACATGGTGCTTTAAATAATATGGCTTGTGAGGATATTGATTTAGCCACAACGTTAGCAAAAGTAATTAAAAAAATCAGCCCAAATTTGATTTACTTAGTCCCAACTGGATCTAAAATGGAACATGCTGCTAAAAAATTAGATATGAAAGTAGCTTGTGAAATATTTGCTGACAGAAACTATGAAGACAATGGAAATCTTGTGTCAAGAAAAAAGCCCTATGCCTTAATTACAGATCCTGAACAAGCTAAACAACATGTTTTAAAGATGGTCAAAACTCAGTCACTTAATTGTCACAGTGGAAAACAAATACCTTGTGAAATCGACTCCGTGTGTATACATGGAGATAATTCAAGTTCTTTAGAAACAGCTAAGTCAATTAAAACTAACTTGCTAAATAACGGATTTAAACTTAAAACACTAGATAAAATAAAAAAATTTATATGATTAAACAATTACTTTTATGTCTTGCAGTTTCTGCTTTTTTAATTTCAAACTCGTTTGCTGCAGGATCAAGTGATAGCAGCTCTTCTAATACTGAAACCAAATATGATATGGCGGTAACACATATTAAGGTAGCAAAAAAATTTGAGGAAAAAGATAAAATAGAAAAAGCGAAAAAAAGATATGAAAAAGCTCAAAAGCTACTTCTTCAATCAAATAAAAAATATCCAAACAAAGCTGATACATTAAATTATTTAGGTTTCACTACTCGGAAACTTGGGGATTTTGAAAAGGGTGAAAAGTATTACTTACAGGGTTTAAAAATCGACCCTAAACACATAGGTATCAATGAATACCTTGGAGAGTTATATGTAGCAACAAACAGACATAATCTTGCTGTTGAAAGACTTGAGGTCCTTGCGGGATGTAATTGCAAAGAATATGATGATTTAAAAGCTATAATAGCTGGTAAAAAGGTTTCAAAATATTAATTTATATTTAAATACAACATAAATTAACTAATATAAGTTCATTAATAAATTGCTAAATTGTTAGAAGATTCACTCATACTATTACAGATTATTTTTATTGATATTATCCTGGCTGCAGATAATGCAATTATAATTGGCTTAATCGCTGCAAACTTTGTGCCAAAAAATAGAAAATTGATTATTTTTTGGGGTGTAGTTGGTGCGCTTGTTTTTAAAGTAATCTTTGCTGTTTTTGCAACTTACCTTTTCCAATTTTATTGGATTAAAATCATTGGAGGGCTTCTGTTAATATGGATTGTAAATGATTTAAGAAAAGATTTATTTGAGATTAAAAAAGTTAAATCACCAACCAAAAAATCAAGTGAGCCATCTTTTATAAAAAGTATTTATAAAGTTCTTTTTGCAGATATAACAATTAGCTTTGATAATGTCATAGGTGTTGTGGGAGCTGCTAAAGGAAATTTTGGTTACATGATGTTTGGACTTATTTTATCAGTTGTCTTAACAGGTGCGCTTGCAACCTATCTTGCAAATTATATTCAAAAACACCTCTGGATTGCCTATATTGGTTTAGGTTTTATTTTACTTGTTGCATTACAGCTGATTATCGGTGGATTAAATGATTATGGTGTCCTATCGATTAATGAAACCTTCAAAAAATATTTTTAACTATATCATTTGCTGGTAAAATAACTATTTTTAAGCAAAATTAAATAATTTGCTTATTGAAAGTTTCTAAAATTAGTTTTTAATTTAGTTTTTAAAAAATTATTAACAATAAAAGGATAATAATGAGAAAATTAATTATTGCTGCATTTATGTTTGTATCTAGTTTTGGAACAAACGTAATAGCAGATGGTCATTCAATTAAAATGGGGATTATCTTAGGATTTACTGGTCCTATCGAGTCTCTAACACCAGCCATGGCTGCCTCTGCTGAATTGGCTTTCAAAGAAGCTTCAGACTCTGGATCGCTATTAGGTGGAAAAAAAATTAAACCAATTAGAGCAGACTCAACTTGTGTAGACTCAGCGGCAGCTACTGCAGCAGCCGAAGGTGTTATAGCACAAGGTGTTGCAGCAATTATGGGAGCTGACTGTTCAGGCGTAACAGGTGCGATTGCATCTAATGTTGCAGTACCAAATGGTGTTGTAATGATTTCACCTTCAGCAACATCTCCAGGTTTAACAACTTTAGACGATAAAGGATATTTTTTTAGAACAGCTCCTTCAGATGCTAGAGGTGGTCAGATCTTAGCTGATGTTACTAAAGACAAAAAAATTAAAAGTGTAGCTATTACTTATACTAATAACGACTATGGAAAAGGTTTAGCTGATGTTTACAAAGCAGCTGTTGAGTCTCATGGTATTAAAGTTACTACAGTAACTGCACACGAAGATGGTAAAGCAGACTACTCATCAGAAGTAGCAACACTTGCTTCAGCTGGTGGAGATGCGGTAGCAGTGATAGGTTATTTAGACCAAGGTGGCAAAGGTATCATTCAAGCATCTTTAGACTCTGGTGCATTTGATAGATTTATTTTATCAGATGGTATGATTGGTCAATCTTTAGTTGATGCATTCGGAAAAGATTTGAATAAATCTTTTGGTTCACTACCGGGTTCAACTGGAAAAGGAGCTGGAGTATTTACTAAAGTAGCAAGTGCTGCTGGTATTGATAGTTCTGGTCCATACACAGGAGAATCTTATGATGCTGCTGCTTTGATAGTTTTAGCAATGCAAGCAGGTAACTCAACTGATAGAGCCTCAATTGCAAAAAATGTAATGGATGTAGCTAATGGTCCTGGAACAAAGATTTATCCGGGTGAATTAAAAAAAGGTTTAGATTTATTAGCTAAAGGTAAAAAAGTTGACTACGAAGGTGCAACTGGAGTTACTTTTACTAGCGTCGGTGAAGCTGAAGGTTCTTTCTTAGAACAAGAAGTTAAAGGCGGAAAATTCAAAACTAAAAAACAAAGATAATTTGTCTTAAAATTTAAACCCCCGACATTAATTTGTTGGGGGTTTTTTTTTACAACAAATAAATTTTATAGTATAATTTTATTGTCTTGATTTAGAAAATAACTCTACTTGCTGGGACTTTAAACACAACGCTAAAAGAGAAAAATGAAACTGATAATACAATCAATCAAAAACTATTTTAAATCAAAAAAGGATAAAGGTTTAGATCCTGTATTCTTTGAAAAAATAAGTGATAAAAATACTTCTAGAGATGAAATGCTAGAAAATTTAATTAAAGCATTAAAAAAGAATGGCTGGACTTTAAAAAAATAAATATTTATCTGCCATATATAAAGCCCAAGCTATTGCAGCACCCGTAATAATATATTTCATAATTTTATTTTATTTCTATTTTTTCAGGAAGTATACCCTTTGGTCTGTATCTCATTATTAATAATAAACCTACTCCCATCATTAAAAATCTGAAATAAGGAACACTTTCAATTAAATGAACTTTTAAAAAATGTGTGTCATCTAAGCCTGCCGTTGTTAGATTGACTAAGTACAATCCTATTGGTGCTGCCTCAATCCATAAGAACCAAACTACGAAACCTCCAAGAATTGCTCCAAAATTGTTTCCACTTCCGCCAACAATTACCATTACCCAAATCAAAAAAGTATATCTCAAGGGTCTATAACTCCCTGGTGTAAATAATCCATCTTGAGTTACAAGCATAGCGCCTGCAATACCAACAATAGCTGATCCTAAAACAAAAATTAACAAATGCTGTTTGACTACATTTTTTCCCATAGCATTAGCAGCCTCTTCATTATCTCTGATAGCTCTCATCATTCTTCCCCAAGGAGAATAAAGAGCTTTTTGAGTTAAGATTAAAAGAATAATCACAACAATTAAAAACAAACCTGAATAACAAAGTTTCACAAATATTGATGATCCTTCAATTACAAATTGATTAAGAGCTTCTTGCCTTTCTAACAGATCAGAAATTAAAGCTAATTTTCCTGAATTAAATTTTTCAACTAGATTTATAAACCATTCTGTTTCTTGTAAGTTAACTTCATATGGAGCAGGACGTTTTAAACCAATCACATTTTTAACACCTCTAGTTAGCCAGTCTTCATGTTTTATAATTGCTATTACTATTTCTGATATTAGTAATGTAGCTATTGCTAAATAATCAGCTCTTAAGCCTAATGCTACCTTACCAATGACAAAGGCTAATCCCCCTGCAAAGAAGGCGCCAATAATCCAAGAAAAAATTATTGGAAGCCCTAGACCACCTAAAAATCCAGTTCTTGCTGGATTTACTTCCTCAATTGCTTCAATACCAGGTTCAGAGACAAGTCGTATAGTGATTATTCCTGAAATGATAATTGCAGCGATAATATAATTTCTAATTCTAGATTTTTGATATCTTTTGAGAACAAATCTAACAGCTAAAATAATTCCAATAATTAGAAATAGACTTAATAGAATGTTGGTACCCCCTGCACTCCATGCCTCTTGAACTGGATTAACAGAAATTAATACTGCAGCAAGACCACCTAAAGCTGTAAAACCCATTATTCCAAAGTTAATTAAACCAGCATAACCCCATTGAATATTGGCACCCATCGTCATAACAGCTGAAATCAAACAAAGATTAAAGATAGATAAAGCAATATTCCAAGATTGGAATATACCTACAAGGATAATCAATCCCATCATAATACTATAAGCTGTAACTACATCTAAATTTTTTCTCACAATATCTTTCCTTTAAATATTCCTGAAGGTCGATATAGCAAGACAATTACTAATATAGAAAAAGATACTGCAAATTTGTAGTCAGTTGAAAGTAACTGAATTAAACCATCAGGCTCCATACTTTCTGGCAAAACATACATAAAGAATTTCTTATATGCGTAGGTTAAAAGTATTTCAGAAAAAGCAATTACATAACCTCCTAAAAATGCTCCAAAAGGATTACCAATTCCCCCTACTATTGCAGCAGCAAATATTGGGAGCATGTTATTAAAATAAGTAAATGGCTTAAAACTTTTATCTAAACCATACAAAACTCCACCAATTGTTGCTAAAATTGCAGCAATTATCCAAGTTATCATCACAATTTTTTTTGGATCTATTCCAGAGAGTAATGCTAAATCTTCATTATCAGAGTAAGCTTTCATACTTTTACCAGTTTTAGTTTTGTTTAAAAACCAGAATAAAGTTGAAACTAAAATTATTGTAACAACAATTGTAATTACTTGTGTTGACTTAATAGCAAGTCCTTCATTTAAACCTGTCATTTCCTTAAACTCATTAGCTCTAATCAAAAATTTCTCACCATCAAAAAATCTTCTATCCGATGGACCAATTATAATTCTTACTACTGCCTGAGTAACAAACATTACCCCTATACTTACCATTGCTAATTGAACTGGAGGACTTTTATTTAGTCTGTAATATTTAAATACAAACTTATCAATAATTAGCATGTATAAACCCATAAACAGAATTGCAAAAGGTATTGATACAAGTGCAGTGGGTAAAAAACCAAGTGTTAGACCAATAGACTGAAAGTACCATGTAAAAAATATTGCAACCATTGTGCCAAAAGACATCATGTCTCCAGTTGCAAAGTTTGCAAAACGCAGTATCCCATAAATTAAAGTTACAAATATAGCCCCAATTGCTAATTGAGATCCGTAAGTTAAAGCAGGAACAAAAATATAGTTTAATAAAAGAACTAATGCATTTACAAAATCCATTTAACCTCCTAAAAAAGAGCTTCTCACTCTTGGATCGTTTAACAATTCTTTTCCTGTCCCTGAATACCGATTTTCACCGGTGACTAATACATATCCTCTATCAGAAATATTAAGAGCTTGTTTTGCATTCTGTTCCACCATTAAAATTGCAACATTTGTTTTTTTTACTTTTATAATATGATCGAAAAGTTCATCCATCACTATTGGAGAAACTCCAGCAGTTGGTTCATCTAACATAAGCACGGATGGCTTAATCATCAGAGCCCTTCCAAGAGCAACTTGTTGTCTTTGACCTCCTGACAATTCTCCCACAAATTGTTTTCTTTTTTCATTCAAAATCGGAAAAAGATTGTAAATTTCGTCAATTACTTTTTTATAATCATGATTAACTAAAAAAGCTCCCATCTCTAAATTTTCCTCAACTGTCATTCCTGCAAATACATTTTTTATTTGTGGTACGAATGAAATTCCCTCTTTCACTCTATCTTGTGGAGAAAGCGTTGAAATGTCCTTACCATTAATAATTACAGAACCTGATTTTAAATTTAATAAACCTAACATTGCTTTCATTGCAGTAGATTTTCCAGCTCCATTAGGTCCAAGAATTGATACTATTTCTCCTCTTTCCACATTAAGAGAGCATGAATTAATTATGTTTGGACCTTTTCCATATCCGCCTGTCATGTTATTTCCTTCAAAAAATGCCATATTTAATTATCTTTAAGTTTTGATCCTTTGCCTAGGTAACTTTCAATAACTCTCTCGTCTTTTTTTGCATCTGATACAGAACCTTCAAATAGAACAGAACCCTCTGCCATAACAATTACTGGATCACATAATCTGCCAATAAAATCCATATCATGTTCAATCATACAAAAAGTATAACCTTTCTCTTTGTTTAATTTTTCAATAGCAGTACCTAAATCTTTTAATAAAGTTCTATTAACGCCTGCGCCAACCTCATCTAATAATACTAATTTAGCATCCACCATCATTGTTCTTCCTAATTCTAATAGTTTTTTTTGCCCTCCAGATAGATTCCCAGCTAATTCATTTTTTAAATGACTTAAATTCAAAAAATCAACTACTTCCATTGCTTTTTCCTTAATTTGACTTTCTTCTTTTGCGACTAATTCAGGCTTAAGTAAAGCATTCATTAACTTTTCTCCAGATTGATTGCCTGGTACCATCATTAAATTTTCTAATACTGATAAATTCGTAAATTCATGTGCTATTTGAAAAGTTCTTAATAACCCTTTTGAAAATAATTCATAAGACGGAACGTCAGTAATATTTTCATCATTAAATAGCACACTTCCAGCAGACGATTTTAAATTTCCAGCAATAAGATTAAATAAAGTTGTTTTTCCTGAACCGTTAGGTCCTATTATTCCCGTTATGGTTCCCTGTTTTACTTTTAAAGAGCAATTAAATACAGCAGCTAATCCACCAAAATATTTGGATAAGTTATTTATTTCTAAGATATTGTCTTGCATCCCTAAATTAGACTATAATCTCTTATAAATTTTATTAAGTGATTTTTCTAATAATCTATAATAGCCTGATTTTCTCAAATCATTAACACCTTGCCAATTTAATCCACCTGGTGTTTGATCATTTACTAAATTTTTTAGTGGCTTAGATGAATTAATTAATGCTAACTCAGCTAATGCTGAATATAACAAAGTCACATATTTTTGAGCATCGATTCTATTTATTTTTTTTCTAATCAGCCATTTTGATAGAATATTCATTGATTCGAAAAACGAGGCCATAGTACCTGAGATTGCCCAAAAATTTTTTGATAATTTTTCATTTTTAATTTCTATTGTTGTGCCAATCTTATCAAAAAAACTTTTTACTTTTTTATTAGGTGGAAAAATTGCAACTGGACCTTTTCCCAACCTGATTGGTGGCATAGGAATAGCTCTTATAATAATCGATTTTGTTTTAATCAATTTCTTTAATTTTGTATAATTTGTGGTTGACATAAAACTTACTATAATTTGTCCTTTTCTAAATTGAAGTTCAGGTAATATTGCTTCTCCAACTTTAGGTAAAATTCCAAGAAATACCCAATTTGCCTTATTGATAACTTCTTGATTATCTTTAGCGATAATAACTCTCTTAAAATATCTTTTTAAGTAAAGGGCTCTGATTTTGTTTCTTGGGGAAATAATTATCTTTTTATATTTAATTTTTGATTTGCTTATACCAACTATTATATCTGAAACGATGTTTCCTGTTCCTATGAAACCTAAGTTCATTGATGCAATATATACTTTTCTATATAAAAAAAAAGACCAGCTTATTAAAGCTGGTCTTTTCAAATTTAATTATAAAGCTTTATTTAATTAAAAAGCTTTACCAATACTAATTCTTGCGTGAGTTCCACTTTCGATCTGAGCAGTTACAGTTGTTCTTGTTGTGCTAGATTTACTTGTTACTTTTTCGTATTCACTTGCTCCGACTTCACCTCTGATAAACATACCACCCATGTCTCTTTCAAAACCTAAACTAAGATGTCCACCCAAAAAATCTTGGTCTGGGTAAGTAGAATTTGTTTGAGTATCAGTTGTTGTCTTGTTTTTAATATCAGTACTTACTACATTAGCATTATGGTGAGATACCATAGCTTTAATGTAAGCACCTGAATCACCAAGACCCATAGTTACATATCCACCGTAGTTCTCTTCGATTTCTACAGTAGCCTTGTTAGTTTGACAGGCAGCAGCTCCACCGCAAGATCTTACGTTAGTTACGCTAACGTCTGCAATATCGTATGGCGCTACGTCAATACCAATTGCCATTGATCCTATTGGAGTATCGAAACCTTTTTCAATGAAGAATGAACCGATAACACCTTGTATGTCCTCGCTTCTAGTTTGTTCAACTCCTCTTGACATTTCTTCAGAGTTTCCAGTCGCATCTAATCCCATGGCAGTGATACCAACTTTGAATTCAGCATTAGAAACTGTCGAAAAACCAGCAAAAAGTAGAGTTATTAAAATAGTTTTTATAGTTTTCATATTATCTTCCAATTAATTAATTAATTAGAGTTTAAATACCATAAACTTTAATTTTTTGCTAGTTTAATGCCCAAATTATGTAGGATTAACAATTATTTTCTATAAATGTGGTATTAATACAACAGTAAATATTATTGGTTTTTAGATATTTCTATTACTAATTGAGTTTATTTCCTCAAAAAAGGAACCTCTAATTCTTAATAATTCCCTAAATAAATCTTGATTCTCCCTAAAAGGTTTTCTTCCATGAAGCCAAAAATAGTTATTTGCAACAATTGTTGATCCAATAGGCAACTTTGTAACAATTTTATTTTTGCTTCCTTCAAGACAATCAGACAGTTTTTGTAGATAATTTCCTTGTTCCATATTTTTGGGCTCTGGAAACTGGTCTATATAGGATATTTTAGGTCTTCCTTTATCATCTTTTGAAAAAACAGGGTGGCTGACCTTATAATCAACATTTTTACTTTTTGGAGATCCCCAAATAAATTGTTGTCTGCCTACTGGGTTATTGAATAATTGATCACAAAACTCCCAATCATCCAAGTGTAACATTGCTGTCTCACCGCCTTTGACGTTTTTTTCCTCAATTTTTGTCATAAGTAACCAATCAGTTATTTCTTTCACATATGTGCCATCTGTATGTAAATCCATGTTCTTGTAGGCTTTTCTGAGATAAGAGTCACTTTTATCTTCATGCTTAATATTAAATCTTGCATAATATTTTCCTGCCATTGAGTCGAAGTTCGGATTTCCAATCAAATAGGAAATTGCTGTGGATAATTTTACTAAAAATTTATCGTCTAGTTTGAGTTTCATTTTTTTTGGTGAAATAATAAAGCAACCAGTATTTCTGTCTCTCAAAATGGTATTTAGTACTTCACTAAGCTTTGATCCTGTCAAATCGTCAAGATTTTTGGCAATTGTAAATCTTGAAAATGGTTTTAATTCTAGCGCTGTTAGATCAAATTTATTGAACGAAGATTTTAATTTTTTTAATATTTCTTCCTCAATTTTTATTTCATATATTCGTTTAGAACTTTTGTGAAAAGAGATGTCTAAATTTTTTACTTTATACATAAAGGATATAATAGTTTGATTTTAATTTTTTTCAAATTTTTTTAATCTAAAAAAAGTAATTTAAAAAAGATAACAGAAACGCAGAAAAGACTGTGGGATAAACCACATTTCTGTTAGTAATAAAAAATAATAATATTGAGATTAAAATTACCATAAATCTAATAGTATAACCTACCTCTGATAGGTCTCCCTCTGGGAAAATAATTATTCTAGTAATTAAAGCAGCTAAGGTGGAATAAGCTAAGCAATTAAACCACCTGAATATTTTTGATTTTTCTTTTATATTTTTAGAACTAATAACACCAAAAAATCTAGACAAATAAGTTGCTATTGAGGTAATTAAAATTGCAGACACTACCGCACTACTCATTTTCTTTCTCCAATAAAAAAAGCTATCGTTCCCGCAATTACTCCGCCAAATAATATACACCACTCAGGTGATACAAAATAAAATGAGGTTCCTAAAGTTGATCCTAAGATGATAGATAAACTAACTTGTAGGGTCCTCATAGCGCCTAACATCATGCACATAAAATAAATTGGATTTAATATCGCTAATCCGATTAAGATATCTTTATTTAAAAAGTCAGATGCAAGATATCCTGTAATTGTTGAAAAGATTGCAATCGACCAGGTGGCTACACCAATTCCAATCCAATAATCAATCCTATATTTTTTTTTTACACTTTTATAATTATCCTTAATTATTAACCATGATGAAACTGCAACGAAATGACATGAAAA
The DNA here is from genome assembly GCA_902633585.1 of uncultured Pelagibacteraceae bacterium. GTDB lineage: Bacteria > Pseudomonadota > Alphaproteobacteria > Pelagibacterales > Pelagibacteraceae > Pelagibacter. The sequence goes on from CACPGZ010000002.1 coordinate 101,942, forward strand.
ATAATATTTCCATTTTGGTTGCGATTTATGTAACAGAAGTGGCATTAAAGATACTGTCATAGGGTAGAGTCGAGCATTAACTAACCAAACAGCAATAAAAATATTTATTAAAGAGGCTCCTATAAACATAGATTCTGCCATTATCAATGAACCTGGCAAGGCGTACGTTAAAAAAGTTGAAAAGATACTTTCTTGAATTGTAAATCCTAAGTTTTTTAATAAGGCTCCAATTGCTATAAAGCTTGCTCCTAAAGCAATAGCTGGACTATCAATGCCCTTTATAGAGTTTAAACCCCTAAAAAAATATTTTGAATTAATCATTAACCACCTAAAAATAGGCGACCAACATCTGGGTTGTTTAAAAGATCCTCTCCTTTACCTGCAATAGCAGTTTCTCCAGAAACTAGGACATAACCAATGTCTGCAAATTCTAGACCTTTTTTAGCATTTTGCTCAACAAGAATAATTGTCTTTTTTTCATTCTGTTGGAGGTCTCTTAATATTTCAAAAACCATTTCAATGTATCTTGGCTCTAGTCCAATCGAAGGTTCATCAACTAATAAAACAGATGGTTTCATTACAAGGGCCCTAGAAATTTCTAGTAAACGTCTCTCACCACCAGATAATACTTTAGCAGGTTGATTTCTTCTATTCCTTAATCTTTCATATTTTTCAAATATTCTCTCTGCCTCTTGATAGGACTCATCTGCATTTTCTTTAATATATCCACCCATTAATAGGTTTTCTTCAACTGTCATGTCAGGGAATACTGAATTATCTTGTAGTATGTATGCGATACCCACTGATTTTAATTTTTCAGCTGGTGTAAGATTTGTAATTTCCTTTCCATTTAATTCAATCTGTCCGGAAAAAATATTTGTAAATCCATATATTGAATGAAGAATTGTTGATTTACCTGCACCATTAGGTCCAATCAAACATAACGACTGAGCTTTTTTTATAAATAAATCAAAATTATGAAGTATTTCCATTTTACCATAACCTGCATTTAAATTTTTGATTGTTAAATGAATATCATCTGGAGCTAAATTTTTTAGCTCCTCTGCTGTTGGTGCTTTTCCTAAAACCTCATACTGATTTGTCATTATTGAGCCCCTAGATACGCATCAATTACACGTTTATCACTTTTTATTTCATCTGGTGAACCATTTGCTAGCATCTTTCCATGAGCCAAACAAAAAATATTTTCTGCTAATTGCATTATCACTCTCATATTATGTTCAATGACCAAAAGAGTAATTCCGAAATCTTGATTTACTTTAATTAATCTATCTATAATTCCATTAATTAATGTTGGATTAATCCCAGCTGTTGGTTCGTCTAATAATAACATTTCTGGCTCATTCATTAATGCCATGGCCAATTCCAATAATTTTTGTTGACCAAAAGATAAATCGCCTGCACGTAGATTTCTTTTTTGATATAAACCAACAAAATTCAATAAATTTTCAGCCTTTTCAGTAAGTTCTTTTGGAATTGTTGAAAAGATCTTCATTAAACTCTCATCACTTCCTTTATGACTGATTAGCATATTTTCTACACAATTTAATTTTCCATAGATTCTAGTTTGTTGAAAAGTTCTTAGCAATCCAAGCTTTGCAATAACCGGAACCGGTAGATCCGAAACCTCGTTATCATTAAACTTAATTGAACCATTATCAATTGGGTATGTTCCAACTATTGAATTAAACAGTGTTGTTTTACCTGATCCATTGGGACCAATTAATCCGACTATCCTTCCTTTTTCAACATTCATTGAAATATCTACATTAGCTTTTACACCACCAAACGATTTGCTCACGTTGCTAACTTCTAAAATACTCATTTGAGCTCTACCTGTGCTTTACGATCCTTTTCATCCACAAGTTCACCAAATCTCTCGGGATATTTTTCTCTTAACCATCCCATTATCCCCTCTGGGAAGTAAATAACGATAACAACAATTAAAACTCCCAGTGCAACATATTGCCAACCTAAAAAGAATGTCCAAAAACCTTCTTTAAAAATATGAAACACTGTTGCGCCGATGATTGGTCCCCAAAGAGTTCCTTTTCCACCTAAGATTGCCATTAAGACCATGAAAACTCCCATCTCTCTTCCATCAAATGCAACATCTGTTGAGTCAATATATCCAACTAAGCCACCCATGATTCCTCCGGCAAGACCACAAAAGAAAGCTGATATCATCCATCCAACTATTTTATACTTCATTGTTTCAATTCCCATAGCTTCAGCTTTATCTTCATTGTCTCTAATTGCATTTAGAATTAATCTAAATCTGGTCGAGTAAATTCCTCTCACAGCTATGAAGGTCAATACTAAAACAAAAAAACTTAAGAAATAAAAAAATTCACCTCTTGAGTCTAAACTTCCTACATCGGGGAAAGGTGGGGTAGTGAAACCTTGACCTGCACCAATGATTTCAATTCCTCCAGAAATTTCACCTGCAGCAACTCCTAATCCTAGTGTACAAATTGCAAAATAATGTCCTCTAAGTCCTAAAATAGAGTATCCAATTAGACCTGCTACAATAGTAGGTACAACAGCTGCAACTACCAATCCAACAGCCATTCCCTGGAAAAATTGCGCTGGAGTATGAACAAATGTTTTTTCACCACCACTCTCTGTCCACTCAGCAAGTGGAAAAAACATTCCAACTTGCACTGAGGCACATAGATACATCCCAAGTCCATAAAATAAAATATTACCAAAAGAATTATAGCCCATTTCACCACCCTGGATGTTCCATGTGGTTGCTAAAACTATTAATACACAAAGAATTGAAAGTTGAACTTTAAAAGCTGGAAACAAGAATGGGGCGGCTATGCCAAAAATTAATATTCCAATATATAAAATTAAATTATTTTTGCTAATACTCATTTTAAATACTCTCTTTTTCTAGAAAGTTTAAATCTTCTATAAACAAGTATTAAAACTAACAATAAAAATACTGACCCAATTCTAAATTCTGTGCCCAGTATGTAATCTGCAAATTCCTCAAATACACCTAAGCCCATACCTGACATTGCAACACCAGGTAAGTTTCCTAATCCTGCAACAATAACAATCATGAAAGATCTAATTGTGTATGGAAGCCCCATATAAGGGTGAATTGTAAAAGTGATAGATATTAATGCCCCAGCAACGCCACATAAGGCTGCATTAATACCGAAAGTAGCTGCATAAACTTTTTCTGTATCTACACCTAAAATCTTTGCTGCTCTTGCATTTTGTGCTGTAGCTCTAATCGCACGGCCAAGTTTAGATTTTTTCATATAAATAACTAAACAAACGGCAAATAAAATACTTATAAATGCTGAAAATATTTTTGAATTAGGTAACACAACATTGCTATCAAACAACATTGTTGTTCCATAACCAGAGTTTGCAAGCACCACGTCTGCACCAAATGCAAAGTTCATCAGCTGCATGAATAGAATACTTATTCCAAAAGTTGCTAAAATAGAAATAAATAGATCTCTATCTACCACTTTATTAATTACGAGTTTGTAAATTGCTATACCAACAAAATACATTATTACTGGAGCAACAATAACTCCCCAAGCTGGATGAATTCCATATAAATACATGAAGTAAGCAATGTATCCACCTAATATAACAAGATCTCCTTGAGCAATATTGATTATATTCATTACTCCCCATTGAAGTGCCATACCGTAAGCAATCAATGCGAATAAAATTCCAAGTAAAACTCCATCCAAGCAGGCTTGAACAGAAATCATTGGATATTGGAAGACCATGAAATCCATAATGAACCTTTTAAAAAAATACCCCCTAAATATAATAAATTAGGGGGTATTTATAGATTTGTTTTATCTTTTAGACCACGAAGGAATTGGGTGAATTAACTTAGCCGATGCCCATTTAGTTGGAGCAACAACTTTGTTTTCACATTTTCCTGCATCATCACACATTACTTGAAAAAGTACCATTGGCTTGTCAACATTCTGACCACCTTCAGCAAATTTTATGTTTCCATAAAAAGTTTGCATATTTGTAGCTGCAAGAGCATCTCTTACTTTCTTTTGATCAAAAGAATTTGCTCTTTCAAATGCATCTTTAAATACCAATAAAGCAGCTGATGACTCTGCTGCTTGGTACGGAGGCGCATAACCAAACTCTTTGGTAAAGTCTGCGTCATAAGTCATACCATCTTTAAAGAAGTTATCTTTGTAAGTGAGTGTTTTATGCCACTGAGAAGCACATAAAGCATATTGTGAGTTTTTACCATGTTGCTTCGACAATTTAGCTGCATCACAGTGTGTCATAGCTAACATTGGAACATCTACTTTCATCTCAGATATTTGTCTAATAGCAGTTAGAGCTCCCTTAGTATGACCTGAAACTACTAAAACATCTGGTTTCATTTGTTTCACTTTTACTAAAGTAGCTGCCATATCATTTAACTCTTTTGGTAATTTATCATCAATTACTTTTTTAGAGCCTGTTCTTTTAATTGCATCTAAAACTCCAAGTCTTACGTCTTGTGAAAACGCATCTTGTTCAAATGCCATAGCAACTGTTACTGGTTTCCCGTTATTCTTTTCAACTGCTAGATCAATTGCAACATCAAGATATAAATTAGCAGGGGCTAGTACAGCAAATAGATATTTGTAACCTTTTGTAAACAAAGATCTAGATGCACCATTTGCTTCAACCATTGGAACGCCATATTTCTCAGTTACTGGAGCTATTGCTTTAGTTAATCCTGAACTATATGGCCCAAGCATAAACTCAACACCATCTTGTGATATAAGTCTTTCTGCAAGTTGTGCCGCTCTTTTTGGGTTTGACTCATCATCATAATAAATAATGTCAAACTTATAAGTTTTTCCATCAACTTTAACTCCACCCATACTGTTAATTCTATCAACGGCCATGTTGTAACCGTTTTGAGTATGAACACCATTAGATGAATATTTACCAGTTAATGAAATAGCTGCACCTAACACAATCTTATCACCAACTACTTTTGCAAGTGATACAACTGAAGTTGAGAATAAAATCGCTAATGCAGAAATAAAACTTAAGATTATTTTATTTAATTTCATTTTATTACCTTCTGTTATTAATTAATTAATAGTTAATTAAATAAAGAAATTCACACTAATGCAAGTGTCAAAAATTGCTGACGAATAATATTAATATTGTTGGGTAACAACAATTATTAATGCAATAAGTACTAAAACACTCGCAGAGATTGTATTTATTGTTTTTGGATTTGCTTTTATCCATATTACTAATTTCTGCGCAAGGATTGCATAACCAATCAAAGATAAAAAATCTAAAACAATATAAGTTGTAATTAATATTATAAATTGGCTTACATAGTTTGAACTAAAATCAATAAATTGGGGAAATATAAAAGGAAAAAACATCCAAGCTTTAGGACTTGTCCCTGCAACAATAAAACCATCTTTAAAAAAAGATAAGTTACTTTTTTTTATATCTATTTTATTGTTTATATCCTTGGGTCTAGACTTATAAATATCATAAGCAAGATATAATAAATAAACTATTCCTATCCATTTAAAAATATTTAAAAATATTGAGCTTTCTGAAAAAAAGGATCCAACTACAAAGATTACTAAGGTTGCTTGAACTAAGTTTGCAGATACATCTCCTAGTGCAGACCATACACATCTACCAACTCCATAATTCATTGAATAAGAGATAATAACAATTCTTGGGCTACCCGGAGTAATAAATAAAAAAATGATAATTTGTAAATAAAGAATAAAATCTAAGGGGAGCATATAAAAAAAAAGATAGTCCTTAAAAACCGGGAGCTAAAGATGGCTAAGAAGGACTATCAAATACCAGTATATCAGGACCTAAAAAAAATGCATTAAAGATTTTTTTCAATTATAAAGGATTTATGAAAAAAAAAGGTCACAGGCCAATAACTCGCATAAAGAACCCTGAGCCAAATATTGAGGATCCAGATTGGGTCATTTGGGCTGCATGGGCAGATCGTATCACTTTTGAAGAAATCGAAAAAAAAACTGGATACAAGGAATCTGATGTTATCAAAATAATGAGAAGGTCAATCAAGCCGTCTTCATTTAGGCTTTGGAGAAAAAGGGTAAATCAGAAAAGCATTAAACATAGAAAAAAGTTTGAATATTCTAGAAAACAAATTACTAGCAAAATTAAAAAAGGTGATTATCTTTAATTCATGAAAAAAGTAACAATTTATACTGGGCCAATGTGCAACTATTGTGAGGCTGCAAAAAGATTATTAATTAGAAATAATACATCTTATAACGAAATTAATATTGCTAATGTCGATGGAGCAATGGATGAAATGATTAAGAAAGCTAACGGAAAAAGAACGATTCCGCAAATATTTTTTGATGATCAACACATTGGTGGTTATGATGAAGTTAGAGCTTTAGAAAAAGAAAATAAACTCCAGGATCTTTTAAAATAAAATTAAAAAAATGTAAAAGATTGTTTTGGTCTTTATTAGGTAATTATTAAATTATTTAATTGTTACAGTCACATCAGGAGCTGAAGCGTATGCATCACAATCATTACCTGCATCATCTGTAAATGTTAAAGCTGTATCTGTACCAAATGCAACTGTTACAGAGGGGTTTTGGATTCCATCATATACAAATGGTGATGATAGTGCCAGTCTCCACTGAAAATAAGTGTCACCATCAGGATCTTGGTTTGGTGTTTGTGTGACTTCAGTTATTGCAGTATGTCCACTATAAGCATTGGTTCCCGGCGCAGCACCAACAAAAGCTGATCCAACAACTAATTCTCCTGCTCCAGCATCTACAACACCTTGGGCATTAGAATCAATTGCACCTGCAGTTCCTCCTGCAGTCCCACATGTGTTTGTACCATCAGAAATTCCTGTTCCAGAAATAGTAATTAATCTATTCATAACAATTTGTAGATGAGTATAGCTTGTTCCAATTGTAGCTTTTGTTGCTGTACCTAAGGTTGCTGCTGATGCTCCAGCTGTAGTGCTTGCAATGTCTATTACTCCTGAATCTGATTCATACACGACTACTGGATTTAAACAATTACTTATAGAACTTCCTGTTTCACAAAAGGCTATTTGTTGAATTGTAATTTTATAAACACTAGCATTTCCAGATGCAGAAAAAGCTAAATTATTATAGTTTATTAATAACAGTGCTAAAATTGTAATTATTTTTAATAACTTCATATTATTTACTTGTGACTATTATTGATCCTTGTGTTTCAACAACTATTTTATTTGTTCGTCTGACTTTTTTAGTTAATTCTTTACTCATGTCTCTTTTTTCAAAAGCATTGCTAGCAATTAATCCATCAGCTAAAGTTGGTAAATCTTCCTTTGGAGGATATACATAACTAACACTTAAAGAACTCTCATCATCAACACCTGTGTTACCACTTTCATCAAAAGATCCCTCTACTGTGACAGTTGGACTTAACGACATTTCTAATGAATAAATCTTACCTTCAGTATCTACAGCCGCTTTATCTTTTTCCCACTCATAGTCAGTATAATGAAATCTTGCCCATGGCATAAAGGGCATTTGTGATGAGATGGAGAGTTCGTATCCACTCAATACTTTTTCATCGTTATTATCAACTGTTAGTGTATTAGATAACGCCTCGTAAATATTTAGATTTAAGTCTAACATTGCTGCCTTTGCTTCAAGTCCTAAACCAGCTCGGTCATGATTTTCAAAAGCATCTCTATCATAAAAAATGTTAGCTCCTAACATCATGGATTTGTCTTCGGTAAGTATTCTATTTCCAAATCCAATATTCGCTATTAATCTGTTTTTATTATTAACCTCTGAATTCATCAAACTGAACTGTGTAAAAAAGTTTGAAATGTCTGTTTTATCAATATTCCTCAATCCTAGAATAGAAAAATTAATCTGATCTTCATCTCCATCATTAATATTTATTGAAGCTTCAGTAATACCTTCGCCAGGAATTAAATTGCTAAAATACTCAGAAACATTTGCTGCATATGAGAATGTGAAATTCAAAGATATAAATATAATAATTAGAATTTTTTTCATAAAAAAATTATATAAAAAATTATTTAAAAATTGTAAAGATTATTTTAATCTAAATAATTGAAATAACTCAATTTAGGTTATTTTTATTCTTTTGGTTTAAAAATTAAACATATACCATTATTACAATATCTTTTACCGGTCTGTTGTGGTCCATCATCAAAAACATGACCATGATGAGCATTGCAATTTTTACAATGATACTCTGTACGTGCATAACCTAATAGATGATCTGTTTTTGTCTCAAATACATCTGGTAATGACTCAAAAAACGATGGCCAACCTGAACCACTTTCATATTTAGTTTTAGATTCGAATAACTTTACTCCGCAATTTGCACAATGATAGCTTCCTTCACGTTTTTCGTCATTCAATTCGCTAGAACCTGGAGGCTCAGTTCCCTCTTCAAACATAACTAATTTTTGTTCTGTGCTTAAATTTGAATTTTTTTTATTCATTTATTATAATAATTTAGCACACGATTGATGTAAAAAAGAATGTAATTCAACAAGTTTAGCAATATCTTTATTGTAACCACCCCCTAAAACTCCACAGAGTGGAATTCCTTTAGAAAAAAAATTTTCTGTAACAATCTCATCTCTTTTCTTAATCCCTTCATCTGAAATCTTTAATCTACCTAACCGATCGTTAAAATGAATATCAACTCCCGCAATATAAAAAACAAAATCAAAATTTTCTTGATTTAATTTATTTAAATTTGATTTTAATATTTCTAGATATTCTTTATCTTCAAGATCATTTTCAAGTTCCACATCACAGTCGCTAATTGATTTTTTTGCAGGATAATTTGATTTTGAATGCATACTAAAAGTAAAAACATTCCTATTATCTCTAAATATGTCAGAATTTCCATTGCCTTGGTGAACATCTAAATCGAAAATTAAAATTTTTCCAGCTAACCCTTTTTCTAATAAATATTTTGATGCCACTGCTACATCATTGAAAACACAATAACCTGCTCCACCATTATAATTTGCATGATGACTACCACCAGCAGTATTACAAGCTAAACCGGAACTAACTGCCAATTTAGAGGCCAATACTGTGCCACCAGTTGCAACAAAAGACCTTTTAATTACACTATCGACTAGGGGAAATCCTATTTTTTTTACACCATTCTCATCCAAAGTTTTATTTGTAATATCCTTGATATATTTTTCAGAATGTGCTCTTAGCAAGGTTTCTTGAGAACACGGATAGGGTGTATGGAATTTTTTTACTATATTTTTTTCAATTAAATAATCTGCCAAATCACCAAATTTATTTATTGGAAATTTATGGTCATCACCAATCTTTGCAAAATAATCTTTATGATTAACAACTGGTAGTTCCATCATTATTCAATAACACGAATTGGTTTTCCATTCACACACGCCTCAAGAGACTCGATCATTTGACTATAATAAATGTGATAATTTTCAGCTGTCACATATCCGATGTGAGGTGTCAATAATACATTGGGCAAAAATCTTAATTTATTATTTTCAGGTAAAGGCTCTTTTTGATAAACATCTAGTCCAGCTCCTGCAATTTCATTAGTTGATAATGCAATAATTAAATCATCCTCACTAACTATTGTGCCTCTAGAGGTGTTTATAAGAAATGCTGTTTTTTTCATTTTATCCATTTCTTTCAATGTAATACAATTTTTATATCTCTCACCACCCTGAACGTGTATAGAGATAAAGTCAGAGTTTTTTAATAAATCTTCTTTACTAGAAGGTAAAACATTTAATTCTTTACATGTGTCCAAATTTAAATTTTCACTCCATGCCATGACTTGCATACCAAATGCTTTACCAATTTTCGCAACTTGAGATCCAACTTTACCAAGACCAATTAAACCAAGTATTTTTCCTTTCAGCTCCACTCCAAGAGTAGTTTGCCAATACCCTTGGTACATATTATCTATTTCCTCTTTAAGATTTCTAGCCAATCCGAGTATTAAAGCCCAAGTTAACTCTGGTGTTGGATTTACATTGCTATCAGTTCCACTAATAATAATTTTCTTTTTTTTTGCGGTTTCAAGATCAATTGATTTGTTTCTTAATCCAGTAGTAATTATATATTTTAACTTAGTCAAATTTTCCAATAAATTTTTTGTAATTGGAGTTCTTTCTCTCATTATCAATAAAGCCTCAAAGTCTCCTAGTTTATCTAGGGCATCAGCTTCATCCTCAAATGGTTCACTAAATATTTTAATTTCGTATTTCCCTGCTAATTTTTCAAGATCAACGAATTGTTGAGAAATATTTTGGTAGTCGTCTAAAATAGCAACTTTAAGCATTTTTAATTTCCTTATTTGATAAAAATAAACCTAATATAATTAAAATTGCACCAATCAAGTGAAAAAATTGAAATTGTTCATTATAAAAGAATATTGCCATTATTGTGCTGAATAATGGAATTAAAGATAGAAATATTCCCGCCCTATTTGCTCCAATAATTGAAACTGCTCCAGCCCAACAATAATAAGATCCAATGCTTGGAAAAATTGCGACATAAACTAAAATATAAAAAAGATTACCACTTATCTCAATAATTTTTCCCTGTGCTACATCTAAAATAAATAGTGGCAAAAGAAAAATCAATCCAAATGAACAAATTATGTGAACAAGAGTAAGTAAAGAAATTTCAAAAGTTCTTTTTTTCAAATACGCTGAATAAATTCCCCAAGCAATTATTGCTCCAATCATAAATAAATCTCCTTTGTTAAAATTTAAGGTAAGCAAAATATTAAGATCAAGTCTCGTAATAATAGATAGAATTCCAAACACTGATATTAATAATCCAGATATTTGAAAAATATTTGTTTTCTCAATTTTTAATAGAAAACAAACTAAAATTATTGTTACAGGTATTGCGGTATTAAAAAGAGATGCGTTGATTACCTGCGTATGATTTAAAGCATTATAGGTCAATGAAGTGAATATGCACACACTAGTAGAACCCAGAATAACGAATAATGATGAATTTCTTCTAATTTGATTTTTTAATTTTAAAATCTCTTTAAATGTAAAAGGAAATAATATTATCCATACTAGACACCACCTTAAAAATGCAAGTGAGTTTGGAGGTATATTTTCTAAATAAGCAAACTTTCCTAAAGTAAAGTTTCCTGCCCAAAATAATGTAGCAAATACCAGCATTAAATATGCTTTGGTATTTTGCATTTTACTAATTGAATCTTGTTGAGCTATAAGGGGCTAAATTTAAATTAGTGTTTTCTTTAGCTATCATTCCAGAGACAATCTTTCCAGAAATTGGTCCTAATGTCCATCCCAAATGATGATGACCGAAACAATAGAATACATTTTTATGATTTTTTGATGGACCCATAACTGGCAAAAAATCAGGTAATGTTGGTCTAAATCCTAACCATTCATCTTCATGATCAGGTAAGTCTCCCAACATGTACTTTGCATTGTTAATCAAATTTTTTATACGAGATTTTGATAAAGGATTTTTCAATCCTCCAAACTCGACTGTGCCTACAACTCTTAATCCTTGTTCCATTGGAGTAATTCCAAATCCTCGATTTGAAAAAATAACTGGTCTTTGTAAAAGATGGTCACAATCTTTAAAATGAACATGATAACCACGCTCAGTATCTAATGGTATTTTTTCATCTAAATTATCAGTTAATTTTTTTGAAAAAGCCCCACAGGCTATAACTACTCTATCAAATAAAAATTTATCTGTATCAGTTTTTAATATTGGTTGTTCATCTTGAAAGTCTATACTTTTAACGTCCGTTTTTTTAAATTGCCCACCCTTTTTAAGAAATAAATCAAAAAATTTAAGCAGGATTTTTTTTGGGTTTCTTGCATGTCTCGCGTAGGGATAATAAACACCTGCATGATAAAAAGGTTTTATATTGGGCTCAAGATCATGAATTTCTTTTTTATTTACAAGCTGCTGTTGAACTCCTAATTCCTTTCTAACATTAATTTCTAATTCTCTACTTTTTAAATCTTGATCATTCCAAATATATAAGATTCCTTTTTCTTCAACTAAACCATCTATTTTGATTTCATCAAATAATTCATCATACGCTGGCAGAGCTAAGTCTAAAATTTGATGCATATTTTTTGCAGTGTGCATCATTTTATTTTTTGAAGTATTCAATATAAATTTCATGAACCAGGGGATCATTTTTGGAACATAATTCCATTTAAGCGCGAGAGGTCCAGATGAATTCATTAGCATAGCAGGAACATCTAAAAGAATGTCGGTTCTATTCAGAGATAATGAGGCGTATGGGGAAAAATGCCCGGCATTTCCATAAGATGCCGCTGGGCTGCCTGGGTTTTCCCTATCAAATAAAGTTACCTCAAAACCTTTTTTTTGTAAAAACAAAGCGTTTGAAATACCTTGAATACCTGATCCAATTATTCCAACTTTTAGTTTTTTAACCATTTCTTCAATATACAATAAATTCTAATATTAAATTAGGTGACAAATTATACTTATGCGATGGATTGTTGACTGTGAGTTTTGGCACTCAAGACGATTCCAAATCCGATCATGGTAGCTAACATTGATGAACCACCGTATGACATTATTGGTAAAGGTGAACCTACAATAGGAAGTAAGCCTAGAACCATGCTCATATTAATCACAATATATATGAAAATTGAGGTACCAAAGCTGTAACAAAATAATTTTGCAAAATAACTTCTGGAAAGTGTACCTATTATTATAACTCGATAAATTATAATACTATAAATTAAAAGTAATAAAACTGATCCTATAAAACCAAATTCCTCTGAATACAGTGTAAATATAAAATCAGTATGCTTCTCTGGAAGGAATTCTAGATAACTTTGTGTTCCTTTTAGAAAACCCTTGCCAGTAATACCTCCTGATCCAACGGCTATTTTAGATTGTATAATTTGATAACCGGCACCCAGGGGATCTCTATCTGGATTAAGAAAAGTTAATACTCTAAGTTTTTGATAAGGTTTTAAAAAAGAAATGATAATGGGTAATGAAATTATTGATAATAAACAAGAATAAAAAAAATATTTATGATTTAACCCGGCAAACCACAGTACGATAATACCGCTTATCGCAATAAGTAATGAAGTACCCAAATCTGGTTGTATAATTACTAGACTCATTGGAACAAAAATGATGATTAGTGAAAAGCAAATTGCATAAAAAGAATTCACATGTTGTGTCTTCATTCTGTGAAAATATTTTGCAAGACATAAAATAATAAAAATTTTCATTAATTCAGATGGCTGAATATTCAAAAAATATAGATCAATCCATCTTGTTGATCCTGATGCAGTAATACCAAAATTTATAGTCCAAATTAACATTCCCAAAACAATTGCATAGGATAAATAACCAAGAGAAAACCAAAATTTTATATTGATAAATGAAATCACAATCATCATTGAAAAGAAAACAACAAATTTGATGAAGTGGCTTCTTGTATGAAATAAAATTTCACCTCCATCAGTAGAGTACATTGTTAAAAGACTTATAAATCCAAGGATAAGAAGACATGATAAAAGTATATAATCCAAATTGCCAAATTTTTGAAAAAAATTTTTTTTTGTTGTTAAATCTTGTATATTGATACATTAGATTTCCAAATATTTTTTGTTGTCATAATTTTTTCTGATTTCATGTCTATCGATAATCATTTTAAATAATTCTTTGGCTAGTGGAGCTGCTACAGTTCCTCCAGAACCACCATGCTCTATAATTATGCTAAGCGCATATCTTGGATTTTTGTAAGGCCCAAACGCTACATATAAAGCATGATCTCTTTCTTCGTAAGGAATTTGAGATGTTTCAAGATCTAACTCACGATCTCTTTCAGTTATTTTCTTTACCTGTGAGGTCCCAGTTTTTCCAGCAAATTGATATTTAGGATCATTTAATCGAGATCTGAAGGAAGTACCTCTTACTTCGTTTGTTGAACTAAACATGGCATCTTGAACAATTTTAACATTTTGAGCCTTTTTATGTAAAGGCTTAAACTTATCTCCATATTGATTTTCATCTTTTTCTACAATTTTCGGATAAATTTTATATCCACCATTAGCTATTTGTGCAGTCATCAAGCATAATTGTATTGGAGTTGTTTGAATAAATCCTTGACCAATACCAGTAATTATTGTCTCACCAAGCACCCAATTTTTTCCTAATGCATTTTTTTTCCATTCCGTGTTAGGAACTAAACCCTTCTTTTCATTGTCGAATATATCTCTAAAAACTTTCTTCCCTAATCCAAATTCTTTAGCAGTAAGACTTAATCTATCAACACCTAATCGCCTAGCAACCTCATAAAAATATGTATCACAAGATTGTTTCATTGCTTCTCTTAAATTTACAAATCCGTGTCCTTCTTTCTTCCAACAATGTTAAGTTTGCCCGTAAAATTCTAATGGATTTTTGTGTCCTTTGCACTGGACTGTAAAATCTGGACTAATAATCTCATTTTCTAAAGCTGATAAGGCAACTATAGGTTTGATAGTTGATCCCGGGGAATAATTTCCTGATAATGATTTATTAACCAGAGGTTTCATTGGGTTATTTCTTATAAGTTGCCATTCATCTTTACTTATTCCAAAGACGAAAGAGTTAGGATCAAAAGATGGAGAAGAATGCATTGCAATTATTTCACCTGTGTAAATATCCATTACGCATATGGATCCTGATTTTTCTCTTAGCAATTTATTGGCTAGTTCTTGAATTTTTGTATCAATTGTAAGTTTGATTGTTTCTCCTTTGTCTCCTTTTTGAAATGCTAATTGACTAATTCTTCTACCGTAAGCATTAACCTCATATCGTTCTACAGAATTTGATCCGATTAATTTCTTCTCAAATGATTTTTCTAAACCCGTTTTTCCAACTTTTAAACCAGGTACAAATTTATCTTTTATATTTTCATTTGCTAAAATATCATTTTCATTTGCCTGACTAACATAGCCTAAAACATGAGTAAAATTTTCTTTATATGGATAATCCCTTGATATTGAAATAACTGGTTTAACTCCATTAAGATCATACAGATGATTATTTATTTTTGAAAATTTTTCCCAACTTAAATTATCTGCTACAATTAATGTTTCCCAGGGTTTTATTTCATTTTTTTTTTTTACAATTTTTTTAAATTGTTTTTCACTTAATTCTAATAATTCTTTAACACGATAAATCACATATCTAAAATCCTCAACTTCTTCTGGTATGATATGAAGTTGGTAAGCCTCAAAGTTTCCTGCAATAGTGTTTCCAAAATAATCTTTAAACTCACCTCTTATAGGGGGTAATTTCCATTCTCGAATTCTATTTTTATCAGAAAGTGTTAAGTATTTTTTATTCTCTTTAACTTGTAAAAAAAATAATCTACTAACTATTCCACCTAGAATAATAATCTTAGCCGTCGCAAGAATAAACATTCTTCGATTTAATGAATTTAATTTAGTTGCGCTGTCACTTATATTAATCATTTAAACTTTTTAAATACCTCTTAAAAAAGATTGAAAATATTATGTAAAATAAAAATGTAAAAAAATTATTTACTATGAAAAGTGTAATATCTAATTCATAAGAAAAAAATAAAAATAAAACTGAAAAATTAATTGAGTTAATTAAACTAATTATAAACAAAAAATAGAACCAATCTTTTATTAAATTTGGGCTAATTGTTATATTTCTAAGGTAAGTAGCAAATATACAAATTAATATATATGATAAAGAACTTAAGCCTAATGGTAAACCGACAACAGTATCATTAAACAGACCTGCTAAAAAAACGAGAAGATAATCAAATCGTTGATATGCCTTTAAAGCAAAATAAAAAATTAATATAAATGGAAAATTAAATGAAAAGTAATCAATGTTTAGATAATTAAAATCAAATTCATTAAACACAGATATAAATAAAACAAGAATTGGTAACCAAGCATATATCTTATAAAATAAATTTTTTTTTTCAAATTTAATCACTTATCTTTCCTTTTCTCATTATGCATTCTTTGTATTCTGGGGTGCCCACTTTAAAACCAGTGCTAAAGAGTTTTTTTGATTGGCACTTTGAGCTATAAATTAAATTTAATCTTAAAAATTCTAACTCTTTTTGGTCTAAACTATGCTTCTGAATAATACTTTTTTGAGACTCATTTTCTAACTTTAGCATCTCAATTTGTTTGTTTAATTCATTAGTTAAAGTATTTAGTTCTTTATTTTCCTCTAAAAATTTAGTGTTACTATCTTCTAAAATTTGCAATTCATCACTTATTAAATCTAATTTTATTTGCTCAGTATTTGAAGAAACTTGTGTCTGATCATTTTCCTCAATTTCAACTGGTGTTGGAGTTAACTCATTGATCTCCGCAAAAACATATTTTAATTGAGTAAAATCACTATAAAAGTTGATTAAAATTTTTTCATTATCATTTTTTAAATCAACACTTCCCACAGGAATTCCACTTTTGAAAATTGAGCCAGTGCCTGATGTATATGCAATTCCTTTATTATCGATTTTGTTTATAAGATCGTTTTTGATATATTTAATTTCACCTTTTTTATCTCCACTACCGACAACAATTGCTTGAACATTTCCAGGTGTGATAGAAACAGGAATATTTGAATTTAAATCAGTTAATAATAATACTCTTGAATTTGTATAATTTACTTCTATGACCCGTCCTACAAGATAGCTTCGATCATAAATATTTGTTCCTATCTTTATTTTTTCCTTGCTTCCTTTATTAATTATTATTGATCTTAAAAAAGGACTTTCGTGATCAACAATAACTTTTGCCAAAATCTTTTTTGAGGTAAAGCTATAATTATCAATAAGACTTTTCAGTTCCTCATTTTCACTCTTTATAATTGATGTTGAAATATTTTCAGATTTTAATTGATCTAACTCTTCTTTGGTTATTTTATACTCTTTATAAAAAGAGGTGTATTCGTTTAAATTTAAGTATGTAGATTTAATAAAATTTTCTGGTATTGAAACTATAAAGGAAGATCGATAAACAATTTCGTTTATAATTGATTTAGTTAAACTTATTGCCTTGAAGTTTAAATTAGATAAAACAATAATAAAAATTGAAAAAAAAAATAAAGTTAATAAAGAGAATTTTTGTTTAGTGCTTTTATTTAAAAAAGCAGATCTAATTGCTATTATAAAATCATCTCTGCTTGAGGCCATCTTTCTTAATATTCAGTCAGCATAGTAGAGAATGTTTGTTCTTGATCCAGTGCCTTACCAGTTCCGATAGCAACGCATGATAATGGATCCTCAGCAATATGCACTGGTAATCCTGTCTCTTTAGAAAATCTTTTGTCTATATTTTTTAATAAAGCTCCACCCCCTGTCAAAGTAAGACCCATGTCAACAAGGTCCGCTGATAATTCTGGTGGTGTAGCCTCAAGAGCATCTTTAATACCATTGACCATTTCTCTTAAAATACCGTCTAATGCCTCTGCAGTATCTTCTTCAGTAATATTAACTTCTTTTGGAGTTCCTGATCTTAAATCTCTACCTTTCACAGCATAAGTATTATTGTTTGACGGAATCGCAGTACCAATTTCTTTTTTAATTTTTTCAGCTGTGCTATCACCTATCATAAGGTTATACTCTTTTCTCATATAATTTACTAAAGCACCATCCATAGCATCTCCAGCCACTCTTAAAGATTTTGAATATACTAAACCACCCAATGACATAACGGCAATCTCACTTGTCCCACCGCCAATATCAACAACCATAGAACCTGTAGCTTCTGATATTGGTAAACCTGCACCAATCGCTGCAGCTATAGGTTCTTCAATTAATTGAACTCTCCTAGCTCCTGCAGCCAAAGCACTATCTTGAATAGCTTTTCTCTCAACTGGAGTAGAACCCGTAGGTACACAAATTAATATTCTTGGATTAGCAAATGTTCTATTACTATGAACTTTTTTAATAAAGTGTTTGATCATTTCCTCGGTGACTATGAAATCTGCAATCACACCATCTCTCAAAGGTCTTATTGCACTAATATTTCCAGGAGTTCTTCCAAGCATGGTTTTTGCCTCATCACCGACAGCTAAAACTTGTTTTTTTCCATTTTGCTCTACAATTGCTACAACAGATGGTTCATTTAGTACTACACCTTGTCCCTTAACTACAACTAATGTATTTGCAGTTCCAAGATCGATAGCCATGTCTTGGCTCCAAATTTTTTTAACACTATCAAATAAACCCATTATATACTCTCCTTTAATTTTTTTGGTTCGATATTTTTATAAAGAGTTTTTTTCTCTCTCTTAATAAGCATTTTGTTTAAAGCGTTTAAGTACGCATTTGCCGATGCTACTAAAGTATCTGTATCAGCTGACTGTCCAACTGTAGTTCTGTCATTTTCCTCTATCTTAACACTTACTGTTGCTTGTGCATCAGTTCCTTCCGTAACTGCGTGTACTTGGTATAAAGATAGTTTTACATCATGTGGATAAAGTTCTTTGATACATTTGAATATGGCATCAACTGGACCATCACCAGTTTGGGAAATATTTTTAATTTCTCCGAAAACATCTAAAGTCATATCAGCTCTTTGTGGTTCACCGGTTCCTGCAAACACTTTTAATGATTTTAAGTTTATAGCATTTATCTTATTATCGATAATTAAACTATCATCGACTAACGCAACAATATCTTCATCATAAATATGTTTTTTCTTATCAGCTAAAATTTTAAACTTTCCAAAAGCTGCTTGTACAACATCATCTGTGACATCAGCATATCCTAAGTCGCTTAATTTATCTTTAAATGCGTGACGTCCAGAATGTTTACCCATTACTAAGGATGTTTTTTTTACACCAACACTTTCAGGTGTCATTATTTCGTAGGTCTCTCTATTTTTTAACATTCCATCCTGATGAATTCCAGATTCATGGGCAAAAGCATTTTTTCCAACGATCGCTTTATTAAATTGAACAGGAAATCCTGTAGCATTTGATACAATTTTAGATGCCTTACTAATTAGTTCAGTTTTAATTCCCGTCTCATAAGGTAATAAGTCATCTCGAGTTTTTATGGCCATCACAATTTCTTCAAGTGCTGCGTTGCCAGCTCTTTCCCCTATTCCATTTATGGTACACTCAATTTGTCTAACTCCTGCAGATAAACCAGACAAAGCATTAGCAACCGCTAATCCTAAATCATTATGACAGTGTGCAGAAATAATAGCCTTATCAATATTTGGTACATTGTTTTTTATTGATGTAATAGTTTTTGCAAATTCTTCAGGTATCGAGTAGCCAACGGTATCAGGAATATTAATTGTTGTTGCACCACATTTAATAGCAAGTTCTATTGTTTTATACATAAATTCTAAATTTGTTCTTGTACCATCCTCACATGACCACTCAACGTCATCAGTAAATTTTTTAGCATAAGTAACACTTTCTTTTATGGCGCTTAAAACTTGTTCATTAGTCATATTAAGTTTATGTTTCATATGAACTGGACTTGTTGAAATAAATGTGTGGATACGAAATCTTTTTGCAAATTTTAAGGACTCATGACAAGCGTCTATATCTTTTTTTGTAGCTCTTGCTAAACCACAAGGAATTGAATTTTTTACACTTTTACTGATTGCACTTACAGCCTCAAAATCACCCGGCGATGATATAGGAAAACCAGCCTCAATTATATCAATTCCCATTTCATCGAAAACTCTTGAAATCTGAATTTTTTCTTCAACACTCATTGAAGCACCTGGCGATTGTTCACCATCTCTCATAGTTGTGT
>CACPGZ010000003.1 GCA_902633585.1 uncultured Pelagibacteraceae bacterium
GAATATAAACTTATTTGATAAATATGATCTTTTTTTACTTTTGATGTATTTTTAGTGTCAATAATTTCATAACTCCAATCACCAAAATTAGATTTGACAGTTTTATTAATTTCTAAAAAGTCTAATTCTCCTCTCCAATTTCCTGATGCTAACCAGCCTCCATAAACTAGTTCATATCCATTTTTCAGAGCTTGAATTGTTTCTTTAATTTTTTCTTCTTTGGATAAATCTTTTAACTTTTTGATATTTTTAATTTTTTTGTATTTTTTGCTTAATTCATTAAAATAGTTTTTTTCGTGAATTAAACCCTTTTCTAATCTTAAATTTTCAGCGATTGTTCTCTCTGATTTTTTTAAGTTTAAAATTTCATCACCGAATTCATCTGTAATAAAATGTTTTAAATTAACATAATTTACAAGCATTGTAGGTGAATAGAAATTTTTATCCATTAATACTCATCTTTTATAATTAACCAGCCTTGGAATGATTACTTATAGGTTTAAAGTTAATTTAATTGATCTTTATTTTCATCCTCAATTTTGTTTTTTACATCTTCAAATTCCATCAATTTATCTTGTAAGGGAGTAGTTTTTTTTATTGGAGTTTTTGATCTTATTCCATGATCTCGGAGTTTTTCTATTCTCTGTTCTAAACTATTCCTACCAGCATAAATTCCATTTATTACTTTTTTTAAATTTTCACCATGAGAGTTAAAACTGTTCATTGTTCTAATTAGATTTTCTTTAATTATGGAATATTTCTCCATTAAATTGCTGGCAACATTAGTTATCTCATTAACACTATTTATTTGTTTCTCTTTATCTCTAATAGTTTGAACTATTGATATTACGGCTAATATATTTTTGGGACCGCAAAGTAAAATATCTTTATTGTACGCATACTCATAAAGCTCAGGATCTTTTTCTAATGCTGAAAGATAAGCAGCTTCATGGCACATAAACATTATTACTTTTTGAAATACTTGTTTCTTTAAATTTTTAACGTAATCTCTTTCAGCCAATTGATCGATATGTTTCACAACTGCATCGTAATGTTTGTTAAATTGTTCTTTTTTAACTTCATCATTTTCTGCATTAACAAATTTTTTAAAATTATCTAAACTTACTTTTGAGTCACAAATTATATGAAAATTGCCTAAATTTAATACAATATCTGGTTTCGTTGTTTTAGATCTATCTTCTTCAACATCATAAACCTCTTCTTTTTTTTGTTTTGTATAATCAATACCTTGTTTAAATCCTGCAAAATTTAATATTTGTTCAAGAAATTTCTCACCAAAATCTCCTTGATATTTTGCGTTTCCAGTCAACTTATCTATAAATTTTTGTTGCTTCTCAATCATTTGTGAATACTCACCCATATTAGTAGTCACTGAAGTTTTAAAGGCGTCAACTTTTCCTAATGTCTCAAGTTGTTTAGAAGTGGTCTCCCTCTCTTTCGTCAACGTTTCATTAAGATTATTTTTTTCTATTAAAACACTATTCAATTTTTCGTTTAGTATTCTTAAATCACTTTCATGCTGAAGTTTAATCATATCTAACTCATGTTCTTTGTTTTTGATTTCGTCAACGTATTGCGAAGAGTCCTTTTTTTTAACAAATTTAAAATATACAATTCCTAGGGCTAAAATTACTGCTGCGGTAGTTAATATAGTCAAAATATCCATTTAAATGATTCCTCTATTGTATTGTATTATTTGATGTATCTAATTTCAACTCAGGTGAGTTTTCACTTAAATGTTTAGACATATTTTCAGTAACCTCATTCGTAGAAGATTTATCGGCTGATTTAAATAGAGGATATGAAACTCTAAGTATTGTTCTTTGTTTTAAATGGAATAAGAAATGATAATATGTCATATCCGAATCCATTTTACATTCTGTAACATACTGATCGATTTCATCACACAATTTTCGTGCAAATATATTTGTTCTTTCACGTTCTTGCTCTTCTATAGATAACAAATTTTCAGTATTTTCTGATTTAACAAGATCTCTTTTCAAAGGAACTACATTTGATGATCTCTTTTTGTTAGTTTTCTTCACTTTAGGCATTTTTAACTCCTATTATTGATTTGTTTTTTGTTGTATTTGTTTATTTCTTCCTCTAGCACCTCAATTTCACTTAAAACTCTGTTATATTCAGAGTACTCATTGATTTTTACCAGGAAGTTAATGATCGCTGTTGGAAGATTAATTATACTGTAAGTTGTAGATAAAAGAATATTTCTGTTAAATCTTCTTTTAAAAGCTTCCTCTTTTAATGACTTAAATCGCAGATAGTTACTTTGGTATTTCAACCAGTCCTTTCTACTTAAAAGACAACGCCTTAAAATATAATAAAATTCATCTCTCATTTGCTGTCTCCACCAAATTGAAAATTGAGCTCAATAACCTCCTAGAAAGAAAGGATAATGATAAAGAAAAGGTTAAAGAACCCAATTTCAATTGTTTAAACATAAAAAACAATATATACAATAATCACTTTTTTGTAAAGTGTTTTTTACAAAAAAATATTATTGATCACTTCATAAAAAAGTATATATATAAAGTATGAATCGGCAAGTAAAATCAACAATAAATGAAGCTTCTAAGGATTTATTGCTTAAATTATTGAGGTCCGCAGGACTAACGAAGGTCCAAAGTAAGATTTATTTAGGAAAACACAGGCATTCTCTAGATACATATCTTTACAGATTTTTTGAGCCTAATTTTCCTCCAAGTTTTGCTTATTTTTTTTTAAATGCAATTGCATCATCAAGGCCTCTGGCAAAAGACAGCAAGAGCAAATCAAAAAAATACGCTTTTTTTGATGATCTTAAAAATGCTGAAAAAAATAGTTTTCACAAAATTATTGAAAAATACAAAGATTTTAACATTAATCAAAAGCTAATTTTACCTTGTTTAGAATACCACTGTACTATTCACATTAAGCTATCAAATTCAAAATTTATACATGATGAAGAGAATTATGTTAAACGATATGTCGACGAAGTTCTCCCGGGATTAAGAGAAGAGGTTGAAGAACTTAAAAATTATCAACCAGATGAACCAGAGACATATGATAATCTTTCTGAGGTAATGAGACTTTTAGATGCACAAAGATTAATAGAGTCTATTGAAGACTTTTACCCCCATTTGGAAATTTTAAGAAAAAAATATATGCCTAATTTTGTTGCTCCAAATGAGACTTTTAAATTACCAGTGGTTAATTCTAATGAAAAAATACTGTTCTCAAAAGATTTTGTAAAAAGAAATCTAAATTTAAATAAATATGATGATCTTATTTTATTAAATGTAAGTGAAGATAATATGCAAGGTACGATAAACTCTGGCGACATCGCTTTAATAATTAAATTTCACAATAAAAAATTTAAAGATGTAGTATTTAATAACGGTATTTATGCAATCAATCTAAATGGAAGAATTTGCGTAAGAAGACTTCAATTTCTAAAGCTAAAACAAAGAACACTTGTTCATATAATATCAGATAATAAAAAATATAGAGATGATGCAATAGATTTTGTTGAATTAATTCCGATGATTTACGGTGAAGTGGTGTGGAGATCTAATAACTTTAAAGATATCGAGTTTCTTAAACACGAAACGACAGAGCCAAATTTATTTTATGAAAAAGCAGAAGATTTTGAAATTCCACTATTCATCGATAAAAACAAAAAAGAAATTGCATAATGTCAAAACCAAATTTCATATTTTTTGATACAGAAACAAGTGGTGGAAGAGGTTTGGCAGATATATTAACTATTGATGCTATTTTCTATGATTATAATTTTAAAAAATTAGATGAGTTCAGTTGTAAAGCAAAATTGAGAAAATCAAGAGTGTATGAGGTGGACAGTTTTTTGGTTAATGGAATAGATCCATTTGAAATGGATAAATGGTCTAATACAAATTTTGACTTAACAAAACAAACAAATGAAAAATTTATCTCTTGGATAAATAAAGGTGATGTGTTCTTTTGTGCACATAATGGATATAATTTTGATTATATGCTTACAAGTCAGCATTTGTTTTCAAATTTATTTACCTGGCCATGGATTTTTTCCACAGGAAATGCAAGACAATTAGATTCTCTTCCAATAGTCCAAAACTTCAATTTTTATGCACCAAACAAAATTTCATTCGAATTAAATGAAAAAAATAACAAAGTTTATCGTCTCGGATCGCTTGCAAAAGCTAATGGATTTGAAATAAAGGATTTACATAGTTCAAAAGGAGATACTGAGGGTTTAGTGCGTTTAATGAACTTATTAAAAGAAAAAGATCCAAGTTTATTTAGACAATCACTAAGTTTTACAAATAAAAAGGACGTTTTAAGTAAAATTGAAAATACCGATTATTTTTGTCACCCAGAAACGTTCTATAGTCGTACTAGACAATTCACATCAACATATTTATGTGAACACCCGATTTATAAAGGCTATCATCTTGTATTTGATTTGAAACATGATCCAGAATTAATTTTTTCTGAAAAATCTAATACTGTATTAAAAAAAACACTTTCTGCTGCTCCTAAGAAATATAGGACTATTAAAATTGGAAAGAATCCATTCATACAAGATAAATCTTTTGCGACTAAATTTGATGATGAATACTCCACTTTAGGACATGAAATCCTCAAAAAAAGAGCAGACTTTATAATCAAAAATAGAAAAGAATTAGCTAATAGGGTGTGTTTAATCATCAGTGACCAATTTGAGGACAATTCAATCGATCAAACTGAGCTAATACCTGAACAAATGATATTTAATTTAAACCCGTCATCAAATGATAAATCGTTAATGAATAATTTTGTCATGACTAATAGCAAAGATGAGCAAAAAAAAATTCATAAAAGATTTAATGGTCCACTTAAACATTTATCAGAAATGATCTTACTGGATAAGTGGGATAAAGATGGTTTTGATAGTAATGAAGAATATAAAAAAGTAAGAAAAAATATAAGTCGTAGATTGCTTTCCACTAATAAAGAAGTTTTTCCAACTATACCTGAGGGTATGGCGCGTATTGACGTTTTAAGAGAGGAAAAAAAAGATGATAAAGCAGTTTTGGAAAAAGTTGAGGCAATCAACTTACATTTAGAAAAATTAGCATCTGAACATGAGAATTATTTATAATTCCAAATTCTCTCTCTTTAAATTGTAATATTGCTCAACTCTATTCATTGCTTCTTTTTTTAATTTTTCGAATTCCTGATCTTTAAATTCAAACTTTTGGAATATTAAATTTGGTGTGCACATCAAAATCTCTGTCGATTTAATATTAGTTCCAAACATATTGTCGTGAGCAATTGAATACAATGCTAATTGAAGTCCATATTCATTTATAACAGAATATTCTCTCTTCTTCGGTCTATTGCTTTGCTTGAAGTCTAAAATTTTGATTTCATTATCTGAAGAATTTACTACTGCATCAGCAGTACCAGCAAACTTAAAATTTCCATCATAATACAACACAGCTTCACATCCATAAACTTCGTTAATTTGATTATTTATTCCGTTATCTACAATTGTTTCTGCCATTTTTTTTGGCAAATTTATTTCTTCCAATAATTCTCCATTCATTTTATTTAACAAAATTGACTCTAGATACTGGTGAAGAGTAGTTCCCCTTTCTGAACTCTGTTTGGAAATTATCGCTGCCTCTTTAAACCCAATTTCCCTTTTCCATCTATTGAGGGCATCCTTATCCTCTTGACTCTTAGTTTCCGCAAGTATGTTTGTTACACTTGGATACTTATCTCCACCTACATCATAATGTCTGGATCCTTTATAAATAGATCTCATTGATTTTGGATAAGCAAATTTATTATTTATTTTCCAAGACATTTTAGCTCAATTTTTTTTTCTTTTTTGGCCGATTAGCCTGATATTCTCTATCTCTCTCTTTTTTTATTTCCCAATCCTCATTGGATAAATTTTGCCACTTATTTATAGCTGATTTTCTATCTCTTAGTACTTTTTTTGCATGTCTTTTTTTATCCATTTTTAAGTTATAATAATATTTAATATCTCGTTCTCTTTTATCAATTCTATCTAACTCAGTTTCGTTAGCTTTCCTCCTTCTATACATCTCTGATTTTTCTTCAGTGGTATATCTTTCGGCATACGGTATAGATTTTTTGATTTTTCCAAATGGTAAGTAAGATGTTCTAAATTTAATATTTTCAGTATCCTTTATTTTTTTTAAAGTTTTTTTATTTATTTTGAGTTTTTCTTGAACTTCTTTTTGTGACATTGTTTTTGCAAGTTCTCTTATTTTAGGGATTAGTTCATATGTTGACTGCTTAATATTTAAAGAATTAGAATTTTTAGCCTGATTTTTTATAGACATTCTTTAATTTAACATATTGATGCCATTTTTAACTTATATATTGGATATTGTTAAAGTTCTCCTACAAATTTTTTCAACGTTTAAATATGCAACAATTAGAGCTATTTGATTTCAGAAGAGATTATCTTTTTAATAATAAAAATCAAATTGCTCATTGGTATGACATTCTTAAAGAATCTGAAGATACTATTAGTTATGCAGAACACATAGATCCTAAAAAAGGTTATGCAATAGCAGGTATGGAATATGAGGAATATGTAGACGTAAAAAAAGATAAATTAAGAGGGCTAACTTATGACCAAATTCTCACATTCTTAAAAAGCACTAAAAAAGAGGACAGACTTAAAAAATATAAAGCTTTATTAAAATTTAGAAATATTCCTTTTGAAGCTGATCTTTTTACCTGGCATAATGATGATTTATGAGCAAACCAAATAGTAAGGAGAGAAAAATAGAGCTTCAAAAATTTATTGAGGATACTAAAGGAATGAGTTTTTTAAAAAGAGCTCTAAAATGGTTCCAACAAAATGTAAATGAAATTGTCTTAGCAGAAGAATTGGCAATTATCCCTGGTGAAAAAAATAATCCGATCAATCATAATATGCGAAGAATTTTTGAATTAAGGGACCAAAAAGGATACGAAATAATTAATCATAAATATTCTAAGGATTTAAAAGTTGATCAATGGATGCTTCTAAATAAGGATCCAAAACCAGAACTTATAAGGCCAAGAGGTGTAACAAAACCATTAATGATGGAAGTTTTTGAAAGAGATGATTTTTCGTGTCAATTTTGTGGAAGAACTAAAAATGATGATGACCCTTTTAAATCAGGAAGAAAAATTACCTTACATACAGGTCATATAATTGCTCATAAAAGAAAAGTTAATGATAACAAAATGAAGATAACTCAATTAAAAGATGTAGATAAAAAGAAAAAATACACTTCAGCAGATTTTATTACTATGTGTAACGTTTGCAATGAAGCGTGTAAAAATAATGATTTAACAATATTAAATAATGTGGAGAAAATCTTAAAATTAGATGAAAAAGACCAAAAAGAAATATTCCTAGCTCTTAAAAGAAAGTTTACTTAAGTCAATTTTTTCAAAATTTTACCTAATTGATAAGCAACAGGCCATGCAACTGCATTGCCTATTTGTCTATATCCGGAGCTAACTGGTCCACAAAAAAACATATCATCTGGGAAAGCTTGTAATCTTGCTGTTTCTCTTACAGTTAATCTTCTTTTACCATTAGGATGTGCTATGATAACAGGGCCTCCTGTACCTCCTCCTCTTCCAACAATTGTGGGTGAAACTTTATTTTTCTTTGTAACTCTATTTCCAATATATCCATTAAATTTTACCTTATGCTTAGAACCCTCATGATTTAAAATTTTCTTGTCACCTAATTTAATTTTTTCTAAATCTTTTATGGCATCCCAAAGATTAGGTGTTTTTTTTAAAAATAAATCGTCTTCTATCGAATGAGTAGGTTGGGGATGAACTAAATCTTTTTTAATATCTTTTCTTGTGCCTAAAATAATCACTCTTCTTCTTGATTGGGGGACACCAAATTCTGCAGCATTAAGTATTTGCCATTTAATTTTATATCCAATTTTTTGAAAATCACTCAGTACTGATGTAAAGATACGCCCTAATTTTTTCTTTTTAGCCTCCTTATTTGCATATCCTCCTAAAGATAAAATACCAGGAACATTTTCAGCAATAAAGTATTTTGGTTTCTTGCCTTTTATAATTCTGATCATCTCTAAATAGAGATCATTATTTTTTCTCTCCATTGTTCTTTTATCTTTTCTAAATGTGTTGGCAATTGAAAATCCCTGACATGGGAACCCTCCTACAATTACATCTCCATCAGGAATATCCTCAATTTTTTCTTTTTTTACGTCATTGAGATGAATGTGAGATGGTGATATTTTGAATTTTTTTGTGAAGTATTTTTTATAAGTTTCAATTGAATCTTTATCATTATCATTGGCATAGACTATTTTATGACCAGCTTTTACAAGCCCTAAATCCATACCGCCGCACCCACAAAACAATGAAATTATTTTCATAACTTTTTTTACTAGATTCTTCTTTTGAAAGCAAGCATTTATTAAAAAAATTTTATGAAAGTTGATAACTTTTAAATGTGGTTTAGAATAAACCTATGGATTTAATTTTGGTATTAAAGATATTTTTTATAATGAGTTGTATTATGGGTATTTACGTTATTTTAAGAAATTTAGATATTATCAAAATTATCATAAACTATTGGAAAGATTTAATCTTAAGAAGAAAGTAATTTAATTAGACTTTTAACTCCCTTTTTTTTAACTCCCTTTTTTGAGCTAAATAAACATGCCTGAGACTTTAAAATTAAACCATCAACAAGTGGAACTAACTTGTTCTGTCTCATAGTCAGCCCACTACTAACAATATCACTAATTAACATCGCAGAATTTGTGGCTGGCATCAATTCAGTGCTACCTAATGATCTAGAGCAAGTAAAGTTTGTGACACCACGTTCAAATAAAAAATTTTTCGTAAGTGTTGGATATTTTGTTCCAATACGAATTAATTTTTTATATTTTTTAAAGTATTGTTCAGCTACCTCATCCAGATCTAGAGTTGTAAAAACATCAATAAATTCCTCTCTCACAGCTAATACTAAATTTGCAAAACCAAAATTAAGTTTTTTTTCGACTTTTATATTCTTTTGGATATTAATTTCTGACTCTTTTAATAAATCTAAGCCACTTATAGCCACATCCAAGTTACCTGTTGCAAGTTGATCCAATAATTCACGAGCATGATAAAAGTATACAAGTAAATTAGATTTACCTTTTACTTTACCTAACAATTCTCTTTCTCCCCTTTCTGAATAAATATGAAGTTTTTTCTTTTTTAAAAGATTTTTTGAGTCTGAAAGCAAACGACCTTTGCTTACCAATCCAATTTTAATAACACTATTAATCATAAATTCCTAAATTGATCGCAGCTCCTACAGCAGGGATTTTTTTTAGTCCAAGATTTCTTTGAGCCATATCATTATACCGGCCACCTGTTATAAAACTGACAGTTTTGTTTTTAAATTTTACGTCTATAGAAAAATTAAATGAGTCATAATATTCGACTTCTTTTCCTCTACCATTGCTTGATGAAAATTCAAATTTGTAGTTTTTTTGATTAAAATTACTTATTGGGAAAAATTCCTTGCCTACATAAATGTTCAAATTATACTTTTTAAAAAATTGATTAAGTTTTTTTGGGGCATCCCTTAATGGTGATTTCATTTTTAAAAATTCTTTAATTACTTTTGCACTATATTTTCCTGTCTTTGTTATCCTTGGATTTTGTATCTTATTTTCATATCTTGATAATATTTCTTTGTAACTTCTACCAGCAATGATCTTATTAGGATTTTCTTTTTTCATTCTAAGATAAATTTTATGATCTGCTGATACTTTAAAGGGGTCTATGTCTAGATTACTCTCTAATCTTTTTAAAAGTTCTAAAAAATATTTTTCATTCCAATAAAATTTTATAAGTCTAGACTGCCAACGAGGAACAATTGGCAATTTTTTTATTAGAAGCTCAAATAATTTAAAGTTGCCAATATTAATTTTTGCTTTCTTAAAACCTGATGCTTTCAACATTTTGATCGAGGTATCTAGTACTTCTTTGTCATCTTTGCTTTCATTCTTTGAGGAAAAAATTTCTATTCCTATTTGGTTAATAACTGTTTTCTTTTTATTGTAAGATTTTCTAAATGCATTTCCTGAATAAAAAATTTTCTCTCTTTTAAAACTTTTTCCTCTCGCATAATTCAAAATAGCAGACAAACTTAGGTCTGGATTAAGAGCAAATTCTTTTCCCTCTGAGTTATTAAAAGAAAACAAATATTTTCTAAAATTTTCTCCAGATCTTTGCAAAATAAGGTTTGTCTCTATTACGGATGGTAATTCAACATGATTAAATCCTTTTGATTTAACTGTTTTGATTATTTTTTTAGATAAGTTTTTGTATTTCATTTATTAGATTTTCTTTCTTAATTGTGAATTGATTGTTATCACCCTTTTTTGCTAATAAATTTTTCAGAGTAATTGTTTTATCCTTAAATTCATTATCCCCTATAATACAAGCAACCGGATTCTTTTTTTTATTTGCATATGTAAGCTGTTTACCTAGATTTTTATTTGGATCCGAATAAATTTCAGTATTTATATTATTTTTGCGTAATGTGTATGCAATTTCATTGGCGTAAGAAAAATATTTTTTGTTCATTGTGCAGATAATCACTGGAATTTTCTGGTTTGCTTCTAATTGTTCTAGTTGTAAAATTAAATAAACCAGCCTAGAAATTCCAAAAGAACATCCTGTTCCTTCAAAATTTGCTCCACCTTTAAATCGTGAACATAATTTAGCATAAGATCCTCCTGACGCCACGCTACCCAATTCTACAAGCTTATTTTGTTTATTTTTAACTTTAAAATTAATGGTCGTTTCAAAAACAACCGAATCATAATAATTTAAGCCTCTTATACGACTTGGGTCCACCTGAACTTGATCTAAATATTTATTTTCATTTAATATTTCTAAAATTTCCTCAAGTTCCATAATACCTTCTTTTTGAAGTTCATTTTTACATGCTGACTTTAAATCTTTTAAATCTTTTAACTTTAAAAAATCTACTACTGCTGTTGCTTGATCATTGCTTAAATTAGCACCAGCTATTTTATCACCAGAAACTCGGTCTACTCTCTCTTTCTGTAACAGGTCTATGAAGTTTTCATCAATTCTATCAAATTTGTCAATTGCCCTTAGGACTTTGAATTTTTGATTTTCATCTTTAATTTCGAGATCATTCAAAAAACCATCAATTATTTTTCTATTAAAAATATTAATTTTAAATTGATCTTTTTTAAATTTGAGATCCAACATCGTATCACAAATAATTTGGAGAATTTCAGAATTGGCTTGGGGAGGGACCTTTCCTAAAAAAATTTGATCAAAATCTCCTTGAAAAAAGCTTCTATATCTGCCTCGGCCAGTTTTTGAAGTTTCATTTCTAAATACTTCGGCAATTTGAAATCTTCGAAACGGGAATGCAAATTCCAAATACTTTTCTGATACGACTCTTGCCAATGGAGCTGAAAGATCAAAACGAAGACTTATCTTTTTGTCTTTATCATCAAAGGTAAAGATATCTTTGGAGAAATTATTTAAATCATCAGTCAGAAGACCGCCAATATTTTCTGTATATTCAAATGGGCTGGTTTTTATTTCGGTATAGCCATATTTTAAGAAATTATTTTCAATAATTTCTTTAATTTTTTTTTCAATTAATAAAGATTTTCCAAAAGAATCTTCAAATCCTCTGGGCAAACCTGGTTCTAATAATTTTTTACTCATTTTTTGTACTTTCACTTCGTACTTGCGTTTTCTTACTTTATAAGAATTGCAGCCACGGGTGGTTCTGCCCCACCGTCTCGGGTTCCACAAACCTGCATTCTGCTATTGAACTACGTGGCCATTGCAATGCTGTATAATTAATAATAATCACACAAGATTATTTTATACTATTTTATGTTTATTTTAAATTTAATTGAATGTTAGCTAGTTTGACTAGCAATGGAAATGAAAGTGCACACCTCTATTAGTTCCTCTAAGAGCTATTCTTTGAGTAATTTTGTATACATTTAATTTATATTCATTTCTTTTCATGATCAGCTTTTTAAAGAAAAATATTACTTTTGCAACCTATAAATCAAAAAGGACGTTTATTTTTTTCTAAGATTAAACGTCCTTTAAATTTTAGAACAATTAATCAGTTTTTTTTAAGTTAACTGCTGAAGGACCCTTAGGACCATCTTGAAGCTCGAATTCTAAATTATCATTTTCAAAGAGCTTTGAAATACCAGCTTCTTTTACTGCTGTAATATGCACAAACGCATCTTTTTCTTTATCTTCTCTTTCAATAAAACCAAAACCTTTGGCTGGATTGAACCATTTTACTTTTCCTTTTAACCTTGTACTCATTTTATTTTTTGTCCTCTAAGTTATTTATTATTCATCTAAAGTTAAATTTTTTTTTTGTTAATTTCAAGATGATTTAGTGGTGCTTCGGGAAGGATTCGCACCTCCGACACAAGCCTTTTCAGGGCTCTGCTCTACTCCTGAGCTACCGAAGCATAATATTATCCCCTAAAGATAATTCTCCCTTTAGTAAGATCATAAGGAGTCATTTCAACAGTCACCGCGTCGCCTTGAAGGACGCGTATCCTATTTTTCCTTAATTTTCCCGCCGTATGAGCGGTCACTGTATGACCATTCTCTAATTGCACTCTAAACATTGCGTTCGGCAAGAGGTCTATAACTTTTCCTTTAAATTCGAGCAGATCTTGTTTAGACAATTTTATTTTCTCCTTATTCTTTTTTCTATGGATTTAGCATGTGCTTGTAATCCCTCAAAATTAGCGAAGTTTATAATTGATGGACCAGTAGTTTCAATACCTTTTTTACTTAAGTTTATAAACGATATTTTTTTAATGAACTCAGAAACACTTAAACCACTTGAGTATTTAGCACTACCATTAACTGGTAAAATATGATTTGTGCCTGGTAAACCATAATCAGTACAAGCCATAACAGCATATGTACCATAACATACTGAACCAGCATTCTTTATTTTTGGAATATAAGATTTATAGTTTTTGACATGTATCTCTAAGTGTTCAGGACTAATTTTATTTGATATTTCTATGATTTTTGTATCAGAGTTAACATACATAAGTATTCCGTTTGACATTAAACTTTTTTGTGCAATTGAAGATCTTGGTATTTCCTTTAATTGTTTAAAAATCTCTTTTTTAGTTTGCTCTAAAATTTTTTGGTCTTTTGAAATTAAAATACATTGAGCGAGTGGATCGTGCTCTGCTTGACCTATTAAGTCACTTGCGATCCATTCAGGATTTGATGTTTTGTCAGCAATTATCAGAATTTCTGAGGGTCCAGTCATTGCATCAATTCCAATATCTCCAAATACTTCTTTTTTAGCTGCAGCAACATAAGAATTACCCGGGCCTACAACTTTATTTACTGGTTTAATTTTTTTTGTTCCATGGGCTACTGCCGCAATAGCTGAGGGACCACCAATAGAATAGATTTCTTTAATACCACATCTTCTTGCCGCATATAGTACAGCAGGATTTTGATTTCCTTTATATCCAGGATTGATCATTACAATTCTTTTTACCTGAGCTACTATGGCTGGAATAGCAGACATTAAAACGCTAGACGGATACGAGGCTGTTGAACCAGGTACATATATTGCAACAGAATCAAGAGGTAAATGCTTATAATCAATTTTGTTATTGTATTTATCTTTATAGGAAATATTTTTGAACTTTTGCAGAGAGTGAAATTTATAAATCCTATCATATGCATCATCGATTATTTTTTTTACATTTTTATCTAAAGATTTAATTGAATTATTTATTTGCTTAGTAGATGGAACAATAATATTATTTTTATTAAATTTTCGTTCATATTTAAGCACAGCTTTATCACCATTTTTCTTTACATCATTAATAATCCTAGAAACAGAGACAGAGCTTGACTGAAGTTTTTTTCTTCTTTTTGAAAGGAAATTATCCAACAACTTATCGAAATTTCTTTGTTTAATATTTAATGTTAGCATATTTATTTAATCTCATTTTGATCTTCTAACCTTACTTCAATTGTTTCTGTAGTCAAAACAATGTGACTATTGTTATCAAAAATCAGATTTATTTCATAATCATCTTTATTTTTCAAATAGTCGATGCCAACTAAATTTAATATTTCTTGTTTATTTGCCTGATCAATGTTTTTAGATTTAACCTTATCAACAAAATCAAATCTACAAATACTATTAATTTTCTTATTTGTTTGATCCGACTCAATTTTATTTCTCTCGATAGACAATAAAAAAACTTTGCTTGATGCTAAGTACTTAACATTATCAACTTTAGTTTTTGAACCTGAAACACATGCTGAAATCATTTGTAATCCTTCTTGATCATTTGCAATAATTTTAGCTAGATATTTGCTCACTTTTTTAACCTTTTTATTTTAACCCCAATTTTTTTTAATTTATGCTCAATATTTTCATAACCACGATCTAAATGATAAATCCTATTGATAATTGATTTGCCCCTAGAAACCATTGCTGCTAATACCAATGAAACTGATGCTCTTAAATCGCTAGACATTAATTCAGCACCTATAAATTTTGTATTTCCATAAATATAAGCTTTATTATTCTTTACATCTATTTTTGCACCAAGTCTGCGCAGTTCTGCTACATGCATAAATCTATTTTCAAAAATGTTTTCAGTGATAGAGCTTTTTCCATTTGCTTTACACATTAAAACCATAAGTTGTGATTGTAAGTCAGTTGCGACTCCCGGATATTCTTTGGTTTTAATATTTTTGATAGATCTAATTTTTTCTGGACCTTTGATAAAAATTTTTTCTTTATGTGCTTTTATGTTTGCACCAAATCTTTTTAGCAATTCCAATTCCGTTTTAATAATTTTTGCATCAAAATTTAATATTTTTAAGTTCGCCTTTGCCAATGTTGCAGCTACACAAAAAGTTCCTGCCTCTATTCTATCAGACATCACAGAGTATTCTGTTGTATTTAAGGATTTTACACCCACAATTTTACATTTTCTTCCAATCCAAGAAATCTTTGCACCTGCTGAATTTAAAAATTTTGTCAGATCTTTTATTTCAGGTTCAATAGCACAATTTTTTAAAATGGTGGTGCCATTTGCTAAACAGGCAGCAATTATAGAATTTTCGGTGGCTCCGACACTTATTCTAGGAAACTTTATGATTGTTCCTTTTAATTTGCCTTTTGATTTTGCTAAAATATAACCATCTTTTAAAATATAGCTCATCCCAAGTTTTTTTAAGGAGTCTAAATGATAGTTTATTGGTCTTGCTCCAATTAGACATCCCCCAGGTAAAGAAATTTTTGATTTAAAATACCTTGCTACTAAAGGACCTAACACCAAAATTGAACCTCTCATTGTTTTGACAAGTGAATAACTCGCAAAAGTTTTTAATTTTGTTTTATTATGTATTTTGGCAATTCTTCTATCTTTAGATAAGATAATTTTTGAGCCTAAGGATCTCAATAAATTTATCATTGTATTAATATCTTTTACTCTTGGTAAATTTTTTAAAACAATTGGTTTATT
Organism: uncultured Pelagibacteraceae bacterium; assembly: GCA_902633585.1. Taxonomy (GTDB): domain Bacteria; phylum Pseudomonadota; class Alphaproteobacteria; order Pelagibacterales; family Pelagibacteraceae; genus Pelagibacter. The sequence goes on from CACPGZ010000003.1 coordinate 15,633, forward strand.
AAAAAGTAAAGTCGCTGCTAGAATTGGAAGTGAAGAATTTTTCGATCCTGAGATTTCAACCTCTCCCTTTATCCTGTTTGGGCCCTCTATATAAAACTTATCCATAAATTATTTTTTAATTTTCGCTACCTGGATAGTAGTTTGACCCTGATATTTCCCATTTTTAGACTTATATGTTGTATTCGGTTGTGTATCTGATTTAAAAAATAAAAATTGGGCAATACCCTCATTAGAATATATTTTAGCTGGATTGGGCGTAGTATTGCTTAGTTCTATGACTATATTTCCCTCAAATTCATTTTCTATTGGTGTTACATTACAAATAATACCTGTTCGAGCATAAGTACTTTTTCCAACACAAATACATAAAACATCTTTTGGTATTCTGAAATACTCAACCGTTTTTGCTAAAACAAATGAATTAGGTGGAATTATACAATGAGGTCCTTTCCTTTCAACAAAATTATCATCAGAAAAATTTTTAGGGTCTACTAAAGAACTGTTTACATTGGTAAATATCCTGTATTCATCTGAGATCCTCACATCATAACCCATGCTACTAAGGCCATAAGATATTTTTCCTTCAGAAACTTGATGATCTAAAAATGGTTCAATCATATTGTGTTCTTTACACATTTTTTTTATCCAAGAATCAGGCTGGATAGACATTATCTATTCTTCTTTTTATTTTTTTTTTGAAAAAGTTTTCTTTTTTTTAAATTTTTTTTAAGAGCAGAACTTAATCTCTCATTTTTATCTTTAGAACTCATTCCTTATCTGGATTAGTTAAAAAATCTAGAGTAATTGGTTTTGATGCATCTAAGACCTTATCTTTATCACTATCTTTTTTAATTCCCTCTTTTGCCAAACGTTTTGCTTTTTTCTCTGCAAGCTTCTTCTCTCTTTTGGCTTGCTTTTCCATGAGCTTAGCACTTTTTGTTGATTTATAATCGTAATGAATACCCATAAATTTCTTCTATGATATATAAATCAAATTGACCAAAAAATTAAGGCAATAATTTGGAATAATTACAATATAATCAATTATAAATTGATTTTAAATAGTCTGCCCTGATAGTTAAGTGGTATAACGTATCCATGGTAAGGATAAATCCTAAGTTCGATTCTTTGTCAGGGCACCATAAATAAAAAAATGAAAAATACAATTAACGCGAATAAATATATTAATTTGTATATTTCAATATTATTTATCTTTAGTGTTTTTTATTTACACGGAAAATATAATGTTGGTAACGACTCTACAATTTCTGAATGGTTAATTAATTATGAGGGTGGGTTTACCAAAAGAGGATTAATCGGACAAATTATTATAAATTTAAGTGAATTACTTAATTACAGCCTAAGAAAGTCAATCTTTTTTTTTCAAATCTTTTCTATTGCTGCATATTACTTGCTATTAATAAATTTTTTAAGGTCAATTAAGTTTAATAAGATAATCTTATTAAGTATTTTTACTCCAATATTTCTTTTATATCCTGTGGCAGAAATTGAGGTCTTGGGAAGAAAAGAAGTTATTATTTTCTGCTTTTATCTACTTTATCTTACGCTACAAAATTTCGGACAAAAAAATTATTTTAGAATATTTTTGCTGCCCTTGTTAATGCTTATATGGGAACCAGTCGTCTTTTTTTTTATTTTTTGGTTAGTAGTAGATTATATAGAGGGTGTTTTTGAAAAAAATTATAAATCATTAATAAGATATTTATTTTCTTTTATACCAGCTATTTCAATAGGTATTTATATCGCCTTAAATCCAATTTCTGAAATTGACCATAAAAACATGGCTGTTTTTTTAAAAGATAATTTTAACGAAAATTGTTATATGTCATGTGCATTATTGTTAAGTAAATCTACAATTTATGATCAATTCAATACAAATTTTGGAATATTTAATATTGAAATATTTTTAAGATATTTTTTAATTATTCTAATAGGTTTTGGACCTCTGTTCATAATGTTAAAATTTTCAAAATTTACAAAATTAAATTCTAAAATGTTACTATTTATAATTGTGCTACCAATAATTATCTTATTCATGATGATGTCGGATTGGGGTAGGATAGTAAACATATTCTACACTTTTTCTATTATTTCATTTTTATATCTTTATAAAAAAAAACTTGTGACCATTAATAATGAAATTAAGGAAAATTTTTTTATTAAACTTTTAAATAAAAGATATATATATACGGTTTTTTTTATAATATTTTGTTTTGGCTGGAATCCAAAAACTAGTCTAACTGGAGATATTGGAACAAATCCATTATGGAAAATTCCATACAATGCAAGTAAAAAAATATTGGGGTTTAATAGTTTGAGGTTATTTCAAGATAATAAAATCATTGAATGGCACAAACAATACGTTGAGTAGATTATTTTTTATAAAATACTCTTCTACCAATAATACTTAGTAACACTAAAATAAAAAATCCAAGCAAAGGCATATAAATTTCAGAGGATAATATTAATTCTAAAAATCCTGGTGCTTCTAAATTTCTATCAATTAATTTTTCTATACCATTTCCAATCGATACCGCTAAAAATATTTGTGGAATGATACCAATTAATGTTGCAAAGAAAAAATTCACAGTTTTAACATCAAAAATTGTTGGCAATAGACAACTAATTTGCCAAGGGATGCCCCCTATAAATCGATAAACTAAAAGATAAATAAATTCTGATTTTTTAAATTTTATTTCAAGATTTTGATATTTGCTTAAAAATTTTTCCCTTATTAGATCTTTAAGAAAATAATTTCCAAAAATATATAAAAAAGTAGCCCCTATACTTAAGCCTAAAACTACAACTACAGTACCAATCCATTTACCCAAAATAAAGCCACCCATTAAAGCTACTGGAGATCCAAATCCCAAAAAAGGAAATACCCATAATATTGTTAATAATAAAAAAACTGTTGATACAAGAAATAAATTTGCATTTCTAAGATCTACAAAATAAAGCCTGTTGTTTTTTATGAAATCATAAGATGTTATTTCTTGAAGACTAAATTTTGAAAAAAATAATAATAAAAATATCATCAATAATACTAGGTAAGATAAACCTATAAATATTTTAATTTTTTTAGTTTTTTCCATGATTAGCTACAGTATTTATAAAATCTTATATTTGCTATTTATATATTTAATTACTATAAAGATCGAAATTTTTAATAAATTTAATTCACTTTTATGAAAAGAACTTATCAACCCTCTAAAATCAAAAGAGCTAGAAAACACGGTTTTCGATCCAAAATGAAAACTAAGGGTGGTAAAAAACTTCTAGCCAGACGAAGGGCAAGAGGCAGAAAATCTTTAACTGTTTCTGGTTAATCGATGAAAAGCAAAATACTTGCTCTTTCAAAAAGCGAGGAATTTAGAAAATTACTTCAGCAACATAAAGTGTCGAATAAATACGTCACAATTTTTTTTGGTTATCTAAATGATAAAAATAAAAATAGATTGAATATTTCATTTGTAACGAAAAAAAAAATCGGAAATGCTGTAAAAAGGAATAAAATAAAAAGACGACTTAGAAACATAATGACTGATGCATTTAAAAAAATATCAATAAATTTACATTATTCATATCTTGTTATTGCTAAGCCAACTATGCTAAATAATGAATTTAAATTAATAAAAGAAACCTTATTCCAAGAATTTGATAAAATAAAAAAATGAATATTTTTACATACATCTTGATCAAATTTATTAAAATTTACAAATATTTGATAAGTCCTTTGATTGGTCCCTCGTGCAGATATCTTCCAACTTGCTCTGAATATAGCATTGAAGCCTTAAAAACTTATGGTCTCTTAAAAGGTCTGTTCCTTAGTTTCAGAAGAATCATGTCTTGCCATCCGTGGGGAAACAGTGGATTTGATCCTGTTAAAAAACAAGTAAGAGTGAAAAAATAATGGACTCAAAAAATACAATAGCAGCTATAGCATTATCCTCTGCGGTAATTGTTTTATACTCATTATTTTTTATTCCTGAAAAATCGACAACAGATCCAAATCTAGTTGATAAACAAAAGGTTGAACAAAGTACTGATACACCAAAATTAGAGCAAAAAGAAACTTTAATTGAAATTTCGAGAAAAGACGCTTTAATTGAAAGCGAAAGAGTTGAATTTGAAAATCCTAATATAATTGGCTCGATATCCTTAAAAGGTGCAGCAATAGACGATCTAACTTTTAAAAATTATAATATTGAGCTTGAAGGTGATGAGAAAATAACACTATTAGGGCCAAGAAATATTAAAGAAGGTTATCTAATCGAAAGTGGATTTGTAACATCAGATAAAAATATAGATATTCCCACATCAGAGTCTATCTGGTCTATAAAAGGAAATAAAAAATTAACTGAAAATTCCTCAATTAAATTATCTTGGACTAATGATCAAGGAATTACCTTTGAAAAAGAAATTTCTTTAGATGACAAATATCTATTTTCAATCAAACAACGTGTTATTAACGAAACAAGTGGTAAATATGACTTTTATTCTTATGGTCAAATTATAAGGAATGAAATCCCAGACATTATAGACTTTTTAATTCTTCATGAGGGTTTAATTGCAACTTTAGACGATGAGTTAATTGAGGAAGATTATGACGATATTCAAGAAAAAAAGTTTACAAGGAATTCTAAAAAAGGTTGGTTAGGTATAAGTGATAAATATTGGATTACATCATTAATACCTCCAAAAAATAAAGAATTTAAAACAACCTTTGATTATAAAGATAAATTTAGAGCCAATTTTATTTCAACAGCACCACTCGAATTAAGTCCAAATAGCTCTATTGAAGAAAATTTACAAATAATAGTTGCTGCTAAAAGAGTAGACGTTATTGATGGTTATGCAAAAAGTTTAGCCATAGATAAATTTGACTTGGTTATTGATTGGGGGTTTTTATATTTCATAACAAAACCTTTGTTTTTTGGTATTGATTATTTTTTTAAATTACTTGGTAATTATGGATTAGCAATTATAGCTATAACAATTTGTATTCGATTGGTTTTCTTTCCTTTGGCAAATTTTTCTTTTAGAAGCATGGCAAAAATGAAGGCGCTCACTCCAGAAATGACAAGATTAAAAGAACTTCATAAAAATGATAAAATGAAATTACAACAAGAAATGATGGCTCTTTATAAAAAAGAAAAAGTCAACCCAATGTCGGGATGTCTTCCGATTCTCGTTCAAATACCTGTATTTTTTGCTTTGTATAAAGTTTTATTCGTTACAATAGAAATGAGACATATGCCTTTTTATGGATGGATACATGACTTAAGTGAACGTGACCCTACAAGTATATTCAATCTTTTTGGCCTGCTACCTTATGATGTGCCTGCTTTTTTGATGATTGGTGCTTGGCCAGTTGCAATGGGAGTTTCTATGTGGATACAACAGAAATTAAATCCTGCTCCTACTGATCCTATGCAGGCTAAAATATTTATGTTCTTTCCACTTTTTTTGACTGTAATATTAGCACCCTTTCCTAGTGGTTTAGTAATTTACTGGACTGTAAATAATATTCTAACTATGGCCCAACAAATATTCATTATGAAAAGAACAACAATTAAGACTGTCACTTAAAAAATTAATTATCATACAACAATAAATAAATGGATTTAAAAAAAATACTTCCCGAAGATGGTCCACCAATAAATGAGGTTTCAAAATACATAGAAAAATATAAACATGACCTCATCGTAATAAAATATGGAGGAAATGTTTTTATAGATAGGAAAATCTTTGATAATTTTATAACAGATATAAATATACTAAATGAATTAGGTATTTCTTTCGCAGTTGTTCATGGAGGGGGTCCTAGAATAAAAAGGGAGCTAGAAAAATCAAATATTCAATCAAAATTTATCAGAGGTTTAAGGGTGACAGACGAAAAAATTATCAACATCGTTGAGTCAGTTTTAATTGATTTTAATAATGATATTGTTGACTCTTTGAAAAAGTTTGGAACTGATGCTGTCTCAATTCATACAAAAAAAAATAATATCATTGAGGTAACTCCAGAGGCTAAAGAACTTGGTTTTGTGGGGATACCAAAGAAAATCCATAACAGTCTAATAGAGAAAATAATTGCTCAAAAACAAGTCCCAATAATTTCACCATTAGGTTTAGGAAATGACAATCATACATATAATATCAATGGAGATACTGCAGCAGGTGCTATTGCAAAGTCATTAAAATCAAGAAGATTGCTATTAATGACTAACGTTGAAGGAGTTTTAGATAAAAACAAAAAACTAATTGATGAAATCTCTTCATCAGAAATTTTAAAAATGATTGAGGATAATACTATTACTGAAGGTATGATTCCTAAAATTAATACTTGTTTAGATGCAGTCAATAATGGAGTGACAGCAGTTGGAATAATTGATGGTAGAAAGCAACACTCTATATTATTTGAAATTTTTTCCGATAAGGGCTCTGGGACTTTGATAAGAAAATGAAAAATTTGAAAGAAATGAAATATCTTCTATTAGATCTTGATGGGGTTTGTTATGGTAAACACAATAATTACTCTCTAGAGAAAGTTTTTGGCCAAGTATCCCAAAGAATGACAATGTTCATATCGGAGAGACTGAAAATAGATATGAAAGAAGCAAAAAAATTACAGACCAATTATTTTTATAAATACAATACTAGCTTAAATGGTTTAATGATACATCATGATATACCCCCAGAAGAATTCCTAAAATATGTCCACACAATAGATCTTTCTTTTATGAAAGAGGACAAGATTATGAGGAATGAACTTAAAAAATTGGACATGGAAAAGTTTATTTTTACAAATGGTAGCGCCGAACATGCTGAAAATATTTTGTCTCATTTAGGAGTGTATGATCTCTTTGGAAGAGATAAAGTTTTTGATATTAAAGATGCCGGCTATGTGCCTAAACCTGAGGCTAAAACTTTTGATTTAATGGTTGAAAAATTTGGGTTAAATCCAAAAGAAACTATTTATGTTGAGGATATTGCAAAAAACCTGAGTATAGGATATGAACGGGGCTGTGCAACTGTTTGGTTAATTAATGATGAGCATTTTGGCAAGATAGATTCTGATAAAGATTATATTTCCCATAAAATTGAAAATCTGTCTTTATTTCTGAAGGAAATAAGGTTATTAAAAAGTCAATAAATTATGTCTATAGAAAAAGTTATAAATGATGCTTGGGAAATTAAAGATCAAATAAACCAAAATTCAGATCAAAAAGTTAAAGACGTAATCAATCAAGTGATTAGTGATCTAGATAGTGGAAAATCGAGAATTGCTGAGAAAATAAATGGAGAATGGATTACCCATCAGCATTTAAAAAAAGCAATCATGTTAAGCTTTAGAATTTATCCAATGGAAAACTTAAACGGTCCATACAGCAGTTGGTATGATAAATCTCACTTATTAAAAGGTAAAACAGCTGGTTGGTCAAAAGAAGATCATGAGAGAGCAGGTTTTAGAATGGTGCCTAATTCACCAGTTAGAAAAGGATCCTTTGTTGGAAAAAACGCAGTTTTAATGCCCTGCTATGTAAACATCGGCGCTTATATTGATGAAGGAACAATGATAGATACATTTGCAAGAGCAGGTAGCTGTTGTCAAATAGGAAAGAATTGTCATATCTCAGCAGGATCAGGAGTTGGTGGAGTTTTAGAGCCTGCACAAGCTTTACCTACGATAATTGAAGATAATGTTTTTCTAGGAGCAATGTCAGAGGTTGTTGAAGGAGTAATTGTTGGAGAAGGCTCAGTTTTAAGTATGGGTATGTATATAGGTCAATCGACTAAAATAGTTGATCGAAAAACTGGAAAAATTACTTATGGTAAAATTCCACCCTACTCAGTTGTTGTTCCAGGTTCATTGCCAGACAAAAATAATTCGTCTGCTCCATCATTATATTGTGCTGTCATAATTAAGCAGGTTGATGAAAAAACAAGGTCAAAAACCTCTATTAACGACCTTTTAAGAGATTAACATGAAAACTTTAAATGAATTACAATTAGCAAAAGAGCTAATTAGATTTCCTTCAATTACACCTGTCGATGCAGGAGTGATGAAGTTTTTAGAAAAAAAATTAAAAAGACTAGGTTTCAAAACAAAAACACTCGAGTTTAAAGAGAAAGGCTTTAAGCCTGTTAAAAATTTGTACGCGCGATTTGGGAGTAGAAGCCCAAACCTATGTTATGCAGGTCACCTGGATGTTGTACCTCCAGGAAACGTTAAAGATTGGACAATAAATCCATTCAGACCAACTGTTAAGAAAGGCTATCTAATTGGGAGGGGTGCGAATGATATGAAAAGTTCTATCGCTGCCTTTGTCTCTGCAGTAAGCGTTTTTTTATCAAAAAATAAAAGATTTAAGGGTTCAATTAGTTTATTGATAACCGGGGATGAAGAAGGTGATGCAGTTAATGGTACAAAAAAAGTTGTGGAATTCTTAAAAAGAGAGAGAGAGAAAATTAATTTTTGTATAGTAGGTGAGCCAACTAATCCAAATATTTTGGGAGAAATGATTAAAATAGGTCGAAGGGGCAGCTTGACTGGTAAACTAGTCATATATGGTTCACAGGGTCACGTTGCATATCCTTACAGAGCAAATAATCCTTCAACTATAATTGTAAATATTTTAAAAGAATTAAAAAATATTAAGTTTGATAATGGCAATAGAGATTTTCAACCTACAAATCTAGAAGTTACAAAAATAAGTATAAATAATTCTGCTGACAATGTTATTCCAGCGACTGCTGAAGCAACATTTAACATAAGATTTAATAACAAACATTCTTCAAATTCTTTGAAAAAAAGACTGAATAAAATTTTCAAAGAAATAAGTAAAAAACATAAATCAAAATTCAAAATTGAATACAGAATTTCTGGTGAAGCTTTTTTAACAAAACCAAACAAAACAACATTTATGATACAAAATATCATTAAAAAAATTACTAAATTAAAACCAAAATTATCAACAACGGGTGGAACTTCAGACTTACGATTTATAAGAACTATGTGTCCTGGTCTTGAATTTGGCTTAGTTGGAAAAACTATGCATAAAGTTGATGAGGCAGTATCTTTAAAAGATTTAAAAAATCTGACTAAAATTTATGAAAGTATTTTGCAAAATTATTTCAAATGAATACGGCGATTATAAATTCTGATTCTTATGAAAAGCACGACACAGGTGATGGTCATCCTGAACAACCTAAAAGAGTAATTGCCATAAAAGAAAAATTAAAAAAAAGAAGTGATTTAATTTGGGAAAAGCCAAGTAATGTGCCTGATGATATATTGGCAATGACGCATTCAAAAAAATATATTGATAATTTAAATAGCTCCTTTCCTCAAAAAGGTCTAAAATTTCTAGATGGAGATACTGTAATATCTCCAGACAGTAAAAGAGCAGTATTTGATGCTGCTGGCTCAACAATCAGGGCAATAGATGGAATAGAAAATCAGGAATTTAAGAATGCATTTTGTTTAGCAAGACCTCCTGGACATCATGCAGAAAAGGATAAAGCAATGGGATTTTGTTGTTTGTCAAATGCTGGTGTAGCTACTAATTATTTAATTAAAAATTATGAATATAAAAGAATTGCGTGTGTAGATTTCGATGTGCATTGGGGAAATGGAAATTATGATGTTATGCGTAATAACAAAAATTCATTATATATTTCAACACATCAATATCCTTTTTATCCAGGGGGAGGTACGTACAAAGATAAGGGTGACTTTAATAACTCTTTAAATATACCTTTACCAGCAGGCACAAACTCAGAGGAATATTTTAATGCATTTGATAGAGTTTTAGATAGATTGGTTAATTATAAACCTGATTTCCTCATATTTTCAGCAGGTTTTGATGCACATAAGAATGATCCTTTAGCTCAATTCAATTTAAACTCAGAAGACTTTTACGAAATTACTAAAAGAACTTTAGCTGCTACCAATAAGTTTACCAAAGGAAAAGTTATCTCTATACTTGAAGGTGGTTATGATTTAAATGCTTTATCTGAAAGCGCTAATGAACATGTTAACGCGCTTGTAGAATTCAATTAATTTAAATTAAGTAAATAATAAGTCACTTAGATGAAACTTTACAGAATTAAAAGATCTAAAATTGATAGGAAAGGGCGAGGTCTTTACGCTACTCGTGATATAAAAGAAGGAACAAAAATAATAAATTACCTCGGCAAAATTATTACAAATAAAGAGGTAGATGAGTCAATTAAGTTTGATAATAAAAAACCTATTTACCTATTCACATTAAATAAAAGATATACTCTCGATGGAGATTTTTCATGGAACATTGCAGGTCTAGTAAACCATAGTTGCAATAATAACTGTGATTATAATGGCAAAGGTCTAAAAGTATGGATTACTGCAATTCGTGATATTAAAAAAGATGAGGAGTTTACTTGTGATTATGGTTTTAGTTATGATGAAGATTATAAACAATTTACCTGCAAATGTGGTTCAACAAATTGCTGTGGTTATATTGTAAGAGCAGAGTCTAGATGGAGAATTAATAAAAAGTTTGCAATGAGTAACAAAAAAAAACTAATAAATAACTCTTGCTAAATAAAGTCCTTCAGGTGGCGCTGGTGGCGCACACAAGATCCTTTTTTTTGAGTTCATAACAAAATTGAATTTTTTTAAAGTCCATTTTTTTTCACCTACGTATTTTAAACAACCAACCATTGATCTAACTTGTTGTTGTAGAAAAGATTTAGATTGAAATTCTATTTCTATTTTATCATTTTTAGATTTTATTTTTACAGATCTCATAGTTTTGATTGGACTTTTGGCTCTACAGCTTGAAGCTCTGAATGTAGAAAAATCATTTGTACCAACTAATTTTTTTGAAGCTTTTTTCATGATTTTTAAATCTAATTTATTAATTATGTGCCATCCTCTATTTTTATCTATTACTGGTCTACTAAAACGATTAATGATTATGTACTTATATATTCTTATTTTTGCAGAAAATCTTGCGTGAAAATCTTTGCCCTTTTTTTTGATTTTAATGATTGTAATCATATCTTTGTTTAAAAAATGATTTAAGGATTTGACAAATTTACTCAAATTTTCAATTTTTTTTTTACACTCAAAATGGGCAGATTGCTCTAGCGCGTGTACTCCTTTATCTAATCTTCCAGCACCAAACAAAATAATTTTTTCTTTTAATAATTTACAAATTCTCTCTTGAATAAGTCCTTGTATAGTTTTGCCTTTTGTTTGAATTTGCCAGCCTCTAAAATTGGTACCTTCATACTCTATTAATATCTGATATCTAAACATTAGAAATGATCGAGCCCTTTCTAATTTGAGATCCGAGCATAAACTCTTTAATTTTTTGTACTTTTTTTCCCTCTCTTTGTATTTCAAGAACTTTAATAGATTTTTCACCTCCACAAGCTATTTCAAGATTGTCTGAAATAATCTCACCACATTTACCAATACCGTTTGCAATTTTTGCTTTTAAGATTTTATATCTTTGACCTTTAAAATTAAAAAAAGCTCCTGGGGAAGGATACAAGCCATTAATTTTTGCAATTATCCTTAAAGCATCACTTTTCCAGTCAATTTGCCCCTCATTTTTAGTAATTTTTTTTGCATAGGTGGCTTTAGAGTTGTCTTGATCAACAAAGTTTGATTTGCCATCAAAAATTTCATTTACAACATTTAAAATTTTATCCGCTGCTAATATAGCGAGTTTTTCTGAGATTTCTTTGGCATTGTGTTTTTGGTCAAGTTTTAATTTATATATATTGCATATAGGTCCACTATCTAATTCTTCATTGATTTTCATTATACTAATCCCAGTTTCTTCATCTAAATTCATAATTGCTCTTTGAATAGGTGCAGCACCTCTCCATTTTGGTAGTAAGGATGCATGAATATTAACAAAACCTTTTTTTGTTAAACTTAAAAATTCTTTAGGGATTATTTGTCCATAAGCAACAACAATGGCAAGATCGGCATCCATTTTTTTTAAAAGCTCATACTCCTCAGTGTTGTTTTTCAAGCTCTGAGGAGATCTAAAATTTATATTTAAGGTTTCCGATATATTTTGGACCGGTGATTTATTTATCTTCTGACCTCGATGAGATTTTTGAGGAGGTTGTGTATATACCATATTTATTGAAAATCCGTTTTGGTAGAGAGATTTTAACACTGGAACTGCAAACAAGGGCGTACCCATAAAAATAATTTTTTTAGACATTTCTTAAACTACTATTCTGTCAGGATTTTTTTTTGTTTTTGAAATTTTCTTAATGATGATATCTCTTTTTAATTTTGATAAATGGTCAATTATTAATTTTCCGTCTAAATGATTTATTTCGTGTTGTAAGCAAGTTGATAAAAGCCCATCACACTTTAGATTTTTTTTTTGCCCTTTAATATCAATATATTCCACTTCACAAATTTTCGGCCTTTCAATTTCTATAAATGTATCTGGAATTGACAAACAGCCTTCCTCATAAATTGAGGTTTCATTACTAACTTTTTTTATAACAGGATTTATGAAACTTAAAGGCTCCTTCTTTTTATCTTTGGTTGAAACATCAATTACTAAAATTCTTTTAAGGATACCTATTTGTACTGCAGCTAACCCAATACCTTTAGATGCATACATCGTATCAAATAAATCATTGATAAGTTTTTTTTCATTATCATCGACTTTTTCTAATGGTTCAGAAATTTTTTTTAAAATTTCATCAGGAACTGTAATTATATCTTTAATGCTCATCTGATAAATAAATAAACTAATTTTTAGACTTTTAAAGGAAGAACTTTTAATAGAATTTTATTACGTATAAAATCTATGTTTAATTGATTGAGTGCACTTATTATAAAAAATAAAGTATCCTCATCTAAGGCATTTAATTCATCTTGACCAACAACCTCTACAATTCTTAGAATTGTTGAAGCTGACTCATTATTATTTATCATAACTTGAATATCTGTAGGCATTTCAGAATCTAAAATTTTGTATAAATTTTCATATTTTTTATCAACTTTTATACCATCTGATTTTAATGACTCGATTAAAATGATATCTTTTTTTGAAAGTGTATATTTTTTATTTTTCTTTATTTTTTTGAGAAAGTTATTTAAATCCTTCTCTATTTTCGTCTGATTATAATCTCCATTAAAATATCTTATAAGTTTTGATTGATGTAAAAGATCATCGTTATACTTTATTTTGGTTTGTTTTTTTTCATCTGTATCAATATTTTCTAGATAAAAACTTGTATGCTCTGAGGAAATTTGATCTAGATCAATTTCTTTCAACAGATCTTTTAATTTTTCTTCAAAAGCATTCCCAATTTTATCTTTAATAAATGCCTCTTTTAGAAATTTCATTAACTCTATTTTTTTATTTATATTAGACTCTAGTAATATCGTTTGGTACAAAAGTGCTCTACTTTCAATATTAGTTAAAGATTTAAATACAGTCTTAGCATTCAACAATTGATCAATGTTGAATTGAAATCTTTTATAAATTTGAAATAAATCGTCCTCCAGATAATTCTTATTATGTGTAGCGTATTCAACTAACTTGATTTTTTCTTGTTCATTCAAATCAATTTCATTTGTTTGGTATAATAAATTTGAAGCAGCTAAATATTTCCATATTAATGGATTGGTATTTTCTTTTGGTTCAAAAGAAAATTCTGGATTCGTTTTATGTGCTAAATGAAATTCTAAGATATTTTTTTCAGATATTGTTGTATCTACCTCGTTTGTATATCCAAATAAATAATTCAATTTATTTTCAAAATATTTTTCATTAAAACCTAATTCTTTCTTTAAATCAAAAATTAATTGTGCTTGATCTTTTTTTCCATTTTTTATCAAACAGTAGATGTTAAATTTTGATAAATAATCATTTTCTATTGGTTCAGAATTATTTAAAAAGATTTTACATGCTTTATCAACCTCAGACTCGGATAAATACTTATCAACTAAATATTTACTTAGTTTAGGGTGTAAATTTAAAATGTCATTCTTTATTAAATATTCCTGTATCAGCTCTAAGTTATTATGTTTTATTAACCAATCTGTTTTTATTTCTAAAAATTCTTTTTCACTAAAATTTTTTTTGGGATAATAAGCATTGGTTAGTAAAACAATATTCATAAGTTCTGAAGCATCTTGTGATAAGTTTAATTTAGATAAATTAGAAAAAAGATATTTTAATTGATCACCATTAGAATTCGACCACATATCAATTTTTAATCCAAAATCATCAGGGTCGTAAAGACCGATTATTTTAATTTCTTTAGAATTTAAAACATCATCAAACTTAATTGAATCTGAGTTATCTTTAATTTGCATATTAAAAACATCAATTTTTTCAGCCTCAGATTTATTTTCAGTAACTGAAATTAATTCTTTATTTTCGGAATTTTCTTGTATTTGCTCTTTATCAATATTCCATATGTCCACAGGCTCATTTTCTGAAAAAGAATTAACCATTGCAAAGAAAAAAATAATTAGAATTGATAAATAAATTTTATTTAACAATTTTAAAATTTTCATTAGGTATTATTTTTTCAATGGTTTTTTTTGGTGCAGGGAAGTCTAATTTATTTAAAAGAAAAATTATTCCAACAAAAACAATCGTAACAAAAAATAACTTTATTAATAATCCAATTATACTTTTGCTATAACTTGTTTTTCTTGTAAATTGCATATAGATTTAATTAATTTCAAATTAAGACATATTTGTGTTTTTTCAATAAAGAAACTTATGAAATCAAAGGAAAATTTAGTTTTTATCGGAATGATGGGCTCTGGAAAGAGTTCTATTGGCTCTATGGTATCAAAAAAACTAAATCTTAACTTTTTTGATGTTGATCAATTAATTGAAAATGATCAAAAAATGAAGATATCAAAAATCTTTGAAACAAAAGGAGAAAACTTTTTTAGAGATATTGAAAAAAAGATAACTCTTAATATTTTAAAAAGTAAAAAGGGTGTAATTGCGCTCGGTGGAGGGGCGTTTATCACTCGAGCTATTAAAAATGAGGTTCTAGAAAATCACTTATCATTTTGGCTTAATTGGAATATTGATACATTAGTTAATAGGATTAAAAACAGCAAAAAAAGACCGTTGGCACATAATTCTAGTAAAAATGAGCTTACAGAAATTATAAAAAAACGTTCAATTATTTACTCTAAAGCACTATATAAAATAGATTGTGAGAATTTTACAAAACAACAAATTACAAAAAAAATCATAAATATTTATGAAACAAATTAAACTGATAGTTAAAACTAATTCAGAGAAATATCCTATCATAATTGGTAAAAATTTAATTTCTAATCTATCTCAAATATTTAAAAAAAATTCTATCAACTTCAGAAGATGCTTTTTAGTTTTAGATAAAAATGTTCCAAATAGAAATGTCAAACAAATTTTAAAATCTCTAAATAGATATGATATTTATAAATTTATTTACAATGCTAATGAGAAAAATAAAAACCAGAAAAATGTTAATAAAATTTTAGACCTTTTGCTTAAAAAGAACTTTTCTAGGGATGACTGTTTAATGTCTATTGGTGGAGGCATTACTGGTGATGTAGCTGGTTTTGCTGCAAGTTTATTCAAAAGAGGTCTAAAATTTATAAATATTCCAACAACATTGTTATCACAGGTTGACTCATCCGTTGGCGGTAAAACAGGTATTAACACATCTCAAGGCAAAAATTTAGTTGGAAGTTTTTATCAACCTAAAATTGTTGTCAGTGATGTAGACTTTTTAAAAAGTCTTCCTTATAGAGAAATAGTTTGTGGTTACGCAGAAATAGTAAAACATGCCTTAATTGCAAATAAAAAGTTATATAATTTTTTAGATAAGAATGTTAATAAAATATTACAACTAAAGTCTCCAACTATTGAAAAATCAATTTATGAAAGTTGTAAAGTTAAAAAATCAATAATTGAAAAAGATGAAAAAGAGAAAAATTTGAGAAAAATTTTAAATTTTGGTCATACTTTTGCCCACGCGTACGAGGCAAGTCTAAATTTTTCAAAAAGATTAAATCATGGAGAAGCAGTAATTCTAGGCATGAAATCATCGTTTGAATTTAGTCATAACAAAAAATTCATTACTTATAAAGAATTTGATTCTGCAACTAAACATCTTAATCATTCTCATTTTCCAATATCGATTAAAAGTTATTTTACAATTAAAAAAATTAATCAAATCGTATCTTTTATGATGAGGGATAAAAAAAATAATTCTAAAAATATCAAGCTTATGTTGATTAAAAAAATTGGTGGTCCAATAATTGAAAAAGAATTTTCAGAGGCTACTATCAAACTTTTTTTAAAAAAAAAATTAATTAATTGAAATTTGTAAAGAGTGAATGTTATTTTTTAATTCTACATCTAATATTTTATAAATTTTTTTATTACTTTCAATTTTATTTAATTTCTTAAGCTCATCAGAAACAACGATTATTTTTAAGTGAAATTTATTGCTTTCATGTCCTTGATGATTTTTATGTAAAAATGTTTTATCTTCAATTAAAATATTTTCAATTTTTATATTATTTTCTAGTTTTTTTTTAACCTTTGCGATTAATTCATCTATATTCATGTGATATAATTATATCATGAAAAATATCTGTGACTGGAATAATTGCAATGAAATTGGTGAATATAAAGCACCAGTTGAAAAAGATAATAGTAAAAAATTTAGATTACTGTGTTTAAATCATGTTAAAGAGTTTAATAAAAATTGGAATTATTTTTCAGGTATGAATGATGATCAAGTAATTGATTTTTTGAAATCAGACATGATTTGGCATAAACCTACTCAGAGTTTTAGTTCTTCAGATAATTTTTTTAAAGTCTTGTGGAATAATACTTTGAGAGACGAACTCGATAAAGAAAAATTAAAAAGCGATTTTAATCATATGGGACAATTTAGATATAATCATAAAGACATCAAAGCGTTTGAAATATTAGGTATTTCAGTAGGATCCAAGTGGGGAAAAATTTACGACAAATTTAAAATACTTGTCAAAAAATTTCACCCTGATATGAATTCTGGGAGTAAAAAATTTGAGGAAAAACTTAAATCAATAACTTTGGCTTACACTCAGTTAAAAAATACTTATAGAGAAAAAAATTGACACCAAACATAAGCAATCAACCAGACATAAAACTCTCAATAAAACAAACTTTTGGGATAGACTCTAATTTGGATGTGGATGCATTTTCTAAAAAAAGCGAGTATGTGCCAGAAATAGATAAAAACTATAAATTTGATCGTGATACTACTTTAGCTATCATCTCAGGTTTTGCTTTTAATAAAAGAGTCTTAGTTCAGGGTTATCACGGCACAGGAAAATCTACTCACATAGAGCAAATTGCTGCGAGATTAAATTGGCCTTGCATCAGAGTAAATTTAGACAGTCATATAAGTCGTATTGATTTGATAGGTAAGGATGCGATTGTTTTGAAAGATGGTAAGCAAGTGACGGAATTTAACGAGGGGATTTTGCCATGGTCCATACAAAACCCTGTCGCTTTAGTATTCGATGAGTATGATGCAGGGAGACCAGATGTAATGTTTGTTATTCAGAGAATACTTGAAGCAGAAGGTAATTTTACTCTCCTAGATAAAAATAAAGTGATTAAACAAAATAAATTTTTTAGATTATTTGCAACCTCTAACACAGTTGGTTTAGGAGATACAACAGGACTTTACCATGGAACTCAGCAAATAAATCAAGGACAAATGGATAGATGGAATATTGTTACTACTTTAAACTATCTTAGCCTTGATAAAGAAATGGAAATTATTTTAGCAAAAAATAAAGGCTTAGATAATGAAAAAGGTAAAGAAAAAGTTTCAAATATGATCAAGGTTGCATCTTTAACAAGAAAAGGATTTATAGCTGGTGATATATCGACAGTGATGAGTCCTCGAACAGTTTTGCACTGGGCTGAAAACGTAGAAATTTTTAAAGATACTGGTTATGCCTTTAGAGTAACGTTTTTAAATAAGTGCGATGAAATCGAAAAAAATATAATTGCAGAGTATTATCAAAGATGTTTTGGTGAGGAGTTACCAGAGTCCTTATTAAATATTCAAATTTAATGAATAACAAAACCGAGAGTTTTAAAGAAAAGCTTAGACAGGCTCTATCGTCTACAGCAAGAGTAATCTCAGATGATTTAGGAATCAATCAAAAAAAAATTATTAAAAATTCTGAAAAACAAGATTTGATTGAACTAGAAAATTTAAATTCAAAAAAAGATTATATTAAGGCTAGAGCAGAAACAGACTCGAAAGCTCTTAAAAAGAAATTTTCTGACGAGTCAATATTTAAAAAAAATTTACCCTCTAGCTTGTCTTGTAAATCACTTTATACAATCACTGAAAAAATAAGGTACGAAAGATTGGGATCAAAAATGTTAAAAGGAATAGAAAAAAATTTGAAGGATAATTATATTCAAATGATCGCACATAAAAGAAAAGACCAAATTAAATCCAAAGATGATGTGCCTGTTGTTGAGGCTTTTGAATTATATATGCTAAAAAATTTCCACAATATTAAACTTAACTCTTTAACATCAAGAATGTTAAACTTTTGGGAAAAAGATTTTGATAAATCAATTTTTGAACATATGGAATTTTTTAAACAAAATTTAGAAGATCAGAATATTTATAGTTTGAAGTTCTCCCAGATACTTCAAGAAATGGACATTTTTCAATCAGAGGAAAATGAAGAAAAAAAGGATGAAAACCTAGAGGATGATAAAGAAAATCAGTCAAGCGAAAACGATGATAGTGAGGATGATGATAAAAAGGATTCTGATAAACAAGATGAAACGGAAGCCAGTTTAGATTCAGATTATAATATTGATGAATATAAATTAGATGAACAACTTGTAGATACAGACACAGACGAACAAAACTCTGAGCAAGTTATTCAAAAGAAAAATTTAAGGGATTTAAATGTAGATTATAAAATTTTTACAACTCAATTTGATGAAATTACCAAAGCTGAAAATCTTGAAAACGCAGATGAGGCAAATAAACTTCGAAAAACTTTAGATCAACAATTGATTGGTTTTCAAGATGTTATAACTAAACTTGCTAATAAACTTCAAAGACAATTATTGGCAAAACAGAATAGAGCTTGGGATTTTGATTTAGAGGAAGGATTACTTGATAGCTCTAAGTTACCAAGAATAATAATGGATCCATACAACTCGTTATCTTTCAAGAAAGAAAAGGATTTAGACTTCAAAGACACTGTAGTAACACTTTTAATTGACAACTCGGGTTCAATGAGAGGTAGACCAATTACAATTGCAGCTATTTGCGCTGATATTCTATCCAGAACTTTGGAACGTTGCTCAGTAAAAGTAGAAATATTAGGGTTCACAACAAAAAATTGGAAAGGTGGCCAAAGTAGAGAACTATGGAATAAAAATAATAAGCCGAAGACACCTGGAAGATTGAATGATTTAAGACATATTATTTATAAAGGAGCTGATACACATTGGAGGCAGGCAAAAGATAATCTTGGGCTTATGTTAAAGGAGGGTTTATTGAAAGAAAATATAGATGGGGAGGCTATAACATGGGCTTTCAATAGAATTAAAAAAAGAAAAGAGGAAAGAAAAATTTTAATGGTAATTTCAGATGGCGCGCCAGTTGATGATTCAACCTTATCAGTAAATTCGGGAGATTTTTTAGAAAAACATTTAAAAAAAATGGTTAAGTTTATAGAGGATAAATCTGAAATAGAAATTTTAGCTATAGGAATTGGTCATGATGTTTCTAGATATTATAAAAGAGCAATTAAGATCACTGATGTAAATGAACTTGGGGATGTAATGATTTCTCAATTAAGCTCATTATTTGATAATAAAGCAAAATTGCACTAAATTTTTAATAAATCCTGATTTTTCCACCTTATAATTACTTCTGCTCCAGTTCTGGTTTTCGAGTTTTGGCAATTTAGGGAAGCGAAATTTTTTTCAAGCAATGTTTTCCCTATAAATATTCCTAAACCTAGACCAAATCGATTCTTTTCTTTGTTTTTAAGTGATCTTAAATAAGGTTCACCTATTTTTGATAATATTTCATTAGGATATCCTTCACCATCATCTTCGATAATAATTTCAGTATATTCATTGTTACTTTTAAGGGTTATAAATATTTTTTCTTTAGCAAATTTATTTGCATTTCCAATAAAATTTCTCAAACCATATATAATCTCTATTGATTTTGGAATTTTTCTTGGGTTAGCATCTTGATCAAAATTTAAAACAAATTTTTTATTACTAGTTTCTTCGAATGAGTTAATAATTTGATTTAAATATTTTTTAAAAGTTAAGTCCTCGTCTATAAAATCATCTTCTTCAATAGGATTTAAAGACAGTCTTTTCAAAATTTGATTACATCTTTCAACTTGACTTGATAATAATTCTACGTCTGAAGCTAGTTCTTTACGGTCCTTTAACTGTTGTTTTAACTCTTGTGAGATAATTTTAATCGTGGATAAAGGAGTTCCAAGAGAATGGGCTGCTGCTGCTGCTTGACCTCCTAAAGATAACATTTCATGTTCTTGAGCCATAATTTCCTCCATTTTGCTTAAAGCTTCTTTTCTTTTTCTAGACTCTGAACCAAATACTATCGCAAAATAATTCAAAAAGATGAGGGCAATTATAAAAGCAATTGGAATTGAATAATAATAATAAGGATCAACATGAAAGTGATTGTTTAAAGGCGCAGGTAAATCCTCTGAATAAAATGTCAGAAATGTAATCATTAATATTGTTGTAATAACGAGAAATAAATTAGTTCTAATGCCTAAATTTGATGACGCAAATACGCTAGGAATTAATAAAAAAATTACAAAGGGATTTACAATACCTCCTGTTAAATATATTAATGAACCTAATTGAAATATATCAATCATCAAAAAAATTAGTGCTGATCTATCGGAAAGTTGTGTTTTACTGTAGATAAAAATCAAATAAAAATTACTTAAAATTCCAATAAATATAATTAAATTTGATACAATAAAATTAAAATCAAAATTTAGAAAAAAATAAACAATATAAACTGAAACTAATTGGCCTATTATACCAATCCATCTTAAAGAAATATAAGTAGATTTTTTTAGAGTATGAAATTTAGAAGTTTCAAAAAACTTCATATTCTAGATATCTAAATTTTGAACATTTATTGCGTTAGAAATGATAAAATCTTTTCTTAATGTTACATCATTGCCCATTAAAGTATGTATCAATTCCTGGTCTTTTTTTGAGTTTTTTGAATACTGAACCTGAAGTAAATTTCTCGTTTCTGGATTAAGAGTTGTGCTCCAAAGCTCTTCTGGATTCATTTCTCCTAAACCCTTAAATCTTTGTATACTCATTTTAGATTTTTCAATTTCTATCAATTTTGAAAACTCCTTAGACCCTTTCTTTAATTTTTTAATTTCTTTATTATTGGTCATTATATAATTTTCTAATTCTTCTTCGTCTTTTATATAGATTCCTTTAGAACCTTTGTTAATTTTAAATAATGGTGGTTGAGCAAGGTAAACATGTCCATGTTCTATCAATTTGTTAAAAGGTTTATTATTAAAGAATGTTAATAATAATGCCCTAATATGTGATCCATCTACATCAGCATCTGTCATTATAATTATTTTTCCATACCTTAAATCTTTTAAATCAATTTCATAAGCCTTTGGATCTAATCCAAGTGCATTAATTAAGGTAACTATTTCATTAGAAGATATCATTTTAGACAATGCTTTTGTTCTTTGATCTGAACCATTTCCATTTCCATTTTTTTTAACATTTAAATCTTCAACGTAAGTATTAAGTATTTTTCCTCTTAGAGGTAAGACTGCTTGATTTAATCTGTTCCTACCTTGTTTCGCTGAACCTCCAGCTGAATCTCCCTCAACAATAAATAATTCTGTTCCCTCTTGTTTTCCTATTTGACAGTCCGCTAATTTACCTGGAAGACCACTCAATTCAATGGCGCCTTTCCTTCTAACATTCTCTCTAGCTTTTCTTGCTACATCTCTGGCCATTGCGGCTTGTATTACTTTAGCTAAAACTATCTTAGCTACTGATGGATTTTGATCAAACCATATAGACAATTTTTCATTTACTAATGTTTCCACAATCATTCTTACTTCTGATGAAACTAACTTGTCCTTTGTTTGAGAAGAAAATTTAGGATCAGGAATTTTTGCTGATAGAACACATGTTAAACCTTCTTTGATGTCATCTCCAGAGATAGTTAGTTTATTTCTTTTTAGAAGATTATTTTCATTTGCATACTTATTTATTATTCTTGTTAAAGCACTTCTAAAGCCTAATAAATGTGTCCCCCCATCTTTTTGATAAATATTATTCGTATAGGGAAAAATATCCTCAGAATAGCCGGCATTCCATTTTAACGAACACTCTAATTCAACGTTATTTTTTTTGCCTTCAATATAAATTGGTTTTCTAAATAAATCATTTCCATTTTTATTTTGTAATTTTTCTCTTTTCTCATCTAAATAATCTACAAATTCTATTAAACCCCCATCATATTTGAATTCTAATATTTTTTCTTTTTTTTGAGTATCATCAATAAAAGTTATTTTTATACCTTTGTTCAAAAAAGCTAATTCTCTCATTCGTTTAATTAGTATATTTGCACTGAATTTGATTGACGAGAAAACTTCTTTTGAAGGTAAAAAAGTTATTTGAGTTCCTGTTTGTTTTGATTTGCCTGAAATTTTAAGGGGTGCTTTTGCTTCACCATTGCGGAATTCTATAGAATATTTTTTTCCATCTCTATTTATCTCTAAGAATAATTTTTCTGAAAGAGCATTAACAACAGAAACTCCTACACCATGTAGTCCACCTGAAACTTTATAGGAATCATGGTCGAATTTTCCACCAGCATGAAGTTGGGTCATAATAACCTCTGCTGCAGATTTTTTTTCTCCTTTATGGATATCTGTTGGGATTCCACGACCATCATCATTAATTATTACAGTCCCATCTGAATTTAATTTTACGTTTATATTTTTACAATAGCCTGCTAGAGCTTCATCAATTGAGTTATCGACAACTTCGTACACCATGTGATGTAAGCCAGTTCCGTCATCTGTATCACCAATATACATGCCTGGCCTTTTCCTTACTGCTTCTAAGCCTTTAAGCACTTTGATAGAATCTGCTTGATATGTGTTTTTATTTGCCATTTTTTTAAATTAAGGAAAAATAAATTATAACATTTTTTGATAAAAATTGTTCAATTATAATTACAAACTTCTAATAAAAATCTTAAATAAGCCTGATATATCAGGGCTTATTTGATGGCGGAGAGAATGGGATTCGAACCCATGAAAGAGTTTCCCCTTTACACGCTTTCCAAGCGTGCGCCTTCAACCACTCGGCCACCTCTCCAATTAATTTGAGTTCTTTAGTTATTTACTTTAACTCAAAAAAGTTCCAATACCACTCTAAATATTTAGTATTTTTTTTAAACCAAAATGATAAGTATCTTTCAGCGAGATATGCGTATAATCTTTGCTGATCATATCCTTTTAATTTTCTAAAACCGAACTCTTTTTCACACCTGAAAAGCCATTTAAAAAGACTACTAAACCAATCGTTCATAACTTTTTTCTTTGTAATAAACATTATATGGGGATTAAAACTATAATTTTCACTTACGAATTTTTGAAAATCTTTTCTATCTTTTTTGTCAAGATACTTTATGGCTCTGTCTAATATTCCGTAACCATGATGCATATCAAAATGAAGTTTTATATTTTGTTTTTTTCTGTTAAAAAAAATTGAAGGATCGTTAATAATATTTTGTAAACCTCTTTTTATTAATTTCATTTTTTTTGGATTATCTAATCTTATTGGCTTACAAATAATACTTTCATAATTTTTCCAACTTTTGTGTGGAACTTTCAAAATATTTTTCTGTAAATCACTAAAATTTTTTATTTTAGTATCTGAATTTAGCCAAAATCTCCGCTTCTGGCAAAACCCAATCCAAATATTATTATTAAATTTTTTTAACTTATTTTTCCAAAACCAATAATGAAAAGTTAATTCAGAATAATACTTCTCTTTTTTTTGAATATTCTTACCATTTAAACAGGTTATATATTCTTTTTTAAACCTTTTTTTGCCAACACCTGCTAATGAAAGATTTAATTTTTCTAGATATTTAATCTCTTTATTTGTAACGCAAAAAATCATTAATTTTTCCATTTAAATTTTTAATTAATTATTTTTTTCTTCTTTAAGAATTTATTTAAATTTAAAATATTCAAAGAAGAGTTAAATGGAATATTGTGATTTGAATTTTTTTTTAGGTAATCTTTTTTAACTCTTTTATTACTCTTTTTTGCAAAATTATAGATATACTGAGTTTTACCACCAATGTTTAATATCCCTTTTTTATTTAATAATTTAAACAAATATTTTCTTACATCTTCATGATAAATAAAACTACTCTTCACATTAGCAAACGCTTTTTTATGAATGAAAGGTTTTTCAGTCATTGAAACTCTTAATATTAGAGAATTTTTATAGAGTTGCACAGCAGACTCACCACCTAATTTTGACCATGCATAGTTATTGACTGGTAATAATGGGTCAGTTTCCCTATAATTTCCTTTTGTGCCTGGATAAACATAGTTTGTAGAAAAATAAATTAGTTTTATTCGCAGTTTTGAACATACCTTTGTTATATTAGCGGTTCCAATAATATTTAGGTCAATACTTTTGATAATATTTTCTTCGTGAACTTTCATTGGCCGAGATAACCCTGCTAAATGAATTAAAATATTAGGTTTATTCTTTTTTAAGTATTTCTCTACACTCCTGAAATTTAAAATATCTAATTCTTTTTTTGTGGGAAATAACATTTCGTGATTAGTCTCAAAATTTTTTAAACATTGACCAAATCTGCCTGAACCACCTGTTACTACAATTTTTTTTTTCATTTCTTTTTAATTATTGCTATCTCGTTATGATTTCCTTTTAAAATAGAAATCTTATCAAAATTTTTCAAGAAATAATCTTTTTGATCTCTAGATATGAGAGGATTTTCAAAATTTTCACCAGATTTAATTGATAATAAAATATCTCTTAAAGTCGGCTTTTCATTGTTCAAGTTCATATCAGCTCTTGTATCTGGGAAATCTAATTCTTCTGTTATAAAAATCCCTCCAGAACTTAATATTGGGAATAACATAAATAAACTAATGATTTGGTCTTTATAAGCATGGCATGCATCCTCAATTATTATCTCAAATTTTTTATCCCTTTTTAAAATATTTTGAGAAATTGACTTTTCTGAAGAGGAGTCTACATAAAAGTTTTTTATTCTATCAGAAGTATAACTAAATAAATCAGGAAATATATCTGCTGAATATATTTCGGCATTCTTGAAATAAAAATATAATGCAGCAGCTGCATTTCCATAAAAAGACCCAATTTCTAAAATATTTAATTGTTTATTTTTTTTTTCAAAAAAATATTCATCGTAAAATTTTGCGTAATTATGGCCTTGTACTTTTAAGTTAGAATCTCGCTTTATAGGTTGATCATATTGATTTACGAACTTTTCACCCTTATCACTTTCAAAAAATTCAAATAAAAAATTTAAATTTTTTTCAAATAAAAATTTGTTATTTGATGAGTAATTTTCAAGATTTACTTTTTTTTTTGTATAACGCAGATTCAAAAAATATTTAATTGGGATTACAAAAAAAAGGTAGATCTTTAGTAATTTTTTAGCCTTTTTGATCCTGTGTTTGTAGTAAATTTTATAAAAAGTTTGAAGTCTCATAATTTTAAATATCTTTTAATTGATCATTTAATACTTTTAAATCTACAAATAAATCACCATTTATATTTTTTTCACTTAAATAAGGAGTAGATAATAAGCTATAATTTAAGTTATTTATTTCAGATATTCTTTCGTACACTTTATTTTGAAATCCGTATCCTGGTTCAGAAGATCTTATTTCAATAACTTTTGTTTTTTCTTTTGAGAAACACAAATTAGTAAGTCCAGCTCCATGAGCTCCTATTACAATTTTTGCATTACTAAAAACAAATATCTGCTCATCAAAACTCAAGTTTTCAAGTTTAACAATATCAAAATTTTTTTCTTTTAAGAGATTTTGAGTTTCTTCTAAATTAACTATTTGAGAGTGCTTAAAATTAGATAAAGATCTGTCGATGAATATATTATCTTTAATTTCTATTTTTTTTGATTTCTCCAAAAAACTACCTCTTAGCCATTTTATTATCCAATCAGGTACACACTTTGCTTGATCTAAAATAAAACCTTTAAAATAACTCGGGTGCTGAGTGGCGATTAGCTGATCACACTCTATATGACGATAATAGTTGGAATCAATTATCTTTAAACTCTTAAGGCCCAAAAGTTCCAACGATTTTTTTTGAAAAGAATTAAGTTTATTTAAATATAAGTAATCTAGGTCTTCATATTTAAAGACCTCATTATATAACTTAAGTTTTGGTAACATGTCTAATAACCAATGAGAAAAATTATTATGTCCGCTGGCACCTTGAGCTAAGTTTAAAACTCTACCTTTAAATTTTTTTTTTATTCTGGGAGTGCCGATTTTAAGACATATGTTATGATCTGTGCCTTTTAGATCTCCTTTAATTTGCTGATAGGATGGTCCACTTATTATTTTATTTTTATTAATGATCGCAACATTTTGAACATTATCATTATAAATTCTACCAAAATTAACTAGATAAATTTTATAATTATTACCAAAAAATGTATTTATATTTTTGTTATCAATATCATAAACTTTAAGATTTTGCATTGAAGAAGAATCATCAATATTAATTTCCCCGTAAATTAGTTTAAAAATTTTTTGTGCTAATGTTTTGAATAAATTTTGAAAATTTTTTTTTATTTTTAAAAAAAGCATAAGTATGAATCGTTAAAATTACATTTTTTTTTATACATTTACAGGAATAAATTAACCAAAGACATATAAGCTTGAAAAGAATAATATTAATAATAGTATTTTATTTATTTTATGAAAAAGATAGCATTTTTAATTTCTGGTAATATAAGAATTTACGAAAAAAATTTAGTTTTTTTTGAGGAAATTAAAAAAATCTTAAAAGATTTTGAAATTATAATTGTTAGTTCGATTTGGAAAAATCAAGAAGATTTAGAAAATTTTAAGGAAAAATATAAAATTAAATTTATTAACCAAATTAAGCAAAAAAATTGGAATGATAAGATAAACGCAGTCAAATTTGTAACAGGAGAGGAAAATCTTTCATGGAAAATAGAGAATGTTTTTCATATGTGGCACTCAATTATAGAAAATGTTCACTTTTTAGAAAAAATAAATTCTGAAAATAATCTAAATATTGATTATGTTTGTCGTTTTAGAACAGACATAATTAATTTAAAAAGTATAGAAAATTTAAAAAATGATTTAATTGACTTAGAAAATGAAGAATTTTTAATATCATCAAATAGACATTTTAAAGGAATTACAGACCTTTTTTTTATTGCAAAATATCAAACATTTTTAAAACTTAAAAATATTTTCTCTTTTTTTGACAAATTTTCTCAGGAAAACAGAGTTTTTAATCCTGAGTATATTTTTTATTGTTTTTTATCTGAAAGTAAATTTAAGATTAAAATAGCGCACAAATTTAATCTTGCTTTAATTAGAATGGAAGAGGCCAAACCAACAAAGCGTGTCTATGTGCCTTTAAAAGACAAAATTAATATGAAAATGATAAAAAGAAAAATAAAATTATTAAAATTAATAAATGGTGTGAAATATATCTTTAAATAATTGGTTTACTAAATTTTTTATTTCAATTTTTGAATAAAATTATTTAAATCTTCTGGAGTACCTAGTCCACACATTTCCTCTACATTATGAATTTTTACTTTTTTCTTTTTTGATATAAATTCATTATAAACAGGGCACACATAAAACTCATTATTAACGCGGATATTTTTCTTTATCATTTCTTCAGCAGACTTTACATAATCAGAGCCATGCTTCCAATAATAAACTCCTACTGTTGCATTTTTAGAAATTACTTTTTTCTCTGCAACTTCTGATACAAATCCATCTTTATCACATTTTGCATATGACCACTTAGGGTGTATTGCTTCAAAAGTCAAGATTGCACCATCTAAATTTTTTGAATTAAAATCATATATGGCTTTTGAGCTATTCCATCTAATATATTGATCAGAGTTTGCTATAATCAAAGGGTTAGAATTATTTATAAATTTTTTGGCTAATAAAGTTGTGCATGCCGCTCCCTCGGTAATGTGATCTAATTCAATTATCTTACAGTTTGGTTTAAGAATTCTTAAGACGCTACTTATATTATATTTTTTTTGATGTTCTTTTTGGATAATGAAAATATAATTTGCATTTAGATTTAAACTCTCTATGACCCACTGTATCATTGGTTTATTGTCTACTTCTATTAGCGGTTTGGGAAATATATAACCAGCATCAAAAAATCTTTTTCCAGCTCCCGCCATAGGTATTAAAACATTCATTTTATTATCCTCCCAGGAAATATTTTTTTCATTAATAATTTTTTTAGAAATCAAATTTAATTTAATCTTTTTTAAATTTAATTCATTTATTTTTTTTATTGGTAATAATTTTGCTCCAGAGGAAACTGCTGCTTCTCTTCCATAATGTGAGTCCTCTACTATCAACGCCTCGGATGGGTAAATACCAAAATGTACAAAAATTCTTAAATAAATTTCTGGGTTAGGTTTTGGATTGATTATATCCTCATTGGATAACTTAAAATCAACATACTTTTCTATTCCTAAGTTTTTTAAGCAAATCTTTAGTGTCGATTTAACAGCATTCGTTGCAACTGCTATTTTATAATTTTTGTTTAGGTATTTAAATATCTCTAATAAATGAGTTTTTCTTTTAATTTTTTTCTTTAAAAGACTTGAGGTTATTTTTTGTTTATATTTGTTTATTTTTGAGAAATTTTTAATTGGGAGCTTATCTTTTTTATTTAAAATCTTGAGTTTTTCGTTCGTTGGCAGCCCATCAAAAACTTTTACATGGTCATCAATGGATATTTCCTCGTAACCGTATTTTTTTAATGATAAATTTAAGGCCTCAAAATGTATCATTTTTGTATCTACTAAAACCCCATCTAAATCAAAAATAATTACTTTAATCATTTTTATACTTATCTATAAAATCAGAGCATATTCCTTTACAATTAATGTCTTTATAATTTGCATGCTCAGGCAATACACAAATGCTATTTGGAAAAAGTTTTTTTCCTGGATAAGTCCATATAAAGCCTCTACTTGTAATAGTATAATCATCTTCTTGGTGCCAAAAATAATGGGCTTTTATCTTATCTAGTTCAATTAATGCTTTCGTTGTTTTAGCATGACACCAAATCTTATCATTTAACAAAAACTCTTTATCAACTTCGAATTGATCAAAATCATGACCTAAGAAAAATTTATTCTTATTAAATCTAACATCAACCTCAACTTCAAAACCTTTATTTAATGCTTTCTGTATATGGTCAATATTATTTTCTTTATCTTTTACAGGGCCATCTACATTACCTCTATGTGAAATATATATCATTAAAATTTTATATTAAAAATTGCGAAAATTTTTTTTCATTTTCTCTTATGTATTTTGGTAAATCATTCTTATCAAGAATTTTCTGAAATTCAAATTTTCTCCCAAACAAATCTTCTTTTAATTTTATTTTTTTTTCAATATTTTCTACATTTGTAAATTCAGGTATATTAAATTCTGTATGTGCAAAAGATTTTATTTTTTCACTTATTTCAGTAGGTGTCATTATCATTGAAAAATGCCACCCTCCGTTATCTACAATTTGCCACTTTATTTTATCAACCCTATAAAATGGATACTTTTTAACCTTTTGATCTCTTATCCACTGAGGACTTTTAAGATCTTTAAATTTACACATTCTTGAACCATGCCAATCTGCTTCTGTTAAATTTAATAAGTTAAATTTATAATAAATCATTTTTTGTTTAAAGGCAGTATATCTTTTCTTACTTTTTACTAATCTATCTAGACACTCAAGATTTGGAATTTCATCGATATCTGAAATGATAACAAAATCATCATCATTAGCATCAAAAAGTCCTTTGGTTATAAAATTTCTTTGAAAATTTTCTCTTTGCCAGCTACTATATTGTTCTGGAAAATTTTCAATTTTTAAATATTTAATTTTATCTTTAAATTTTTTAAAATTATTTATCTCAAAATTAAAGCTGTTTTTCTTTTTACCTTGATGATTTTGTTTTGCTTCTACAATTACAAATTTATCTATATACTTATCTAACGAATTTAATCTAACATCGAGAATTAAATCCTCATTATTGTACATGAAACAATCAAAAAATTTCATTTTCAAAATTAATTTTCTTTGTTTATCTTTAATACACCAATGAATGCCTCTTGAGGTATCTCCACTCTTCCGAACTGTTTTGAGCGAGCTTTACCCTTTTTTTGTTTTTCTAATAATTTCCTTTTTCTATCTGTTGCTCCACCTCCATGAATTTTTGTCAAAACATCTTTCTTAAACCCTTTTATTGTTTCACGGGCAATTATTTTTCCTCCAATCGCTGCTTGAACCGGTATCATAAAATTATGTCTTGGAATCAAATCTTTTAACTTTTCACAAACATCTCTTCCAGTTCTTTGAGCAAAATTTTTATGTATCATCATGGCTAGTGCATCCACTGGCTCGCTGTTAACCAATATACCCAATTTTACTAAATCACCTTCTCTAAGAGCAATAATTTCATAATCAAAACTTGCGTAACCACTCGTCATAGATTTAATTCGATCATTAAAATCAAATACTACCTCATTTAAAGGTAGTTCATAGTTAAGTACTGCCCTATTACCAGAATAACTTAGATTAGTTTGTATTCCTCTTTTATCCTGACATAGTTTTATAATTGATCCTAAATACTCATCAGGAGTAATTATTGTTGCTTTGATCCAAGGTTCTTCAATAAATTTTATAAATGTCGGATCTGGAAGACTGGATGGATTCTGCAAGTCAATTACATCACCATTATTTAAATGAACTTTATAAACAACTCCTGGTGTTGTTGTAAGTAAATTAACATCAAATTCTCTCTCGAGTCTTTCGGTAATTATTTCAAGATGTAGTAAACCTAAAAATCCACATCTGAATCCTAAACCTAAGGCAGATGATGACTCAGCCTCAAAGGAAAAACTTGCATCGTTCAACTGTAGTTTTGCCAGACCATCTTTAAGTTTTTGATATTCCGAACTATCAACAGGAAATAAACCACAAAATACTACAGGTTTACTAGGTTTAAATCCTGGTAGTGCCTGAACTGTCGGTTTTAAAGCATCACAAATAGTGTCCCCGACTTTTGTTTCTGATAAAACTTTTATTCCAGTTGTAATAAAACCAATTTCACCAGCATTTAATTCATTTATGTCTTTAGCTTTAGGTGTGAATACGCCAACTTTTTCGACAATATAATCTCGATTAGTTGATAACATCTTAATTTTCATATTTTTAGTAATTTTTCCATTAATAACTCTTACTAATATTACAACCCCAAGGTATGTATCGTACCAACTATCTACCAATAAACATTTTAAATCTTGTTCTAAATTCCCTTTTGGTCCAGGTAATTGGTTTATAATTTGTTCCAATATCTCATCAATACCTTCTCCAGTTTTTCCAGAACAAGGAATGGCATTTTCAGTATCAATACCAATTACGTCCTCAATTTGTTTACTAGTTCTCTCTAAATCTGATGCAGGTAAATCAATTTTATTTAAGACTGGAATTATTTCATGATTTATATCTAAAGCTTGATAAACATTGGCTAATGTTTGTGCTTCAACACCTTGGGTACTGTCAACAATAAGTATGGAGCCCTCACATGCATAAAGTGATCTGCTGACTTCATAGCTAAAATCAACATGTCCTGGAGTATCTATTATATTTAATATGTATTCTTTTCCATTTTTGGCTTTATAATTTAGTTTAACTGTTTGGGCTTTAATTGTAATTCCTCTCTCTCTTTCAATATCCATAGAGTCTAAAACTTGAGCTTTCATTTCTCTTTCTGTTAAACCACCACATTTGTGAATTATCCTATCTGCAATTGTTGATTTACCATGGTCAATGTGCGCAATTATTGAAAAATTTCTTATATTGTCGATAGTGCTCATTTAAATATTAAGATCGAATTTTTGCGCCAGTTTTATCTTCAACAGTCTTGATTATCAAATTATTAATTTTTTCTAAATCATTCTCATTTAAAGTTCTTTCAGATGATTGTATCGTGACACTTATTGCTATCGATTTCTGATTTTCAGGAATATTATCACCCTCATAAACATCAAAAACTCTAATATCTTTTATTAAACTTTCGTCTACATTTGAAATAGTATCTATCAAATCTTGGGCTTTTACCTCTTTGTTTACGATAAATGCGAAATCTCTCTCAGATTTTTGATAATCTGAAAATGAAAATTTTACTTTTAGATCTTTAAGGGTTTTCTTGGGTAATT
Source organism: uncultured Pelagibacteraceae bacterium (assembly GCA_902633585.1). GTDB lineage: Bacteria > Pseudomonadota > Alphaproteobacteria > Pelagibacterales > Pelagibacteraceae > Pelagibacter. The sequence goes on from CACPGZ010000003.1 coordinate 48,322, forward strand.
CTAAATTTTCCATAAAGATCTCAAAACCAACTAAAGACTCTGTTTTAATATCAATGTGTTTTAAAATATTTGGGTGAATTTCTCCAAAATATGCAGCTATTTGATTTTTTTTATTATTTAAAAATAATCTTCCTGATTTGCCAGGGTGATAATAATTGGGTGTTTCATTATCGATAATAAATTTTTCAGAATTATAACCTGCTTCAACTAAAGTTTGAACAACATCTCTTTTCACATCAAATACGTCTACGTTTCTATCTTTTTCAATCCAAGATAATCTAGATTTTTTACCTGCTGACAAACCACAAACTACCGTATTTTGTTCACCGGGATTAGAACCATAAAAAATAGGACCTATTTCAAATATTGATAAATCTTTAAAACCTCTGTCGAGATTTTTATTAATATATAATATTAAATTTGAAAAAATTGAATTCCTTAAAACTCCTAATTCTGAACTAATAGGATTAATAATCTTTATCTCTTTTTTTATATCTCTAAAATAATCATTATAACGTTTGTCCGTAAACGACCAAGTGATTGCCTCTAAATAACCTTTGGATGCAACTGATCTCTGTAAAAAATGAAATAATTTCTGATATTTATTTAAAGTAGATTTTTTTCTTTGTTTAATTGGCTCAATATACTTTATCTTTTCATAACCACTTATTCTAACCAACTCCTCGACGATATCTACTTCCTGTGAAATATCTGGTCTCCATGAAGGAATAGTTAATTCGAGTCTTTTCTTATCCTTTTTTACTTCAAAACCAAGATCCTCTAAAATTTTAATCATTTCTTTTAAAGAAATTTTAAAACCAGATATTTTTTCAAAAATATTTGGGTTAAATTTAATCTTTTTTGTTTTGTAAGTTTCTATTTTTTGAATATCAATTTTGCTAATTTCACCACCACAAATCTCTTTTATTAATTTTGCAGCTTTATTTAAACCATCTTCGATTGATAACGGATCTATACCTCTTTCGAATCTAAACTTTGCATCGGTATCAAGATTTAATTTTTTTGCTGTATTTCTTATTGATTTTGGTTCAAAATAAGCTGACTCAAGTAATATATTTTTTGTATTAAATTCTGTACCAGATCTTGTACCACCAATAATTCCTCCAAGTCCTAAAACACCTTTATTATCGCTAATAACACACATGCCACTCTCCAGTTTATAATTTTTATTATCAAGTGCTGTAAACTCTTCTCCAGACTTAGAATTTCGAACAATTATACCCTTTTCAATTTTATCAGCATCATAAGCATGTAATGGTCTATTAATATCGAGCATAACATAGTTTGTAATGTCAACTATTGCTGAGATTGGTTTTTGACCAATAGAAATTAACTTATCTTTAAGCCATTTAGGACTTTCAGAATTTTTCACATTTGTTATCAAACAGCTTCCAAACGCATTACATCCTTGGTCTCTTTCCTTATTAATTTTTACTTTTAAGGTGTGTCTATTTTTTGAATGAATTTTTTTTTTCCCTAAATGTACTAACTTTCCAAAACCTGATGCGGCTAGATCTCTAGCTATTCCCCTGACTCCAAGACAGTCTGGTCTATTAGGTGTTATGGATAGATCAATAAGATTTGATTTCGATTTTGAAAAATAACTTTTACCAATATTTTTTCTAAATCCTTTGGTTAATTCAGTAATCCCATCGCTTTCATCAGACAGATTTAATTCAGACTCTGAACAAAGCATTCCATAAGAAGTAACGCCTCTTATTTTAGCGACTACTAATTTTGTCTTAGTTTTGGGGATAATTGCACCTGGGGGAGCATATATAGTAAGCAATCCTTCTTTTGCATTTTCTGCACCACATACAACTTTTTTAATTTCATTCTCTCCAATATTTACGTCACAAACTTTAAGTCGATCTGCATTTGGATGTTTTTCAGTTTTTATAATTTCAGCTACTTTGAATAATTCATTATCACCAGAAAGACTTTCTACACTCTCTACCTCTAGACCAATATTGGTAAGTTGCTCTAAAAGGTTATTTTCTTTTAGATTTGTCTTTAGATGATCTTTTAACCAATCAAATGTAATTATCATCGACTGAGACCTCTATAATTCGTAGGTACATCCAGTGGATCAAATCCAAAATGATTCAACCATCGATAATCACAATCAAAAAAAGCTCTTAAGTCATTGATTCCATATTTCAGCATGGCAAGTCTATCTATCCCAATACCAAATGCGTATCCCTGAAACTTTGATGGGTCTACTTTAACATTTTTTAAAACATTGGGATGAACCATTCCACACCCTAAAATCTCTAACCATTGATTTCCTTCTCCTATTATAATTTTTCCATCTTTTATCTCGTATCCAATATCAACTTCAGCAGATGGTTCTGTAAAAGGAAAATGACTAGGTCTAAATCTCATCTTAATTTTATCTAGTTCAAAAAACTCTTTGATAAAATAATTTAAACATCCCTTTAAATGACCCATGTTTATATTCTTGTCTATATGAAGTCCCTCAACTTGATGAAACATTGGTGAATGAGTTTGGTCACTGTCTGATCTGTAAGTTCTTCCAGGAGCAATTATTTTAAATGGTGGCTTATCTTTCAACATAGTTCTAATTTGAACTGGAGAAGTATGTGTTCGCAATAGTTTCTGCATTTTTTCATCTAGATAGAACGTATCATGCATATCCCTAGCAGGATGATTTTCTGGCGTATTTAGCGCTGTAAAATTATTATATTCATTCTCGACGTCTGGTCCTTCTTCAACGCTAAAACCTATTTCGGAAAAAATTGACGATATTTCATCGATCGTTTGTGAGACTGGATGAACTTTTCCTCGAACAAATGATCTTTCAGGTAATGTAATATCAATTTTTTCTTTTTCTAATTTCTCATTAATTTCAACACTTTTAAGTTCGTTTGTTTTTGAATTTATTAAATCCTGGAGTTCATCTTTAATTATGTTTAAGTCAGAGGCAAATTTTTTTCTCTCTGACTCTGCAATTGTTCCAATCTTTTTAAATTGAGTTGAAATTAATCCATTTTTACCAAATAGATCAGATTTAATTTGGTTTATTTCTGAAATATCTAATTTTCCACTAAGCTTTGAGAAAAATTCATCTTTTATTTTTTTAAGATCTGACATTTTTACAGATTATTTCTTCAGAGAAATAAAACAATAGCGAAGATTAATTTAAAGCTGATTGAGCTTTTTGAACGATAGTTTTAAAGGCTTCCGGACTATCATAGGCTATCTCAGCTAGAATTTTTCTATCAATTTTTATTCCACATTTATTTAATCCATTAATAAACTTAGAATATGTCAAACCTTCTGCTCTAACCCCAGCATTTATTCTTTGTATCCACAATGATTTAAAATCTCTTTTTTTATTTCTTCGATCTCTATATGCATATTGCATAGCTTTTTCCATAGCTTGCTTTGCAACTCTAATAGTATTTTTTCTCCTGCCCCATTGACCTTTAACAGCTTTTAAAACTTTTTTATGTTTTGCTCTACTAGTTACACCTCTTTTAACCCTTGCCATATTAACCTCTCAGACTGTAAGGCATATATGACTTAACAATTTTACCGTCTTGTCTCGACATAGTTGTAGTACCTCTTAATTTTCTTATTTGAGAATTTGTTCGTTTTATCATGCCATGTCTTTTGCCGGCTTGAGCCATTATTACTTTACCCTTTGCAGATATTTTGAACCTTTTTTTTGCAGAGCTTTTTGTTTTTAATTTTGGCATTATTTTGCGAGTTTATACAAAGAATGTTATTAATTTACAACTACTATTAAAGCTTATAAAGGCTGTATTACCATTATCATTTGCTTTCCATCAAACTTCGGGTGTAATTCTACCTTGCCAATTTCCTTCATATCCTCTTTGATTTTAGTCATTAACTCATTGCCTAAATGTGAGTGCTGAAGTTCTCTTCCTTTAAATCTTATTGTAAATTTTACTTTATCACCTTTAGCAATAAATTTTTTCGCATTTTTTACCTTGAACTCGTAATCATGTGTTTCAGTTACAGGCCTCATTTTAATTTCTTTTAATGCAATTATTTTTTGTTTTTTTTTAGCAAGGTTTGCTTTTTTTTGTGCATCATACTTATATTTTCCCATATCCATGATTTTGCAAACTGGTGGTTTTGCATTTGGAGCTATTTCTATTAAATCTAAACCTTGATTCCTCGCCATCGATATTGCTTCATTTGTACTAATAACACCTAAATTTTCTCCATCACTACCTATAACTTGGACTTCTGGAGATGAAATTCTATTGTTGGATCTTGGACCTCTATCCTTAGTTCTTCTCTGAAAATAATTTTGCTTAAAGTCTGCCACTTAAATTGAAGATGCTTTATTTAAAGCAGAAAATGTTTTTAAAAATTTATTTAATTCCATATTTTCTTGTTTATTAGAATCCAACCTTCTAATAGTTACGGAGTTACTGTCAACTTCTTTTTTACCACAAATTAATAAAATAGGGACTTTTGCAAGAGAATGTTCTCTTATTTTATAGTTCAAATTATGATTTTTTAAATCAACTATTGAGCTCATCCCAGCTTCTTTTATTTTTTTAGAAACTTTACTTGCATATTCCTCAAAGTCTTCTGAAATCGGAATTACCACTGTTTGCAGTGGTGATATCCAAAATGGAAACTTCCCAGCATAATTTTCTATTAAAATTCCAATAAATCTTTCAAGAGATCCGAACAATGCTCTATGTAACATCACTGGGACTTTTTTTGTACCATCTTTATCAACGTAAGTAGCATCTAATCTTCCAGGTAAGTTTAAATCTACTTGTACCGTTCCACATTGCCAATCTCTACCAATTGCATCTCTTAATACAAATTCTATTTTTGGACCATAAAAGGCACCTTCTCCCTTATTTATGCTATATTCTAATTTCGTTGCTTTAACTGCCTCTAATAAAGATGCCTCGGCTTTATCCCAAACTTTATCTTCGCCCACTCTTACTTCTGGTCTGTCAGCATATTTTAATACCACTTTTTCAAAACCTAAATCTTTATAAATATCTAAAATTAAATTTGTTACATTTAAACACTCGCTTGTAATTTGATCTTCTGAACAAAAAATATGTGCATCATCTTGTGTAAAAGCTCTCACTCTAAGAAGTCCATGCAAAGCACCTGATGGTTCATATCTGTGTACTTTACCAAATTCTGTTATTCTTAATGGTAAATCTCTATAACTTTTCAAGCCTTGATTAAAAACTTGTATATGACCCGGACAATTCATGGGTTTTATTGCAAAAACTTTTTCGTCAGGAGTCTCAGAAGTATACATGTTTTCACCATATTTTTCCCAATGCCCCGATTTTTCCCATAACAATCTATCTAGCACCTCTGGTGTATTCACTTCTTTATATCCTGCTAAATCTTGGCGTGCTCGCATATAATTAATTAATTTTTGAAATAATGCCCAACCCTTCTCATGCCAGAAAACAGATCCTGGACTTTCTTCTCTAAAATGAAATAAATCCATTTCTTTGCCAAGCTTCCTATGATCTCTTTTTTCTGCTTCCTCAATTCTTTTTAAATAATCATCTAAATCTTTTTGAGATGCCCAACCAGTTCCATAAATTCTTTGTAACATCTCGTTTTTTGAGTCTCCACGCCAATATGCTCCAGCAACTTTTGTAAGCTTAAATGCTTTACCAATTTTGCCAGACGAAACTAAGTGTGGACCTCTACACAAGTCATGCCAAGTATCACCGTGGTGATAGACGGTTAGCTCCTCGCTCTCTGGAATACTCTCTATTATTTCTGCTTTATAGTTTTCACCAATTTTTTTGAAATGACTTATTGCTTCATCTCTTTTCCAAACTTCTCTTTTTGTTTTTACATCTTTATCAATTATTTCTGACATTTTTTTTTCTATTTTTTCTAGATCATCCTCTGTAAAAGGCTCTTTCCGAGCAAAATCATAGTAAAAACCATTTTCAATTACTGGTCCAATAGTTACTTGTGTACCAGGGTATAATTCTTGAACAGCCATCGCCATAATGTGAGCAGTGTCATGTCTTATAACTTCAAGACCTTCAGGGTCTTTTGCAGTAAAAATTCTTACCAAACAATCTTTTTTAATTAAAAAATATAAATCTTTTAGTTCACCGTCGACACTCATTATTAATGCCTGCTTCAACAATGACTTACTTATTTTTTCTGCAATATCTAAACCTGTGACTTCTTTTGGAAATTCAATGTTTTTTCCATCTGGTAATGTAACTATAGGCATTTAATTTAATAATCTTTTATACTCTGAATATGTAGAAAAACACATTTTTTCAACATTAAATTTTTTTATTATATTACTTCTTCCCTCTTTGCCCATTAGGTTTATAGATGTTTCGTCCATTGTTAATCCATGAATTATTTTTTTACTTAAAGAGTCTGCATCACCTGATTTAAATAAAAAGCCTGTTTTTTTATCACTAATTGTCTCGTTAGATCCTCCGATATTGCTAGCTATGATTAATTTTTCCATAGATTGTGCTTCTACTGCTACTCTACCAAAAGCTTCTGGTTCTATTGAGGCTGATACAATTATATCAGAAACTTTATAAGCCAATGCCATATCTTCACAATGATCTATAAATTTGATTTGATTTGTTAAGCGGTATTGCTCAGTAAGACGTATTAATTTTTTTTTATATAAATTTCTTCCTTGATCGTTTCCAAGTATAATTGCATGGAAAGCCTCATAACCTAATTCAATTTTAACTAAGTTGATTGCCTCAATAAATAATTCTTGTCCTTTCCACGACGTAAGCCTACCTGGCATTAAAATTATTTTTTTTTCATCATTTATATTCCATTTTTGAAGTAAATTTTTTTCGTTATCTACCAATTTTGTAGAAGAATCAAAATAATCAACGTTTATTCCCCTAAAGATGACTAAAAATTTTTTTTGGCTTGTCAAAAACTCAGAATAATTTTCTTTAATATGAGAAAAAATAAAATTTGATCCTGCAATTATCAAATCAGATCTCACCATAACAGAATTGTAAAATTTTTTAAGCTTGCCACTAAAATTATACGTTCCATGAAATGTGGTAACAAACTTTCTATTTGTTAACTTTGTTGCAAACAAACAAGACCAAGCCGGTGCTCTACTTCTAGCATGAACAATTGAGATTTTATAAAATAAAATTATCCCAATTAATAAAATTGTATTTATTAAAATCAATAATGGATTTTTACTATGAACTGGAAGTTTGATTAATTTTACTTTTTTTTTATCAACAAATTTTGTTAAATCTCCTCCACTTGTTACTATAAAAGATTCACAACCATTCTCTGGTAAATAATGAGCAATATCATAACACCCGGTTTCTGCCCCTCCATAGCCTAGTTTTGGAATTACTTGTAAGACTTTTATATTAGACGACATACAGTTAGATTATATAATAATAGGGATAACTAATAAACTTTTATGAGCAGATTCTATTACCTTAAAATAAATAAATATAAAAAAATCAGGTATTTAAAAAATGCTCAAAAAAATGCAACTTACATTGTTTTTTTACATGGATTTATGTCTAATTTAGAAGGAAAAAAACCTAAGACATTTTTAAATTTCGCAAAAAAAAATAAACTTGGTTTTCTTGCACTAGAATACTCGGGACACGGTAAATCATCTGGTAAATTTACTAATGGAAATATTTCAAAATGGTCTAAAGAAACAACTATTTTAATTAAAAAAGTTGTGAGAAGAAATAGAATTATATTTGTCGGATCAAGTATGGGTGCCTGGATATCTTTAAATCAATTTAAATTTTTTAGAAAAAAAATTGTGGGATTTTTAGGAATTGGTTCTGCACCTCAATTTTTAGAAGGCCTAATGTGGAATAAGTTTTCAAAAAAAATGAAAAAAGAAATAACAAAAAATGGGGTAATCAACTTGAAACATGGAAATTATGAGTATCCAATTTCATTACAATTAATTAAGGATGGCCGGAAAAATAAAGTATTTAATAAAAAAATTTATGAAAAATTAAAAGTTACCATGATTCATGGGCAAAAAGATGAAACTGTTCCTGTTAGTTATTCTAAAAAAATTTTAAAAATTTTTGTAAATTCAAAAAAAAAATTAGTCGTCATTAGAAACGGTGATCATAGCCTATCCTCGCAAAAATTTTTACGTATATTAAAAAAAGAGCTAAAAATGCTAATTAACTAACTTTTTTTATCTTAGACTTAAATGTAATTGGATTTTTAAGTTTATTAATCATCTCTTTTGGACAAACTTGAACAAAGTTTTTTATTTCATCTTTAAAATTTTCAAAAATATATTTTGATATCGAAGAACCTGTTTCCTTAGAATGTTCTAGAATTAATTCTTTTAAATAACTAATCCAATAATCTGTTTCAACATTTTGCCAAATTACAGAGTCTGGATTTACTTTTTTTTCAAATTGATTAGATTTGTCGTAAATAAATGCCATGCCACCAGTCATGCCGGCTGCAAAATTGTCCCCAACATGTCCCAAAATTACTACTGTCCCCCCAGTCATATATTCACAACCATTTGAGTCACATCCTTCAATAACTGTTGTAGCTCCAGAATTTCTTACAGCAAATCTATCACCTGCTTGACCTGCAGCAAATAGTTTACCTGAAGTGGCTCCGTAGAGAACTGTATTTCCAATGATTGTATTTTCATTAGAAACTAAATTACTTTCATCTGTAAGTTTTATTGAGATTGTAGCGCCTGACAATCCTTTACCAACATAATCATTTGCATCACCTTTAAGATTTAATTTTAATCCTTTCAGTGAAAAAGCTCCAAAAGATTGGCCCGCGGAGCCTTTGAAATTTAATGTTAGGAAATTTTCATTTAGTTTTTCATAACCATACTTTTTGTAAAGATGATGTGAAATTCTTGTACCAACTGCTCTATTTGTATTTTTAATCACAAATTCTTTATCAATTATTTCAGAGTTATCTAAAGATTTTTCAATTTCTGGCCAAATTTCTTGGTCTAATGTTTCTGGTACTTTGTTGATTTTCAAAGACTCACAATATCTTTTATTGCTCGCTGGGTCTGCCTGAACAAATAGTGGATTTAAATCTAAGTCATCTAAATTTGGTGACGCTTTATTAACTTGCATTAACAAATCAGTTCTTCCAATGATATCATTTAATGATTTAAAGCCTAATTTAGCTAAAATTTCCCTTACTTCTGAGGCAATAAAAGTGAATAAATTTACAACCTTGTCAGGGGTACCAGTAAATTTTTCTCTTAATTTTTCATCTTGTGTACAAACACCTACTGGACAGGTATTTGAGTGGCACTGTCTAACCATTATACATCCCATTGCCACAAGAGCTGTTGTGGCAACCCCATATTCCTCTGCTCCCATCATTGCAGCAATAATTACATCTCTACCAGTTTTAATACCACCATCAGTTCTCAATGTAACTTTGTGTCTTAAATTATTTAATGTTAAAACTTGATTGGCTTCAGTTAGACCCATCTCCCAGGGTATTCCAACATATTTGACACTTGTTTGGGGAGTTGCACCTGTTCCTCCATTATGGCCTGAAATTAATATAATATCTGCTTTTGCTTTGGCTACACCTGCAGCAATGGTTCCAATCCCTGATGATGCAACTAACTTAACGCCAACTCTAGCATTGGGATTTGTCTGCTTTAAATCATAAATCAGTTGTGCCAGATCTTCTATTGAGTAAATATCATGATGTGGAGGTGGAGAAATTAATGTTACTCCAGGTGTGGAGTGTCTTAGTCTTGCAATTTCCTTTGTTACTTTAAAACCTGGTAACTGGCCACCTTCACCTGGTTTAGCACCTTGGGCCATTTTAATTTCAATTTCATTACAATTATTTAAATAATTTATAGTCACACCAAATCTAGCTGATGCAATCTGTTTAACTCTAGAATTTGCACTATCACCACTATTCATTACCTTAAATCTTTCTGCATCTTCTCCACCCTCACCACTACATGAGGCTCCTTTAATTCTATTCATTCCAATAGCAAGAGTTTCATGTGCTTCCTTAGATAAAGCACCGTGGGACATGCTTCCGCTACCAAATCTTTTTAATATTTTTTCTATCGGCTCAACTTCAGATATGTTTATTGATCGACCTAGTTTTTTTTTTCTAAAATCAACTAAATCTCTTAGATTTATTGGTGGTAAATTATATATGCCCTCGGCATATTTCTTGTATGCCTCATATGAATTTGAACCTACAGCACTTTGTAATAAATGGATAAGCTTCCCTTGATATTGGTGCGTTTCTCCGTTTTTCCTATATCTATAAATACCACCAATTGGCAATATAGTCTCTGTACCCTCAAATGCTTCTTTGTGAATTTCTCTTACTTTTTTTTCAATTCCAACTAATCCAATGCCTGAAATTTTTGACGTAACTCCAGGAAAGTAATCATCTACAACTGTTCTGCTTAATCCAACAGTTTCAAAATTACATCCACCTCTATAAGAACTTAAAACGGAAATGCCCATTTTTGACATTATCTTCAATAAACCAGCATTAACTGAATTAATATAGCGCTGTACACACTCATCAAAACTAAATTGGCCAAAAAGTTTTTTTTCATATCTCTGATATAAGCTATCAAAAGCTAGATATGGGTTTACTGTAGTTGCTCCAACTCCAATTAATGTTGCAAAAGAATGTGTATCTATAGCCTCACCAGACTGAACATTAATAGAAACATAGCCTCTTAATTTTTTTTGTATTAAAAATGTGTTTATGGCTCCAACACATAATAACATTGGCATTGGCAATCTTTCAGATGAAAGATTTTTGTCACTTAAAATTAATTGAGTAACACCTTGTCTCACAGCAATTTCAGATTCTTTTTGTATCCTGTTAATAGAATCTTCCAAATTATCGTCTTTTGAGAATGAACAATCAATATTTACTGAGCTTTTACCAAAAAAATTAGTGAACTTATTAAATTGTGAATTTGATAGAATAGGGCTGTTTAAAACATAAATATTCTCTTTTGTTAGAGTGTCAAAATCAAGGATGTTACCTAAATTTCCAAATCTGGTTTTTAAACTCATCACTTTATTTTCTCTTAAGGAGTCAATTGGTGGGTTAGTTACTTGACTAAAATTTTGTCTGAAAAAATGGTAAAGCGGTCTATACCTATCAGATAACACTGCTAGGGGAGTATCATCGCCCATTGAACCCGTTGCTTCTTTGGCATCTTCTGCCATTGGATGTAAAATAAGTTCTAGATCCTCTAAACTTATGCCAAAAGTATATTGTCTTCTTCTTAAATTCTCACCATCAAAATTATGTTTTTCTTTAGAGATTAATAATTTTTCATCTAAATCAATTATTTGAGAATTGAAATGTTTAAATTCTTTAGCAAGATAATCTTTTATCTGACTATTAGAAAAAACTTTACCTTTTTCAATTCTAACTCCAATAATTTCACCAGGTCCAAGTCTTCCCTTGCGTAAGATTTTTTTTTCATTTAAGTCTATCATTCCTGTTTCTGAACCAGCAAAAATCATTTTATCTTTTGTAATAGCATATCTTAAAGGTCTAAGACCATTTCTATCATTTGCGGCTATGACCCATTCATTGTCTGTGGCTGCAATAGCAGCAGGACCATCCCATGGTTCCATGGTACTGTTTAAAAAATTGAATAATTGTTGATGACTTTTTGATAAAGTCTTATTTTTTTTTGACCACGCATCAGGCACAAGCATCAATTTAGCCAGTGGTGCTGATTGACCTGATTTATTTAATAACTCAAATACATTATCTAAAGCTGCAGAGTCGGAAACTCCCTTTTGGATTACTGGTTTTAAATTTTCTATATCATCAAAAAGTGGGCTGCTCATTTCTTGCTCATGAATTTTCATCCAGTTTTTATTTCCCTTATAAGTATTTATTTCACCATTATGCGCTATAGCCCTAAATGGTTGAGCTAAACTCCAGGCTGGTGCCGTATTTGTTGAAAATCTTTGATGAAAAATTGCATATCTTGAAATGAATCTTGGATCTCTAATATCTAGATAAAAGTCTGATAACGCCTCTGCTAAATAAAGCCCCTTATAAATTATAGACTTTGAACTAATTGAACAGATATAAAAATTATTCAATGAGGCATCGAAAGCTTTGTTTTCAATTCTCTTTCTTGTTTCATAAATTTTTCTTTCTAAGTTTTTATCTAATAAATTTGGATCATTTGATTTAAAAAGAACCTGTATAATTTCTGGCATGGTTTGAAGAGCTTTTTCCCCAAGAACTTTTGGATTAACTGGCACTTGTCGCCAACCATATATACTAAAATTATTCTTTGTTAATTCGCTTTCAACAATTGTTTTGCAGCTCTCTTGTGCTGAATAGTCATTTCTAGGTAAAAAAATCATTCCTACACAGATTTCAGAGTTGTCATAATCGTGTCCAGTGACTTGTATTTTTTCTATAAAAAAATCTTTTGGAATTTCAACATGTATTCCAGCACCATCACCTGTTTTTCCATCTGCATCAACTGCACCTCTATGCCAAACAGCTTTTAGAGCCTCAATTCCATACTCAACAATAGCCCTCGATTTTTTTCCCTCTGTAGAAGCAATTAAGCCCACTCCACATGCATCATGTTCCATTTCTTTCGTATAAACATAATTTTTTGTAAGTAACTCTAAATTTTTTTTATAATTTTCCATTACGCTACTTTTGTTTTTTTTAGTTCCATATTCTCTAAATATTTTTTCATAGAAGAGGCTGCATCTCTTCCATCTTTAATTGCCCAAACTACTAAGGAAGCACCTCTCACAATGTCACCTGCAGCAAAAACACCTTTTAGATTTGTTTCCATCGTATTGAAGTCAGTTTTGATTGTTCCCCATTTTGTTATTTGTAACTCTTGTGCTTCAAATAATGATGGTAAATTTTCTGGATCAAATCCAAGAGCTTTAATTACCATATCAGCCTTTACCTCAAATTCTGAATCTTGTTTAATTTCTGGTTTTCTTCTTCCTGAGTCATCTGGTTCACCTAATTCAATTTGATTAACAATCAAATTTTCAATTTTGTTTTTTCCTTTAAATTCTTTTGGACTTGAAAGCCAAACAAATTCAACACCCTCCTCCTCAGCATTTGCAACTTCTCTTGCAGATCCAGGCATATTTTCTTTATCTCTTCTATATAAACATTTTACTGACTTTGCTTTTTGTCTTACTGAGGTTCTTACACAGTCCATAGCTGTGTCACCACCACCTATTACCACAACGTCTTTACCCTCAGCATTCAAAGCTCCTTTATCAAACAACTCCACTTTATCACCAAGGCCCTTTTTATTTGATGCTGTCAAAAATTCCATTGCCGGAAAAATGTTACCTAAATCGTTACCAGGTAGTTTAACTTCTCTAGGTTTGTAAACGCCAGTGGAAATTAAAATTGCATCATGTTTTTTTCGTAATTGTTCTAGAGTAGCATCTTTCCCAACTTCAAAATTTTGAACAAATTTTATCCCACCATCTTTTAATAACTTTGTTCTTCGCTCGACTACATGTTTTTCAAGTTTAAAATTTGGAATACCATAAATCAATAATCCACCTGCACGATCATAACGATCATAAACAGTTATTTTATATCCATTTTTTCTTAGCTGCTCAGCAGCTGCTAAACCTGCAGGACCAGCACCAATTATTCCAACACTTTGGTCTTTCTCATGTTCTAAAGAAATTGGTTTAACCCATCCTTGTTCCCAAGCTGTGTCATTAATATATTTCTCAACTGAACCAATGGTTACTGTTCCGTGACCTGACTGTTCAATAACGCAATTACCTTCACACAATCTATCCTGAGGACAAATCCTTCCACATACCTCTGGCATATTGTTAGTGCTTTGGGATAATTCGTAGGCCTCTTTTAGTCTGCCTTCGGCTGTAAGTTTTAACCAATCTGGTATATTGTTACTTAAGGGACAATGCACTTGACAGAATGGAACTCCGCATTGAGAACACCTGCTCGACTGTTCTTCAGCTTTTTTAGTAACAAACTCGTCATAGATCTCGTTAAAATCCTCTTTTCTAGTTCCAATCTTTCTTTTAGGTGGAGTTTGTTGACCTATTTTTACAAATTTTAACATTTTATCTGTCATAAAAATTTTTAAATTTTATGCAAATTATACATTGTTTTTTTTAATAAAAGTATTATTTAGGTCAGTAATTATGACCTATAATTATACTTATTTAGCTTAAAATATAAAAAAATTTATTCTTCACATACCTATTATGACTAAATCGAATTGTTTAAAATGGGTATTTTTTAAGTTACGACAACAATATGCTTCAAGATTTTATAGAAATCTTAATTCTATCGGCAGTTCAAGGAATTTCTGAATTTTTACCAATTAGCTCTTCAGCCCACCTAATTTTGATATCAAATTTTTATGATTTTAGCTCAAGTTCCTTGTTTATAGATATAGGTCTACATTTAGGCTCTTTGTTTGCAATAATTTATTACTTTAAACAAGATTTATTAAATTTAAGAAATAATCAAAAACTATTAGTTTTGGTCTTTGTTGGTTCAATACCTTTAATAATTTTTGGATATATATTGTATTCAACTGACCTAATTAATCTTTTAAGAAATATAGAAATTATTGCATGGACAACTCTATTTTTTGGTCTGGTTCTATTTTTTTCAGATAAAAGAGATACTAATCAAAACATATCAACAAGTTTAAATATAAAGGCAATATTGTTTATAGGACTATTTCAAATATTAGCACTCGTACCTGGGGTAAGTAGAGCAGGAATAACTTTAACCGCAGCTCGTTTTTTAAAATTTAATAGAGTCGATTCAAGCAAAATCGCTTTTTTATTATCCATACCTGCTTTAGGTGGTGCAAGTTTTTTAGGCATAAAGGATGCTGTCCAACAATCTATCGAATTCAATTATTTATTATTAATTGCAATTACCTTATCATTTATTTTTTCATTTGTTACAGTCAAATATTTTATAAAATATGTCAATAATTTTTCTTTAACTGTTTTTGTTATTTATAGGATATTTGTTGCTTTGATTTTGTTCTCAGTGATTTATTATTAATTTGTTTTTTTCATTAAAGGTAATAATTGAGAGATTAACACACCACATAATATAAAAAAACATCCCAATATATTATTAAAATCTAGTATTTGACTTAATAAAAACCAAGCTGCGATGGTTGCAAAAACACCTTCTAAAGAAAAGATTATAGCTGCTGGTGCCGGGGTAATATTTCTTTGAGCATAAATTTGTAAAACAAATGCAAGACCTCCTGATAAAATCCCAGCGTAAAGAATTGAGTCTATTTCATTAAGAATATTTTCAATCACAAATTCTTCATAAATCAAACCAATTATAATAGAGAATAAAGCCACTAATAATGTTTGAATAGCTCCTATTGTTAAAGGTAAGTTGTACATTTTGATAATCATTCCAATAAAAATAATGTGGGTACTCCAAAATAATGCACCTAAAATAACTAATGTATCTCCAAGCCTTACTGTGGCGTCATAAAAATTTGTTAAAAGATATCCACCAATTAAGCATAAAACCACTGAAGGCCAAACACTCCAATGTAAGGAATCCCTTTTAAAGATAAAAATTATAATTGGCACCAGCGGAACATAAAAAATTGTAAAAAAAGCAGCATTAGCAACATCTGTATAAATTAGAGCTACCTGCTGCAACGCCGAGCCTAAGAAAAGTGATAATCCAATTAAAAAAGATAGAATAATGAAAGATCTATAGCCAATCTTAAACTTTAATTTAAACATTTTAGTTTCAAATAGTATAGCTAAAGGAAGAATTACTATAAAACCCACAAAAAATCTAACCGCGTTAAATGTAAATGGCCCTATATCATCCATGCCAGTGTCCTGAGCAATAAATGTAGTACCCCAAATAAATGTGCACAACAAAGCACTTAACATTGAAACGCTCTTAGACATATTTTTAATTAAACAGCTAACTTATATGCAAAATTTTTACCAAGATTTTCTTTTAAATCATTATTAAAACGAGCTGCTTCTGCACCGTCAATAATTCTGTGATCATAAGATAATGAAAGTGGTAACATTGTACGCGTTAGAAATTTTCCATCGATAAATACCTGTTTTTTTTCAGCTCTACCAACTCCTAAAATAGCAACCTCGGGATAATTTATAATTGGGGTAAAAAAGGATCCCCCAATTCCCCCTAAACTTGTTATAGTCATAGAACCTCCGAATAACTCTTTTTTATCAATTTTAAGATCTCTACACTGTTGACTTATTTTTTTTAATTCTGTGCTTATTAAAGAAATGTTTTTATTATCAGCATTTCTTAGCTTTGGAACCATCAAACCATTCGGAGTATCAACTGCTATACCAACATGATAATATTGTTTAACAGTCATTTTACCATTTTCGATATCATCAATTGAGGTATTAAAATTTGGAAATTTTTTTAATGATGCTGTTAATGCTTTAACAATAAAAGCCAGTGGAGTAATTTTTTTTTTTTCTCCAGTATATATATCTGTAAGAGAAGATCTAAATTCTTCTAATTCAGTTATGTCAGCTTCGTCATGATTAGTTACATGAGGAATTTTTGTCCAAGAGTTTACCAGATATTTGGATGATAATTTTTTTACCCTAGGAATGTCTTTGATATCTACTTCTCCAAACTCAGAATGAGAGTATTCCTGTTCAATCTTTTGCTCAGTTATGTTTTGATCTTTTAAGCTTTTAACAGATTTAGTTGCAACAAATAATTTCACATCACTTTCAGTAACTCTGCCCTGTCTTTCACTGCCAGATACTTTGTTAATATCAATTCCAAGCTCTCTTGCAAATTTTCTTACTTTTGGTGATGCGGAGGCTTTTGCTAAAAAATCTCTAATTATTATATTTTTAGAAGATTTAGTTCTTTTAATCTCATTCTTTTTTGGCTCTGCAGGTAATTGATTGTTTGGTGGGTCTTTGGCATTTATTTCTTTTATTTCTTTCTCACTTTCGATTTCAATAATTTTGTCACCTTCCGAGACCTTATCTCCAATTTTAACGTTTAAAGAAATTACGGTGCCATCGTGTGATGATGGTATTTCCACACTTGATTTATCACTTTCGATAGTTATTAATGGGTCATTCTTTTTTATTTTTTGACCTTTTTCAATTAAAACCTCAATAATTTCTACATCTTTAAATTCGCCAATGTTTGGAACTTTTATATCTTTTTTTGACATTATAATTTCGTTGGCATTGGTTTATCTTTATCAATTCCATATTTCTTTATTGCCTCCTGAGCATATTTTGATGCAATTAATTGTTCTTTAGCTAAAACGCTTAGCCCATAGGTAACAACATGCTCTTTATCAACCTCAAAAAATTTTCTCAAATTTTTTCTTGTATCACTTCTACCAAATCCATCTGTTCCTAAAGAGTAAAAACTCTTATTAATATAAGGTCGAACTTGGTCTGAGTTCATTCTCATGTAATCTGATGCAGCTAAAATTGGTCCTTCAGTTTTACCTAAACAGCTCTCTACATATGATTTTTTTGGTTCTTTTTCAGGATTTAACAAATTAAACCTCTCTACCTCTAAACCATCTCTTCTAAGTTCGTTAAAACTAGTTACACTCCAAACCTCGCTATCAATTTGATAATCCTTTTGTAAAATTTCTGCACCAGCTATCATTTCTCTTAAAATTGTACCTGACCCTAAAAATTGAATTTTAGTTTTTCTATATTTGCTAAATTCCTTAATTTTATACATTCCTTTCAGAATGCCCTCTTCACATGATTTTTCAGACGGCATAGCAGGATGAGGATAATTTTCATTCATTGTTGTAATATAATAAAAAATATTTTCTTTCTTCTCATGCATTCTCTTTAGTCCTTCTCTAAATATTGTTGCTAGTTCATAATGAAATGTTGGATCATAAGACTTACAATTTGGAATAGTTGATGCCAGTAAATGGCTGTGTCCATCTTGGTGTTGCAAACCTTCCCCTGCTAATGTTGTTCTCCCAGCAGTAGCACCAATTAAAAATCCTCTCGATTGACTGTCTGCTCCTGCCCAAGCAAAATCACCTATTCTCTGAAATCCAAACATTGAGTAAAAAAGATAAATAGGGATCATTTCAATATCATGATTTGTATAGGAAGTACCTGCAGCAATCCATGAGGACATGGCACCTGCCTCATTAATTCCTTCTTCTAAAACTTGTCCACTTTTTTCCTCCCTATATGAACTTAATTGTGCCGAGTCCTCAGGTTCATATTTTTGTCCTTCATGAGCATAAATACCAACTTTTTGAAAAAAACCTTCCATACCAAATGTTCTCGCCTCATCAGGAATAATTGGTACTAACCTTGAGGCAACGTTTTTATCTCTCAGAAGATTAGTAAGCATTCTTACTAATGCCATCGTAGTAGACATCTCTTTTTTACCTGTTGATTCTTTCATGTTGTCAAAAATGTTTTTTGGAGGAGCTTTAATGGGTTTTGCATAAGTAGTTCTCTCTGGAATAAATCCCCCCAATTGAAGTCTTCTCTCCTTAATATACTTTATCTCAGGTGAGTTTTGATCTGGCTTATAATATTCAATATTTTGTACCTGCTTATCAGTAAGAGGAACATCAAATCTGTCTCTGTAATACATCAAGTCATCTATATCTAATTTTTTAGTCTGATGTGTTGTATTTACACTTTCACCGCTTTTCCCCATTCCGTAACCCTTTATAGTCTTGGCAATCACGACTGTTGGGCTTCCAATATTTTTTGAGGCTTTATCATAAGCTGCAAAAACTTTATGAGGATCATGTCCGCCTCTATTTAATCTCCATATATCTTTATCTGAAAGGCTTGAGATTAAATCTTTAGTTTCAAGATATTTACCAAAAAATTTTTCTCTGACATAAGCACCATCTCTTGCTTTCATTGCTTGATATTCACCATCAACAGTTTCATTCATCGCTTTAATTAAATGGCCAGTTTTATCATTAGCCAATAATGGATCCCAGTAAGAACCCCAGATTACTTTGATAACATTCCATCCTGCTCCTCTAAAAATACCCTCTAATTCTTGTATAATTTTTCCATTTCCCCTAACAGGTCCATCTAGTCTTTGAAGATTGCAATTGATTACAAATATTAAATTATCTAATTTTTCTCTAGCTGCTAAACCGATTGCTCCTAAAGACTCTGGTTCATCCATTTCCCCATCTCCTAAAAAAGCCCACACTTTTCTTCCCTCATCTTTAATGAGACCTCTATTAATCAAATATTTCATATATCTTGCTTGATAAATGGCTAACATTGGTCCCAAACCCATTGAGACTGTGGGAAATTGCCAAAAGTTTGGCATCAACCAAGGATGTGGGTAAGATGATAAACCTCCTGGATTAACCTCTTGTCTAAAACTATCTAATTGTTTTTCGTTAAGTCTTCCTTCAAGAAATGCTCTTGCATACATACCTGGGGCGCTATGTCCTTGAAAATAAATTAAGTCTCCACCAAATTTATTATTTTTTGCTCTCCAAAAATGATTCATACCTACATCATAAAGTGTAGCTGCAGATGCAAATGTTCCAATATGTCCTCCGAGTTCAGGAAATTTTTTATTTGCACGAACGACCATCGCTGCAGAATTCCATCTTATTAATGATCTAATTCTTCTCTCAATATTTTGGTCACCATTAGATTTTTTTTCCTCGTTTACTGGGATTGTGTTGATATAAGGTGTATTTTGTGTATATGGAATATTTGCTCCCTCCATATAAGCTTTGTTTATTAATTCTTTAATCAGATAATGTGCTCTTTGATTACCATCTTTTTCAATTACAGCAGTAAGTGAGTCCAACCATTCATTGGTTTCTAATGGATCAATATCATCATCACTAATAACTTGTATTATTTCGGTTTTTTTTCTCTGATTATTGTTTACTTGTAAGAATTGATCTTGTTTTTTTTCTAAAGATTTTTCTGCTTCTTTAATTAAATTTTCGGTATCTTTTGGAACAGTTTCTAAAACGGAAAGTTTTTCATTTGAACCTAAAATACTTAAAATTAAATCACCTTTTGAAACTTTATCACCGACTTTGACTTTAATTGACTCAATTCTACCTGATAAAGTTGAAGGTATTTCAACGCTCGATTTATCACTCTCTATAGTAACTACTGGATCATTCTTAACAATCTCTTGACCTTCTTTGACTAGTAATTCAATGACCTCTACATTTTCAAAATCGCCAATATCAGGAACTAATAGTTTTTCGCTCATTTAATATCTCAGATCTTATACACTATAAAATTTTACTTAATTGCTAATTTTAACACATTCTGCTCAATTTTTAGACACTCTTTTAATTTACCTGTCAAAAATGATTAAAAAGTTATTAAATTCACTTTTTCAACCAAAAGAAAGTACATACATAGACGCTAAAATTTGGATACAAAAAGTTTTGTTAAAAGAAAGATTTAGAAAAATAAATTCTTAAATTCTTTCGATACATAAGGCTATACCCATTCCACCACCTATACAAAGAGTGGCACAACCTTTGTTTTTTTTCTGCTTTATCATTTCATGTATAAGAGTGACTAATATTCTGGCACCTGATGCACCTATAGGATGACCTAAAGCTATAGCTCCACCATTAACATTCACTTTGTGCTCATCAATATCTAATTCACGTATTACTGCGATACTTTGAGCTGCAAAAGCCTCATTAATCTCAAATAAATCTATTTCATCTAAATTCCATTTTGCTTTCTCAACTGCCTCTCGAACAGCACCAATTGGTCCAAGTCCCATTAGAGTTGGATCAACTCCAACAGAAGCCCATGAAATTATCTTTGCTAATGGCCGAATTGATTTTTTTTTTGTTTCCTCTAAAGTAGTTAACAACAAAGCTGCAGCACCATCATTAATTCCTGATGAATTTGCGGGTGTCACAGTTCCATCTTTCATAAATACTGCTTTTAATTTTTCTAAATCAGATTTAACGAGACCTTTTCTCGGGTGCTCATCTATACCAAGATTAATACCAGGTTCATTTATCTTGATTAATTCTTCCTTAAATCTATTTATATTGATTGCAGTTTCAGTTTTTTTTTGAGAATTTAAAGCAAAATCATCTTGTTCAACTCTTGAAATATTATATTTTTTTGCAATATTTTCAGCTGTCACACCCATATGATATTCATTGAATGCATCCATCAATCCATCGTTAATCATTGTATCTATTAAACTTTCTTGGGAAATTTTTTTATCATCGTGATAGAAAATTGAATGGGGAACTAATGACATATTTTCCTGACCGCCAGAAATTACACTTTTGGCATCTCCTAATCTAATAGATTGATAACCTGATATTACAGCTCTCAGTCCTGAGCCACAAACTTGATTTATGATATGAGCTGGTTTTGAAATATTTATACCTGCATTTACCGCAGCTTGTCTTGCTGGGTTCTGGCCTCCACCTGCGGTAAGCACTTGGCCCATAATTACCTCGTCAATGTCATCTTTGTCTAATTTAGTTCTTCTTAAAATTTCTCTAATTACAATCGATCCCAACTTATCAGCACTTAATTCTTTAAGAGACCCTTTGTAAGCTCCAATTGGAGTCCTAATAGCCTCAACAATAACAACCTCATTCATTGAATTATTCATAATAATTTAAATTTGTCTTACCATTAAAATACACTAAAAAATGATATAGAATAATAAATAAAATTTAAAAACGCGCCTGTAGCTCAACTGGATAGAGCGCTTGGCTACGGACCAGGAGGTTCTGGGTTCGACTCCTAGCAGGCGCACCATTAAAGGATAGATTATGATGAAATGGCTGATTAAATCATCGCTTCAAATGTCTGTTATTTATTTTTTCATAATTATTTTTATAGTTTTGCTAATTTTAACTTTTATACTCTAAAAAATTATGTCTAATTCATTTGAACAAATAAGTTTAAAACACGGTTTTATGAAGCATAATGGGGGTATTATGTTTAGAAATATCTCTGAGAGTGAATATGAATTTAAATCAATTATTAATGAAAATCATTTAAATGCAGCAGGCATAACTCATGGAGGATACTTAGCAGCTTTAATAGATGCTGGAGCAGGAACAGCAGCACACCGTAGTGCCCAAAATGCACCCTGTGTAACAATTTCATTAGATCTTAAATATATTGGTGCCTCAAAAATTGCTGATGAAATTATTGGAAATGTAAAAATTTTAAAAAAAACAAAAACTTTAGTATTTTTATTTTGTGAGCTGAAATGTAATGATAAAATTATTACATCTGCTTCTGGAGTTTGGAAAATTCTTAAAATAAAATCTTAAAATTTTATATCTGTTACCAATTTGGATAATAAATCATATTATGTTAAACTAAATTTATAAGAACTTGAAATGAGAACTTTTTACAGAACGATTCGGTCATGTTTTAGTCTATTTTTGTTCTTTACGTGTAACTACATCTTGTAGGTAAAATATTAAACATACCAAAGATAGAAATGAATAAAAATAAAATCACAGCAGTACTTGGTCCAACAAATACTGGCAAAACCCATTTAGCAATAGATACTATGCTCTCCTTTGATACTGGGATGATTGGTTTTCCATTAAGACTTTTGGCTAGAGAAGTCTATGACAAAGTTATTAAAAAAACTAGATACGATGAAGTTGCTTTGATAACCGGTGAAGAAAAAATTATACCTTTAAATGCAAAATATTTTTTATGTACAGTAGAATCGATGCCAATTGATAAAGATTTAGAATTTGTGGGTGTTGATGAAATTCAAATGTGTGCGGACCATGAACGAGGTCATATATTTACAGATAGATTGCTTAACATAAGAGGAAGTAAACTAACTATGTTTATGGGTTCAAACACAATTAAAGGGATTATTTCAAAATTAAATGACGATATAGAATTCATAGATAGAAAAA
Source organism: uncultured Pelagibacteraceae bacterium (assembly GCA_902633585.1). Lineage (GTDB taxonomy): Bacteria > Pseudomonadota > Alphaproteobacteria > Pelagibacterales > Pelagibacteraceae > Pelagibacter. The sequence goes on from CACPGZ010000003.1 coordinate 71,288, forward strand.
GATTATCTAAACTTACCTACTCAGGTCACAAAAAAATTTCACGGATAAATAGAAAAACAGCAATTATTGCTTTTTCAACAGAAGAAGTTTACGCAATAGCAGAATTAATACGAAGACAAAAAGGTGGAGCTGCAATAGTTATGGGATCTTTAAGTCCAAAAACAAGGAATGCACAAATAGACTTATACCAATCAGGCGATGTTGATTTTTTAGTTGCAACCGATGCAATTGGAATGGGTATAAATATGGATTTAGATCACGTGTATTTTTCAAATTTTAAAAAGTTCGATGGAAAAAAATTAAGAAAACTAAATCTATCTGAAATAGGTCAAATTGCCGGAAGAGCAGGTAGGTATCTTAATGATGGTAATTTTGGTATTACAGGTGATTGTAAAGAAATTACAGCTGAAGAAGTTGAACTGTTGGAAAATCACAAATTTGAAAATATTAGAACGTTGTTTTGGAGAAACTCAGATTTAAATTTTAACAATCCCACTTCGTTATTAAAATCACTTGAAGAAAAGCCAAATGAAGATTGGCTTAGAAAAATTCATGAGTGTGAAGATGAGAGGGTTTTAAAACATTTTTTAAAAAAGTTAGATTTATATAATATTCCAAATGTAAAAGAAACGCTGACCTTATTATGGGAATGCTGTCAAATCCCTGACTTTGTTAAGAAAACTTATGGAAACCACATCGATGTCGTCGAGAAAGTATTCAATTTTTTAAACAGTGATAAAGGTGAAATATCAGATAATTTTATGCATTTACAGCTTATGAAACTCAATAAATTTGATGGAAATGTAGATTCTTTAGTGAATAGAATTGCAAATGTGAGAACTTGGTCATATGTTTCCAATAAAAATAATTGGGTTGAAAATCAAAATTACTGGATTGAAAAAACTAAATTCTTAGAGGATAAACTTTCAGATAGACTTCATGAAGAACTTACAAAAACATTTATTGATAAAAGGGCAAGTGTACTTGCAAGAGGTTTAAAACAAGATATGGAATTTGATACTAAAATTCTAGAAAATAATAATGTTATGATCGACGATCAATTTATAGGTAAAATAAATGGACTTAAATTAGAACTTGATCTTAAAAAAGGAGCATTAGAGACTGATATCAAATCTCTAAAAAAAGCTGCAAGAAAAACTATAGGACCAGAACTTGAAAAGAGAATTCAGATAATAATTGATACAGGTTTAGTTCAATTAAAAAATAACTTTAGGATATGTTGGAATAATGCTGCAATTGGTAAATTAATTCCTGGTAAGGATTATTTGAGTCCTAACATCGAATTGTTAGTGGATGACATATTAGAGCAAAATCAAAAAAATAAATTAGTTACTTTTTTAGAAAAATGGTTGAAGAGTAAAATTTCAAGAGTTTTAAAAAGTCTCTATGATTTAAAAGATTTAGAGGATAAGAACTCATCAATAAAAGCCTTAGCTTATCAACTTTATGAAAATAATGGTGTTATTAAGAGAGATAAAGTATCTGAGTATTTAAAGAAATTAGATCAAAATGATAGAAAAATCTTAAGAGACTTGGGTGTAAAATTTGGTAGATACCATGTCTTTTTATTTAAATTGATAAAACCAGAACCGGTTTCATTAAGAACTCTTTTGTGGAAGAATTATAATCAAAAATACCTTAATTTAGAACCGCCAACTTTTGGTTTAAATTTTTTAAATGATAACAAAACTCAAAATAAAAACTTTATGTTACTTTGTGGATTTGAAAAATTTGATAATTTCTATATTAGGATAGATATTCTAGAGAGATTATTTGTACAAATAATAAATACAGATACAAAGGATGCGAAGGAAATTAAAGTGGTACCAGAAATGTTGAATTTATTGGGATGTAATAAAGATGATTTTAAAAAACTACTTAAAGCTATGAGTTATAAGATTATGGAAAAAAATAATGAAGTTTTCTTTAAATATATTCCAAAAAAGAGGGTAAAGTTACAAAATAAAGAGATTATTAAAGAAAATCCTTTTGGTGTTTTAAAAAATTTAAACCTTAATTAAAAGTATGTTTTTTAAAGAAAATAAGAATGAAATTGATGATCTATCTAAAGTAGCTGCACTTTTAATTCACGCAGCTAAAATTGACGAAAACTTTACAGAAAGTGAAGAGGCAATTATAAAACAAGCTCTTTTACAAATAGGTGCAAACAATGAAAATTTAGTAAAAATATTTTCAGATGGAAAAAAAATTGAAGAAAACTCAAATCAAATTTTAGAGTTCACAAAAGAAGTAAAAAACATGGAAGAAAATGATAAAATAAAAATAGTTGAAACACTTTGGAGAATAATTTACTCAAATAATGAGGCAGATATTTACGAGACAAGTTTAATGAGAAGACTTGCTGGATTATTATATATTGACAGTAAATTAATGGGCGATATTAAGGAAAGAATAAAAAATAAAGTTTCATCATGACCTACATAGTAAATGATAAATGTATCAAATGTAAATTAATGGACTGTGTTGAAGTTTGTCCTGTGGATTGTTTCTATGAAGGAAAAAATATGCTTGTAATTAAACCTGATGAGTGTATAGATTGTGGCGTTTGCGAACCTGAATGCCCAGTTGATGCGATTAAAGCTGATATTGAGCCAGGTAGTGAAAAGTGGTTGGAAATTAACAAAGAGTATTCTGAAATCTGGCCAAATATAAGTATGAAAAAAGATCCACCTTCGGATCATGAAAAATATAAAAATGAGCAAAATAAGTTTGAAAAATATTTTAAAGAAAACCTTTAAAAAAAGAACCAACTCAAAATCCAAAAAAAAAATAATCAAAAAGGTAAAAAAAACTAAAACAACAAAGTTAAAAAAAGTAAAGAAAATCTCAAAAATTCCAAAAAAGGTTGAAAAAAAGTATAGTTCTAGAACCGAAGGTCAAAATGAAAACTTGAGGATACCCAAAAGTAATGAAATTAAACCTGAAATTAAAAAAGTAAAAAAACAAAACACTGAAAAAAAAAAATATAGGATTAAAGATTATGTTGTATATCCTAAGCATGGTGTAGGTCAGATTACAGAATTTAAGAAGATTATTATTGGTGGGATAGATGTTGAGGCATACATTATAAAGTTTGAGAAAGACAAAGCTGACGGTATGGTTCCAGTAAATAAACAATTACATCTACGTCCACTTTCAACAATTAATCAAGTAAACAAAAGTATTTCAATTTTAAAAAGTAAACCAAAAATTAAAAGGTCTATGTGGAGCAGAAGAGCTCAAGAGTACGAAGCAAAAATTTCTTCTGGTAAAATTTATGAACTAGCTGAGGTAGTGAGAGACCTAAATAAAGGTGATGACTTAATGATTGATCAATCTTATAGTGAAAGACAACTTTTTGAGAAAGCTTATGATAGAATTCTTTCTGAATTTCAAATTGTTTTAAATGTTTCAAAAGAAGACACTCAAAAAAAACTTGATAAAGCTCTTAAAAGAAATCTTAATAAAGAATTAAAGGAAGAAGATAAAAGTGCTAATTCTCCAACTACAACCTCGAGTGATAACGAAATTAATGCTGAAGAGCCAATTTCAGTCGATGATGGACAAGAGCAATAAAAAAAACGCCTCTCACACAAAAAGTTATGAGAAGCGTTTTTTATAAAGAATACTAAGTTATTATCTTCTTCTTCTTTTTTTAGCTTTTTTCTTAGCTTTTTTCTTAGCCTTCTTTGCTTTTTTTCTTCTCTTAGGCATCTTTAGCTCCCTTTTTAGTTAAACGAATCAAATTGATTCGTGATTAACTTATTTTTATTTTTTTATACACGTTATGTCAATTCTTTAATTAAAATAAAGAATTTTCAAAAAAAAATTTTATAAAAATATTATTTTAATATTTTTAATATTGTAAAAAAGTTAATGTTTATGCGCTTTATAATCAAATATTTTAAGTAAATTAATAAAGTGTTTCTAAATCTTCTTTATATTTATCCAAAATTTTTTTTCTTTTTAGTTTTAATGTTGGTGTTAACATTCCATTATCAATTGTAAATTCTTCGTTGATTAATTTAAATTTTTTAACTTTTTCAACTAAAGATAAAGTTTTATTTAAATTTTCTAAAAAAATTTCAATTTCTTTTCTATTTTCAGTACTTTCAGAAATAATTAATGCAACTAAATAGGTTTTCTTATCCCCATAAACAAAACTTTGTTTAATTTTTTCATTTAAACATAATAAGTTTTCAATTTTAGATGGTGAAATGTTATCTCCGCCAAGACTAACTATTATTTCTTTCTTTCTATCAGTAATTTTTAAATTTCCATCTTCTGTGATCTCTCCAATATCACCAGTATACAACCAACCATTCCTTATCACATCATTTGTCTCTTTCTCCATATTCCAATAACCAAGCATCACATTTTCACCTTTGACTAAAATTTCACCATCCTCAGCTATATTTACCTGATTTGTTTTAAAAGGAGGCCCTACTGTGTCAATTTTGATTTTTCCAGGAATGTTGCAACTTACGACAGGGGAGGCCTCTGTAAGACCGTAGCCTTGGAGAGTGGGTAATCCTATAGCGTTTAAAAATTCTCCAATTTTTTGGTCTAAAGCACCACCTCCAGAAACAAAGGCCTTTAGTTTTCCACCAAACTGATTTTTAATTTTTCTTCTTACAAGTTTTTCACAAAAAAAATTGATTGATTTTTCCGTCAATGTTAAATTCTTATTATTAAGTTTTTTAATTCCAAGTGAAAGAGTAGATGATATTAATTTTTTTTTAAAACCTTTTTGCTTTGAAAAATTCATAGAAATTTTGCTGTACAAATTTTGATAAAATCTTGGCACAGCTGTCATAATCGTCGGTTTTGCAACAGACATATTAGATAATAACTTATCAAGACTTTCAGCATAATAAATTTTTGCACCAAGAGAGATTTGAACAAATTGAACTGCATGCTCATATGAATGGGATAAAGGTAACCATGTTAAAAAAGTAGTTTCTGTATTTTGAGCTAATTGATTTAATATTTCTTGGGCTCCCTCACAGTTTGACAAAATTCCTCCGTGGCTAAGCATTACTCCTTTAGGGTTACCAGTTGTTCCGGATGTATAAATTATACAAGCAAGATTTTTTCTTTCAAGATTTCGATTAAAACTTATATGAAGATCTAATTTTTTTTTTTTAAAATATCTATCGAATATACTTTCCATGCTCTCAACTTTTGGATTTATATTTTCAATAGATAAAACTTTTACTTCATCTGAGATAAATTTTTCAATTTTTTTTAATTGGATTTCATTAGAGACGATACAAATTTTTGGCATACAATCATTAATAATATATTCATAGTCTTTCTCAGAATAAGTTGTAAATAGTGGTACTGTGACTCCACCTGCATTCATAATTGATATGTCAGAAATAAGCCATTCAGGTCGATTTTCAGATAATAGGATACATCGGTCTCCCTTGGCTAAATTTGCTCTTAAGTATTCAGACAAAATTTGAATGTTTGACGCAACTTGTCTCCAAGTCAAAAAATCTTTTTTGTTTTCTTTTAACCATTTTAAAAATGGCCTATCAGCAATTGAGTTTATTTCTTTGTACTTTGTAAAAAAAAGTTCTACTAAACTGTTTATTCTACTTAATTGCATAATTTGGTGGGCGAAGAGAGAATCGAACTCTCACTTCTTGCGAAACACGATTTTGAGTCGTGCGCGTCTACCAGTTCCGCCATTCGCCCCGATTGTTTAATAATTTATTAAATAGTATAAGAACTAAAATTATATTAAAACCAAAAAATGTTTAAAAATCTTTACAAAAAATGTTTAGATTTGGCAGGTCACAAAAGTTCTAAATATTACTTGGCAATTGTGTCATTTGTAGAAAGTTCATTTTTCCCCATTCCTCCAGACGTTATGGTTATTCCAATGGTAATCTCCAAAAAAACTGATTTTAAAAAAATTTTTTTTATAGCAACAATATTTTCAGTTTTAGGTGGTATGCTCGGTTATGTAATTGGAGCATTCTTTTTCGAATTTGGAACATACATCATGAATTTTTATGGTTATGAGGATAAACTATATAACATCAAAGAAAGCTTGATTAGAAATGATGGTTTTTATGCATGGCTAGGGATACTTTTCTTATCAGGTTTTACCCCTCTTCCTTATAAAGTTTTTACTATTGCAAGTGGTCTTATAGGTTTTAACTTTTTAATTTTTGTTTTAATAAGCTTAATTTCTAGAGGGTTAAGATTTTTTTTAGTGTCATATCTTTCTTATAAGTTTGGAGACTTATTTAATAAATTTATGGATAAACATGGGTCAAAATGGTTTACGATAATTGGAATATTAATTGTTATTGTTGGATTAGTACTTTATCTAATTTTTAAATCTAATGTTTAATATAAAAGTTGAATTTTGTTTAAAAATAATTTTTCTATTTAGCTTTATTGCTTTAATTTCTGCTCTTTTTATAGAATATATTCTTGGACATCAGCCTTGTAATTTATGTTTAATAGAAAGAATTCCTTATGGATTAAGTATCATCATCATAATGGCGATCTTTGTAATTAAAAAAAATCAAAAATTCTTAGTTTTGTTATTAATTCTTACTTTTATCTTCTCTTTTGCAATTTCATTTTATCATTATGGAATTGAACAAGATTTTTTTCAAGAATCATCTATTTGTGGAGTAAAGAGTTTAACTGAAATTATCACCAAAGAAGATTTGCTTAAACAATTAAGCCAAAAAACAATTAGCTGTAGAGATGTGACATTTAGAATTTTTGGATTATCACTTACAAGTATTAATATAGTCGTTAATTTATTATTTATTATAACGCTTTTAAAAATTTTTAATATATATGAAAAAAACAAATAAAAGAGTACAGGAATTTATCAGAGTTGATCATGCTGGAGAACGAGGTGCTGTTAAAATCTATGAAGGACAATTATTAGCTTTAAATACTATTGTAAAAAATGAAAATTTAAAAAAAACAATTGAAGATATGAAAAAACATGAAATAGAACACTGTCAATTTTTTGAAAAAGAAATAAAAAAAAGAAATATTGAACCAACAAAGTTTTTACCTTTATGGGATTTATTGGGAGTTGGTTTAGGATTTGGTTCTACATTATTGGGTAAAAAAGCTGCAATGTTATGCACGGCATCTGTTGAGGAAGTTATTGATAAACATTATTTAGATCAAATTAATCAGCTGGGTCCTGACGAAGAAGAATTAAAAAAGAAAATAACAAAATTTAGACAAGATGAATTAGATCATAAAGATATTGCTTATGAGGAGGGTGCAACAAAAAAAGGATTTTACTTTATAATGGATAGAATTATCAAAACTGGATCTAAATTAGCAATAAATATTTCAGAAAAAATTTAATTTTAAGCTTCAAGCTCAACGTCCCAATATAAATAATCCATCCAACTTTTATGTAAATAATTTGGGGGAAAATTCTTGCCATTTCTATGCAAATCCTCAGTAGATGGTTGATAGGGATATTGATTGAGTTTCATTCCAGAGGATTTTAACAATTTACCACCTTTTTTAACATTACATTCAGAACAAGCTGTCACAACATTGTCCCAATGAGTTTCACCACCTTTCGATCTAGGTAATAAGTGATCAAAAGTTAATTCATTCCCGCTTCCACAATATTGACAAGAAAATTTATCTCTAAGAAAAACATTAAATCTTGTGAAACTTGGTTTAGATTGAGGGACTATATAGTCTTTTAAAGCAATAACGCTTGGTAGCTGCATTTTAAATGATGGACTTCTTACAATTCTGTCATAACTACTAACTATAACAACTCTGTCTAAAAAAACTGACTTTACTGTGTCTTGCCAAGACCATAAAGATAATGGATAATAACTTAATGGCCTGTAATCTGCATTTAAAACTAATGCAGGACACTTTTCTAATGACACATCTTGCTCAATAAAATTTTGCATAATTTAATTTTAACTTAAATAAAAAATGATTTCAATCTTAAGCATTCATTTTATTTTTTTTTAAGATATAGTTCAATGCAATACTAGAGGCCTCAATAGGTATATGATGGTCACAATTTTTAATTAAATGAGTTTCTATTTCAACGTTAGATCTTATAAAAAAATCTTTTGCCTCCAACATATAATTTGGTGAGACAACTTGATCGGAGTCACCATGAATGAGTAAAATATTTGTCGCACTTCTTTTTCTGATTTTAAGGTCTTTTTGATTAATAATCTTACCAGAAAAGCCAATTACACAATTAAAATTACTTTCAGATGTAAGTCCTAAATTTATTGACATCATACAACCTTGACTAAAACCAGACAAGCAAATCTTTTCATTTTCCAGATTAAATTCTTTTTTTACCTCATCGATAAATTTATTTATTTTGTTTTCAGCTTTAATTGATTGTTCCAAAATATACTTTGGATTATCTTTTGTAAGATCAAACCATTGATAACCGGACGGATTTATCTGACAAGTTTCATGTCCGTTAGGACAAAGAAATATTGTATTTGGAAGGTGTCTTTTCCAATTTAAGGAAAGCATACTTATATCTTTACCATCACCTCCATATCCATGTAGTAAAATAATTGCATTTTCAATTTTTCTATCTTTTTCTGGTTTTACAATGGTTGTATCTAGGCAAAATGTCATAGTATTTGATTTATGTTTTTTTATCTATAAAACAACTTACTATAGTTTTATGATTTCTGGAACATTAGTAAAAATTTTGTCAATTATTTTATTAGTAGCTGTTGGCTCAGTTTTAATCCTTGGTATTGGAACTTTATTTAAAGGTGGAGAAACAAGTAAAAAATACTCCAATAAATTAATGCAGTTAAGAGTCTTGCTACAATTTATAGCAGTTTTAGCATTAGTAGTTTTTGCATATTTTTTTAAGGATTAATTATAGTTACTCAACCACTTAATAAATTTTTCATCAACAAAGTCGATTGATCCAATTATTCTAGCAAACTCAAGTCCATCTTTATTAAAAAGTATAGTTGTAGGAAGACCTCTTAATTTAAATTTCTTGGCTAGCGTATCAGGTGGGTCAAAATAAATTTCTAAATTTTTTATCTTCAAATCCTCAAAAAAAGTTAAAGATTTTTGATTAGTATCTTTACCAATATTTATAGGAAATATCTTAAGATTATCTAAATTAGAATTTTCAGTTAATAAGTCCAAAGACGGCATTTCATCTTTACATGGAGCACACCAGGTTGCCCAAAAATTCAGCATAACTAGACTACCCTTATAATCATTTAAGTTTAATTCTTTATTTTTAATGTCTAAAAACGTTATATCACCATAATTTTTTAACTCTTTATTAATGACTAAATTTTTTATATCGGTAACTTCACTAGCAAAAGAATTTGATAGCATTAAAACAAATATTATTAATAATCTCATGTTAAATAGGTATAATTAATTATCATGGTAAAAAATAAAAACAACCAGACAATATGGAATACAAGAATTAGAAATAATTCGTCTGATCTTTCGCAGAAAATAGGTAGCTCTATTGATGTAGATAAAAGACTGTATAAAGAAGATTTAAATGGATCTATTGCTCATGTTGAAATGTTATTTAAACAAAAAATTATTTCTTTTAGAACAAAAAATAAAATTATTTATGGACTAAATAAGATTGAAAAGGAAATATCTAATAAAAAGTTTGAATTTAATAAAAAATACGAGGATATTCATATAAATATTGAAAAGCGACTATTTCAAATAATAGGTGAAGAAGCTGGGTATGTTCACACGGCAAGATCCAGAAACGACCAAGTAATAACCGACTTTAAAATCTGGATTAAATCAGCAAACTATAACATTAGCATGAAGTTAAGTAATGTAATTAATAATTCAATTAATTTAGCAGAAAAGAATATAGATACTATTATGCCAGGTTTTACTCATTTGAAAAATGCACAAGCAGTTTCATTTGCGCACTATTTAATGGCATACGTGGAAATGTTTAAAAGAGACAAAGACAGGTTTAAGAGTAATCTAGACAGTTTAAATGAAAACCCGTTAGGTGTTGCTGCATTAACTGGAACTTCTTTTAACATTGACAGAAATTATACAACAAAAAAACTTGGTTTTGAAAGACCTACAAATAATTCGATAGACACAGTCGCAGATAGAGATTTTGTATTAGATTTTCTTTACAGTGTTTCTGTTTGTTCATTACATTTATCAAGAATTGCTGAAGAATTAATTATCTGGAATTCTGATGGTTTCAATTTAATAAACCTTTCAGATAAAATAGTAACCGGTTCCTCAATAATGCCACAAAAAAAAAATCCTGATCTTTTAGAATACTTGAGAGGTAAATCAGGAATTACTTTTGGTAATTTATTTTCAATGTTCACTATATTGAAAGGATTGCCTCTTTCATACTTTAAAGACCTTCAAGATGATAAAGAAATCATTTTTAAATCCTATGATGTACTTTATGAAAGTTTAAAAATATTTAATGAAATTCTTAAAAATATAAGTCCTAATAAAAAAAGAATGCTTGAATTAGCAAACTCTGGATACATTACTGCAACAGATTTAGCCGATTATCTTGTAAAGAATAATTCAATGTCTTTTCGAGAAGCTTACCAAAAAACAGCCTTGTTAGTGAATTTGGCTGAAAAAAGAAAGAAAAAACTAAATGAATTATCCTTGGAAGACTTGAGAAAGATAGAATCAACATTGACAAATGATGTGCTAAAAGTGTTTGATTTAAAGAACTCTGTAAATTCAAAAAAATCTTATGGTGGAACATCTTTTGATAATATCAAAAAGATGATAAGGAAATATAAAAAATTAAAATGATTAAAAAAATTACATTTGTTGTTTTAGTTTGTTGCATTTTAATTTCTTGTGGAAAGAAAGGTGATCCTGAATATAAAGCTCTAAACAAAGAAATTAAAATACCAACAATTATAATTAAAAAAACTTCATGAAATACATAAACAATAGACTTACAGTGGAAAAAGCCAATTTCCAGAGAATAGCTAAAAGGTTTGGAACACCTTTTTATTGTTATTCATATTCTAAATTAAAAGAAAATATAAATAAATTTAAAGAAAATTTTAAATCTTTTTCACCTTTAATTTGTTTTGCAGTCAAATCTAATACTAATGTTAATTTAATTAAAGAAATTAAAAAATTTGGTTTAGGAGCTGATGTAGTCTCTTTAGGTGAACTTATGATTGCCTTAAAAGCAGGTATAAAACCAAATAAAATTGTATTTTCTGGAGTTGGAAAAACTTCTAGTGAGTTGAATTTTGCTATAAATAAAAAAATCCTTCTCATTAACGCTGAGTCTTTGAGTGAAATAATAGAAATAAATAGAATTGCAAAATTAAGAAACAAAAAAGTTAAAGTCGGAGTTAGATTTAATCCTAACACAGATGCAAAAACACTTAATCAAATTTCTACTGGAAAAAAAGAGAATAAATTTGGAGTGAATAAAAATACATTTCATAAAATTGTAGATTTTTGTAAAAATTCGAAAAATATAGACTTAAAATGTTTGAGTGTTCATATAGGAAGTCAAATTTTAGACCATAAGCCCTATGGAAAAATGCTTAAAGCTGTTAACCATATCTTAGATAAAAGTGATCATAAATTCGAATTTATTGATTTAGGTGGAGGTATGGGAATTAATTATTCCAATAAAGATAAGGTACTTAATTATAAAAGATATAACGCTGTAATAAAAAATTTTCTTAAAAAACATAAAGTAAAAATTATATTTGAACCTGGAAGATCTATAATTGGTAATACCGGTATGTTAATAAGTAAAGTCATTTATATTAAAGACAGTGGTAGAAAAAAATTTATAATTTTAGATGCCGCTATGAATGATCTTATGAGACCTGCACTATATGGAGCATATCATAGAACATTGCCAGTAATAAAATCTAATAAGATATCAAATAAAACGTATGAATTTGTTGGTCCAATTTGTGAAAGTACCGATAAATTTACAACGGTAAAAAAATTTCAAAAACTAGAAGAAAAAGATTTAATAGCTATATGCGATGTAGGAGCTTATGGCATGTCCTTAAGCTCCAATTATAATTTAAGACCTAAACCAATAGAATTATTAATAAAGGGTTCAAAAATTAATGTAATTAGAAGAAGACAAAAGCACGCTGAAATAGTTTAGCTTTTGATAGAGATGTTAAGAAATTTTACATTTTCATTATTTTTTTTTACTGGAATCATTATTATTTCAACAATTTTTTTACCTTCATTGTTCTTACCCAAGAAAGTAGTGTTATTTGGTGGTAAGTTGATGGGTCATTGGACTAGTTTTTGCTTAAAATTTTTTCTTTCAACAAAAATAATAATCAAAGGAACTGAAAATATTATAAAAGATGAAAAATTCTTTATAGCAGCATCACATCAATCAATGTTTGAAACTTTTTTTCTTCAAACTTTATTTAAATCTCCAGTATTTATTCTCAAGAAAGAATTACTACTCATACCTATATTCGGATGGTATCTGAAGAAAATTGGGTCCATATCGATTAAAAGGGGTCAAATTACAAAAGATAATCTGGGTTTTTATAATGAAATTTCAAGTGTGATTACAAATTCAGATAGGCCTCTGATCATCTTTCCTCAAGGAACTAGAGTTTTACCATTTGAGAGGCCACCCTTTAAAAAGGGAGCCTCTAGAATTTACGAGAAACTTAAAATTGCGTGTCAACCGGTTGCGATTAATTCTGGATACGTCTGGCCTAAGTCAGGGAAAAAAATTAGCAATAAAACAATTACTATATCTATACTACAACGAATAAATAATAATTTAGAAAAAGAGATGTTTCTTAAAACTTTAGAGGATAAGATTTATTCGGAATTAAATCTTATGAATTAGCCTTTCATCGGCATTACAACGTAGATACTATCAAAATCACCAGGATCTTTTATTAAAGCTGGAGATCCTGTGTCATTTAAAAATAGCTCTATTTTTTTCCCGTCCAGTTGAGAGGCAACATCTATTAGATATCTTGAATTAAAACTAATTTCTAAGTCATAATCAAATTTAACAGTTAAAGTTTCATGACCATCTCCACTCGTAGTATTATTAACAGAAAGATTTAATGCATCCTTAGATAGTTTAAACTTAACTCCATCTTTCTTATCCAGAGATACCGATGCAACCCTATCAACAGATCCTAAAAATGTTTTAAGATTTGTCTCTAGTTTTTTTTTATTATTTTTAGGAATTACCTGTAAATAATTTGGGAATTTTCCGTCAATTAATTTAGAAATTAAAATACTGTTGGTTAATTCAAACTTAATTTTTGATTTTAAGTTAAATATTTTAAGATCACCATCATAATTATCTAACAAAGAGCAAAGTTGAAAAATAGTCTTTTTCGGAAGAATAATTGGGTCAAAATTTATTTTTTCACTTAATCTTATTTTTGAAATTGACATTCTATGACTATCAGTTGCAACAGCTGTTAAATAAACCTTATCCTCAACTTCAGTTTGATGAAAATATATTCCACTCAAGTAATGGCGTGTTTCATCATTTGAAATTGAAAATTTACATTTATTAAGTAATTTCAAAAAATATTTGGAATTTATTACAAACATATTTTCGTTGAAATTTTCATCAGTAAGTGGAAACTCTGAGGAGTTTATACAATTTAAATTAAATATTGACTTTTCAGACTCCAATTGAAGTTTATTTTCGCTATTTAAAGATAAGTTTAATTTTTTGTCTGAAGAAAATTTTCTTACAATATCAAACATAATTGACGAAGTTGTAGTTGTATTTCCTTCTTCCAAAATTTCAACATTTTCTATTTGATGAATGAAAATCAAATCAAGATCTGTGGCTGTAATTGTTAATTTTGAATTACTTACATTAAGTAAAACATTAGAAAGTATTTGTAATGTACTCCTTTTTTCTATAACACCTTGGCAGTAACTCAAAGCTTCTTGAAGCTCTTTTTGATTAACGTTAAATTTCATACTTCTTTTTTATATAAAATAATATTTCTTAATTTATTTATATTATCATTCATGTCTGGATTTTTTTCTTTTATTTTTTCAATTGTTTTCACAGAATGAATTATGGTCGTATGATCTCGATTTGAAAATTCTCTTCCAATTTCTGGTAATGATTTAGTAGTTAAAATTTTAGTGAGGTAAATAGCGACTTGTCTTGGTCTAACTAAATATCTTGACCTTCTTGAGGATAACATTTCATTTTTACTGATTTTAAAAAATTTACATACGATCGTTTGTATCAAGTCTATTGTTACATTATTTTCTGTTAGATTTAATAAGTCTTTCAGAATAATTTTTGTCTCTGATAAACTTGGTTGTTTATTATAAATTCTCGAAAACGAAACTATGCGATTTATTGCTCCTACTAACTCTCTTACATTGGTTGTAATTTTGTTACTTATAAAATCTTGGGTCTCGCTTGTAAAATACAATTTATCATTATAAAGCGTTGTTAATTCATTGATCTTGTTTTTAATAATCTTTCTCCTAAGATCATATTCAGGTTTTTGAATATCCACAACTAATCCTCCAGAAAATCTCGATTTGATTCTTTCTTGAATCCTAGATAATTTATTTGGAGGTCTATCCGCTGAAACAATTATTTGAGACTCCTTATCCAAGAGTGCATTAAAAGTATGAAAAAACTCCTCTTGCATTGCTTCTTTACCGTTCATAAACTGAATATCGTCTATTAATAAAACATCTGTATTCCTAAAATACTCTTTAAATTTAACCATATCATTAGATTTTATTGACTTTACAAATTGATACATAAAACGCTCGGCAGAAATAAACATTACTTTTTTATTTTTATCCATTGCATGGCCTATCGAATTTAAAAGATGAGTTTTGCCTAAACCTACGCCTCCATATATATAAAGCGGATTATAATAAGAAATATTCTCAGATACCTTTAAGGAAGCCTCAAAAGCTATTTTATTACTTGAGCCAATTAAAAAATTTTCAAATCTTTTATTAGGATCTATTCTACTATATTGGAGATGGGTGTCTTTTATAAATGAAACTTTTTGAATTTTGTTTATTTTATTTAGATCATTAAATTTTTCGCTATTATTAATCTTTTTTTCTAAAATCTTAAATTCTATTCTTACAATTTGTTTTTTACGTTTTTTGATAGTTTGTAAAATCTGATCTAAATATCTTGAAGTAATCCAGTCACGGATAAACCTGGTAGGGACAGTTAACAATATATAATTATTAAACTCCTCTAGTAAACCGATTTTTTTTATCCAGCTTTCATAAACTTCCATCCCCAATTTTAGTTTTAATTCAGACTGAATCAATTTCCAATCAAGATTGATCTTGTCAAAACTTTTATTTGTATATGTATTGTTCATTTTTTCGGGGAGAGTCCAGTTACATCAATAATGATGTTCATTGCAACAAATTATTTTGCAAAACTGAAAATAAATAAAATCTGGGATTGTGTAAAAAATTTTTTTTTAAAAATGCCTTTTACAAATTATTTTTATGTGTAAAAAAAAATTAAATTTATGATTGAATTAAATATAATATTTTTTTACTAATTCTAAATATTGTAATTTAAGGTTAAATCCTCATATATGAAGTGTATTCTTTGAGTTGAATCAACTTGAAGTATAGAAAATTATAATGAAATTATTTTTTTTGTAATTCTCGATACATTCCTAGATGCGTTTTGTTTTTTAATAATTCCAGTTTTAGCAATCTTCATTAACTCCGAATTCAACTTAGGTAAGAAATTTAAAGCCTCTGACTTTTTTTTGTTTTCAATCAGAACGTTCATCTTTTTTAGTGCAATTTTATATCTACTTTTTCTTGCCTTATTAACAGCTGTTTGTTTAGATATTCGTCTAATCCTTTTAATTGCTGATTTTGTATTAGCCATAATTTTGCAGGGGTATAACTGCTTAAACAGGTCTGGTCAATAATATATTTATTATTTTTGACATATTTCACATAAAAATGTTGATCTATTTGATTGGGTTATTTTATTAATTATTCCTGAACAACTAGATCTTTTACAATTTTGTTTGTCTCTACCATAAACATTAAATTCTTTTTGAAAATTTCCTTGATTACCTATGGTATTTCTAAAATCTCTTATAGTTGATCCACCTTTTCTTATAGCATTTTGCAAAATTTTTCTTGAATTTGTAACTATATTTTTACAATGATTTTTTTTTAAATATTTAGCTGAAAGCAAGGGATTGATTTTTGACAAATATAAAATTTCACTTGCATAAATATTTCCAATTCCTGATACAAATTTTTGATCTAATAAAAAATTTTTTATATTCTTATCCTTTTTTTTAAAATAATTAATCAAATATCTTGAATTAAATTTTTTATTAAAAGGTTCTGGACCTAAATTTTTAAATTTTTTTTTCAGGCTATTGAGGTCATTTAGAAATTGAAAATATCCAAATCTTCTTGGGTCATTATAAATTAATTTCATATTCTTAAAGATAAATTCTACATGATTGTGATTTTTTGGCAAATTTGGTGAATTGTAAAAACTAGTGTTAGTG
>CACPGZ010000004.1 GCA_902633585.1 uncultured Pelagibacteraceae bacterium
GTAAACTTTTATAGTTGTTGGATGTGAACGAATTTTTTTATACATTAATGGTTGAGTGAAAGAGGGTTCATCCCCTTCATTATGACCAAATCTTCTATAACAAATAAGGTCTACCACAACATCTCTGTTGAATTTTAATCTAAAGTCTATTGCAATTCTTGCTGCATAAACAACAGCTTCTGGGTCATCACCATTAACATGAATAATTGGTGCCTCAACCATTTTTGCAATATCTGAGGGGTAAGGAGATGACCTGGCAAATCTTGGGCTTGTAGTGAACCCTATTTGATTATTTACTACAATATGAATGGTTCCACCAGTATTATGTCCTGGTAATCCTGACATTGCAAAGCATTCGGCCACTACTCCTTGGCCTGCAAAAGCTGCATCTCCATGAATTAATATCGGTATTACTTTCTTTCTCTCTTTATCATTATGGAAATATTGTTTTGCTCTTGTCTGTCCTAAAACTACTGGATTGACTGCTTCAAGATGAGATGGATTATCTGTCAAACTTACATGCACAGAGTTTCCATCAAATTCTCTATTTGACGAAGCGCCTAAATGATATTTCACATCTCCAGTGTCATCTTCAGAATTTGAATTAATTTCTCCAGCAAATTCATTAAAAATTCTTTTATAAGATTTTTGTAAAACATTGGCTAGTACATTTAATCTTCCTCTATGAGACATGCCTATTTTGACTTCTTTTATTTTTGATTGACCACCTATTTTAATTATTTGTTCAAGCGCTGGGATCAAACTTTCACCTCCATCAAGACCAAATCTTTTTGAGCCAACATATTTGGTGTGTAAGAATTTTTCAAAACCCTCAGCTTGAATTAACTTTTTAAGAATTGCCTCTTTTCCATTTTGGGTAAATTTAAAATCATCAGCCTTTTCTACTCTATCTCTAAACCATTTTCTCTCAGTTGGATTTGAGATATGCATATATTCATAACCTAAAGGACCACAATATTTATCTCTTAAAAATTTTAAAATTTCAGAAATATTCGAATATTGTTTATTAATAACTCCATCTAAAAAAATTTTACTATGGTATTCCTCTTTTTTAAATCCATAAGAATCTGGGTGAAGCTCATCTAAATAGTCTGTTTCACGAAGACCCAATGGATCTAATTTAGCAATTAAATGTCCTCTTTGCCTATAAGATCTTATCATAGCAACAGCATTGATTGAATTAGCGTTGGACTCAGTCGAAACTAATTTGTCTTGTTTATGATTTCCATTATTTAATTTTTGCTCTTTATTTATTGATACTTTTTTGGATGGACTCCATGAAGGACCATTTATTTCATTTACTACTTCTTCCGCTTGATCCCCAATTTCACTAAAATACTCTCTCCAACTATCTGGTAATGATGGATCTTTATTTACAAACTTTAGATACATCTCCTCAATAAATGTACTGTTGGATTTGCTTAAAAAAGCAGTTTTCTCGAATTCAAGATTTTTACTAGAAGACATTTTTAATTATAATATTACCTACAAAGATTTTTTTCAATTAGACAATTTATTAAATAAAGTGCTTCCAATTTTTGATGGGGAGTTGGCCATAATAATTCCGCAATCTTCCATTTTTTTTATCTTGTCTTCAGCAGCACCTTTGCCTCTTGAAATTATAGCTCCAGCGTGACCCATTCTTCGCCCAGGAGGAGCTGTTACACCAGCAATAAATCCAACAATCGGTTTTTTTATTTTGTGATTGTTTACAAAATCTGCAGCCTCTTCCTCCGCTGTCCCTCCAATTTCACCTATCATTAAGATTGATTGTGTATCGTTGTCATTTAAAAACAAGTCCAAACAATCTATAAAATTTGTACCATTAATAGGGTCTCCCCCTATTCCAATACATGTTGATTGTCCAAGCCCATTTTCTGATGTCTGGGCAACTGCTTCATAAGTTAACGTACCTGACCTTGAGACTATGCCAACGGTTCCTTTTTTATGAATGTTGCCAGGCATTATGCCAATTTTACACTCCTCAGGAGTTATGATTCCTGGGCAATTAGGACCAATTAACCTACACTTTGAATTACTTAGTTTTTGTTTAACTTTAAGCATATCCTGAATAGGAATTCCTTCAGTAATACATACAATAAGTTCAATCGATGCATCAATCGCCTCGATTATTGCAGCAGCAGCAAATTTTGCAGGAACATAGATCATTGTTGCATTAGCACCTTCGGAAACCTTTGCTTCCTTTACAGTATTAAAAACTGGAAGACCTAAATGTTTTTGACCACCTTTTTTTGGTGTCACACCTCCAACTAAATTTGTTCCGTATTTTATTGCTTGATCAGAATGGAATGTTCCATGAGAACCTGTAAATCCTTGGCAAATCAATCTTGTATTTTTATTGACCAAAACTGACATTACTTAATTACCTCTACAATTTTTTTTGCAGCATCATCCAAGTTTTCAGCAGAAATTAATTCTAATCCTGAGTTATCTAATATCTCTTTACCTTCTTTAAAGTTTGTACCAGCCAATCTGACAACTAAAGGAACATTGATTTGTATTTCTTTTGCAGCATCTACAACTCCTTGCGCAAGAACATCGCATCGCATTATGCCACCAAAAATATTAATCAATATTCCCTTAACATTTTTATCGGACAAAATTATTTTAAGCGCAGCTGAAACTTTTTCTTTAGACGCTCCTCCACCCACATCTAAAAAGTTTGCTGGCTCTTCTCCATATAGTTTAATTATATCCATAGTTGCCATTGCTAAGCCAGCCCCATTCACCATACAACCAATACTTCCATTCAATTTGATATAAGCTAGATCATACTTGCTTGCTTCAATTTCTGCGGGATCTTCCTCATTAAAATCTCTTAATTCTAAAATTTCTGGGTGCCTAAATAAAGCATTACTGTCAAAATTTACCTTTGCATCTAAACATATAATCTTTTTTTCTTTTGTTAGTATTAACGGGTTTATTTCGACCATATTTGCATCTGTTTTGATAAACATTTTATAAATTGATTTAATTAATGATATTGCTTCTTTTTTAGAATTTTCGTCTAATCCAAAAATTTGAATAATTTTTTCACATTCTTTATTTGAAATTTCTTCTTTTAATTCTACTTTAGTGGTTAAAATTTTATTTGGTGACTTGCTTGCTACCTTTTCAATATCCATGCCACCTTGATCACTAGAAATAAATGCAATTTTGGAAGTAGCTCTATCTACTAAACAAGATAAATAAAACTCTTTTTCGATATTTGATGATACCTCAACATATAATCTTTTTACTTCTCTTCCTTCGGGTCCTGTCTGATGGGTAACTAATTTTTTACCTAGTAATTCTTTAGCTGATACTTCAAGTTCTTTGAGGCTATCTAAAATTTTAACACCACCAGCTTTTCCCCTCCCGCCTGCATGAATTTGAGCTTTTAAAACATATTTTTCTGTTTTTAATGATTTACATTTCTCTAAAAGTTCTTCAACTGTAAAACCAAATACACCTTCTGGAACAATTGCTCCAAATTTTTTTAAAATTTGTTTAGCTTGATGCTCGTGTATATTCATTATTTATTCAAATCTGGATCTATTTTAGATGCTGCTTCCCATAGTTTTTTTACTGCATCAATTGAATGAAGAAATTCAGATTTTTCTTTTTCATCTAATTTTATTTCCTCTATTTGTTCGACACCATTTTTTCCAACCTTAATTGGAACTCCAGCATAAATATCTTTGATTCCATATTCGCCATTTAAATACGCGGCGCAGGGAAGTATTTTTTTTTCGTCTTGAAGATAAGCTTTAGCCATCTCAACTCCTGAAGCAGCTGGGGCGTAAAAAGCTGAACCCTTTTCAAGAAATTTTACAATTTCAGCTCCACCATCTCTTGTTCTCTGGTTTATTTCTTCTAATCTTTTTTGAGAAATCTTTCCCTCTTTGACTAGATCTAGTAAAGGTTTTCCTGAAACTTTAGTAAATCTTGGAAGAGGTACCATTGTATCACCATGACCACCCATCACCATTGATTCTATCTCTTTAACCGGGACACTGAATTCTTCAGATAGAAATAATTTAAATCTAGAGCTATCTAATATACCTGCCATCCCAACTACTTTATTTGGAGCAAGTCCTGAAAATTTTTGAAAAGCCATCACCATCACATCTAATGGGTTTGTAATACATATTACAAATGCATTGGGCGCATTTTCTTTAATTCCCTCTGCAACTTGCTTTATAATTTTTAAGTTGATACCAAGTAAATCATCTCTGCTCATTCCAGGTTTTCTTGGTACTCCCGCTGTAATTATAATTACATCTGAGTCTTTAATATCTTTATAATCGTCAGTCCCAGAAAATTTAACATCAAAACCATCTACAGATGATGATTGAGCAATATCTAAAGCTTTTCCTTTCGCAATACCACTTGCAACGTCAAATAAAACTACTTCTTTTACTAATTCTTTTATTCCGATTAAGTGAGCTAAAGTTCCGCCTATTTGACCTGCACCAATTAAAGATATTTTACTCATTGTCCTTTTATTTCATCGTTGGCATCACAAATTCAGCATTAGATCTAATTCCTGAGGGCCATCTTGAAGTTATTGTTTTTAATTTGGTATAAAATTTTATTCCTTCCGTACCATGCATTGCACTATCTCCAAACAAAGATCTTTTCCAACCACCAAAACTATGAAAAGCCATTGGTACAGGTATGGGCACATTTATTCCAACCATTCCAACTTGAATTTTGCTCGCAAATGTTCTTCCAGCATCTCCATCTCTTGTATAAATACTTACACCATTTCCATACTCATGCTCGTTTATTAATTTTGAAGCTTCCTCAAAAGTTTTAACTCTAACAACTGATAGAACTGGGCCAAATATTTCTTCTTTATAAATTCTCATATCTTTTGTCACATTATCAAATAAACAACCACCAATGTAAAAGCCATTTTCGTATCCTTGTAAATTTAAATTTCTTCCATCAACAACTAATTTCGCACCTTCTTTTACACCTAAATCAACGTAACTTTTTACTTTTTCTAAATGTTCTTTGGTGACTAGAGGGCCCATTTCAGAATTTTTGTCCATTCCTGGTCCAACTTTTAATGCCTCTGCTTTTTTTGATAATCTAGACACTAGTTCATCTCCAATATCACCAACTGCTACAGCAACTGACTGAGCCATACACCTTTCTCCAGCTGAACCGTAAGCTGCACCCACTAAACCATTCACTGCGCCATCTAAATCACAATCTGGCATTACCACCAAATGATTTTTAGCACCGCCCAATGCCTGAACTCTTTTTTCATTTTTTGCTGAATTTTCATAAATGTATTTTGCTATAGAAGTTGAGCCAACAAAACTCACCGCTTTTATATCTTTGTTAGTTAGTATTGCATCTACTGTTTCTTTGTCTCCATTTATCACATTAAATACACCGTCTGGAAGACCAGCCTCAGTTAATAATTCTGCTAATTTTATTGCGCAAGAAGGATCCTTTTCTGATGGCTTTAATATAAATGTATTTCCACAAGCAATTGCAATTGGAAACATCCACATCGGAACCATAGCTGGGAAGTTGAATGGTGTTATTCCAGCGACAACGCCTAATGGTTGACGCATTGACCAGCTATCAACATCTGTTCCTACATTCTCTGAAAATTCTCCTTTTAACAAGTGTGGAATTCCACATGCAAATTCTACTACCTCTAAACCTCTAGTTAATGATCCTTTCGCGTCTTCATAAACTTTGCCGTGCTCAGAAACAATTAGTTTAGTGAGCTCATCGTAATTTTTTTCAATTAACTCTTTAAATTTAAACATAATCCTCGCTCTTTGAAGTGGAGGCTTAATTGACCAGGTTTCAAAAGCTTTTTTTGCAATTACTACAGCCTGATCTAAATCGTTCTGAGAGGCTAGTCTGACTTCTTTCTCTTGTTCGCCAGTAGCAGGATTAAAAACTTTACCTTTCTTTTCTGAGGATCCGGGAATTATTTTTCCACCTACAAAATGTTCAATTAAATTCATGAATAGGATCTTTTAGAGTAAAAAATCTTATGAGTCTATTGTTTAAATATTAGCTGTTGCTAACATTTTTTTTATTTCAGCAATTGCCTTTGCAGGATTTAATCCCTTTGGACATGCACTAGTGCAGTTAAGAATTGTATGACAACGATATAATTTAAGTTCATCAGCTACTTTTTTAAGTCTTGTTTGCCTTTCCTCATCTCTGCTATCTATTATCCATCTATATGCTTGTAATAAAACTGCTGGACCTAAATACTTATCACCATTCCACCAATAACTTGGGCATGATGTAGAGCAACACGCACACATAATGCATTCGTATGCACCATCCAACTTTGCTCTATCTTCTTTAGATTGAAAAATTTCAGTAACTTCAGATTTTGAACTAGATTTCAGCCAAGGTTCAATTGATTGGTATTGTTTATACAATCCATCTAAATCTCCTATTAGGTCTTTTTTAACTTTTAAATGAGGTAACGGATAAATATCGATATCTCCATTTATATCTGCATGTGGAGTTGTACAGGCCAAACCATTTTTTCCAGCCATATTCATCGCACAAGAACCACAGACACCATGCGCACATGATCTTCTATAAGCGAGTGTAGGATCGATTTCATTTTTAATTTTATTTAAAACATCTAACACTTTAGAAGGACAATTATCCATATCAACTTCGTAGGTATCAATTCTAGGATTTTCACCTGAAGATGGATCCCATCTGTATACATTTACTTTTTTTAAATTTTTTGAACCCGTCTTATCTTTGAAGTATTTACCTTTTTTTATTTTAGACTTTTCAGATAAACTGATTTGCACCATTAATAAACTCTTTCCTGCGGTGGAAAATATTGTACTTCATTAGTTAAAGTAGATTTATGCACATCTCTATAGCTTATTTTGGTATTCTTGCCATCACACCATGCTAAAGTGTGTTGCATAAATTTATCATCGTCTCTTTTAGGATAATCTTCTCTCGCATGTGCACCTCTACTTTCTTTCCTATTATAAGCAGAATCGACTGTTACCACTGCTTGTCTAATTAAATTATCAAATTCTAAGGTCTCAACTAAATCAGTGTTAAAAATTAATGACTTATCCTTAACAGATATAGAACCTAAACCATCGAATGTTTTTTTAATTTCATCAACACCTTCTTTAAGTGTTTTTTCTGTTCTGAATACGGCACATTTTGATTGCATAGTCTTCTGCATCGATAATCTTAATTCGGCAGTCCCAACATTACCCTCAGAATTTCGAATTTTATCGAATCTGTCTAAACATTTTTGTGTTTCCGACTCACTAATTTCTTCATGAGGAGCACCCGGCTTGATTAATTCAGCAGCTCTTTTCGCAGCTGCTCTTCCAAAAACAACTAAATCAATTAAGGAGTTTGAGCCTAATCTATTAGCTCCGTGGACTGAAACACAAGCAGCCTCTCCAATTGCCATTAATCCCGGGACCGTTTTTTCAGACCCATTTACAGTTAATACCTCTGCTTTATAATTAGTTGGTATTCCTCCCATATTATAATGGACAGTTGGTACAACTGGTATTGGTTCCTTAGTAACATCAACATTAGCAAATAGTCTTGCTGCGTCTGTAATACCTGGCAATCTACTTTCTATAATCTCTTTATCTAAATGATTTAAGTTTAAATGAACATGGTCTTGGTCTTTTCCAACACCCCTGCCTTCGTTAATCTCAATTGACATCGATCGACTGACAACATCTCGAGATGCTAAATCTTTGGCGTTAGGCGCGTATCTTTCCATAAATCTTTCACCTTTAGAATTTGTAAGATATCCTCCTTCACCTCTAGCGCCTTCTGTAATTAAAGTGCCGTGCCCATAAATTCCGGTTGGATGAAATTGTACAAACTCCATGTCTTGTAATGGTAAGCCTGCTCTTAAAACCATAGCATTTCCATCTCCTGTACATGTATGTGCAGATGTAGCTGAGTAGTATACTTTACCATATCCGCCTGTAGCAATAATTACATTATGTGATCTAAATCTATGTATTGTTCCATCATTTAAATTCCAAGCAATTAAACCTTTGCACTCACCATCTTTCATTAAAAGATCTAAAGCAAAGTATTCAATAAAAAATTCAGTTCTGTGTTTCAAAGCTTGACCGTAGAGCGTATGTAAGATTGCATGACCAGTCCTATCTGCTGCTGCACAAGTTCTCTGGACTATTCCATTTCCGTAATTTTTTGTCATTCCTCCAAAAGGTCTCTGATAAATTTTTCCATCATCTGTTCTACTAAAAGGAACACCATATTTTTCTAATTCAATTACAGCTTTAGGAGCTTCTTTACAAAGATACTCAATGCTGTCTTGATCACCTAACCAATCTGCACCTTTCACAGTATCATACATGTGCCATCGCCAATCATCCTCACCCATATTTCCAAGTGCAGCTGAAATTCCTCCTTGAGCTGCAGAGGTATGACTTCTGGTTGGAAATACTTTTGAAATACATGCTGTCTTTAATCCTGCTTCGCTTAATCCAACCGCAGCTCTTAAGCCTGAACCTCCAGCACCTAAAACAACTACGTCGTATTCGTGATCAATTATTTTATATGAACTCATTTATACGTAATTAATATAATTGTAATTAACGGAATTGCTACAGCTGATGCATATAAAAGCTTATTTGCGACATTTTTGATTTTCTCATTTTTAATATAATCCTCAAAAACCTCACTAATACTTAAAGCTGAGAAAAAATAAGCATTAATAATAAAGATACTAAATAAAAATTTGGAAAGTGGCTCCGTAAAAAAAGATATCAAATTTAAGTAATCTTGGTCATAAATCTTTATTAAATTTAAAATAAACCATATCATTAATGGAATTAATAGAGCTCCACTTATCTTTAAAAAAATCCATTTTTTTGTTGCAGTTATCATATTAAATAAAACTTTTTCCTATTATAAAAAAAATTATAGTTAAGATTACTGACCCAAAAATTACTATTATACCAGATATCTTGGTTGTTTTAAGTTCAAATCCATAACCTAGATCCATGAATAGGTGTCTAATTTCACTAAGAATTTGAAATGAAAAAGACCATGTAATTCCTAAGATAATAAATTTTCCAACCATTGAATTTAATAATAAATTAATAGTTTCATAATTGCTTTCACTAAAAAAAATTAAAGAAATCCATAAACAAACCAAAGAGATTGCAATAACATTTATTATCCCAGTTATTCTGTGAGAGATAGAGACTAATGATGAAATTTGCCATCTATATACTTGGATATGCGGCGATAACGGAGATTTATTTTCCATAAAAATTATTTTTAATTAATGTTTCAGCTATTTCAACTGCATTTAAAGCTGCGCCTCTTAAAAGATTATCTGAAACAACCCATAAATTTAATCCATTTTCTATAGTTTTGTCCTCTCTAATTCTTGATACAAATGTTTCGTTTCTTCCCTCTGCGTCAAGTGGAGTTATGTATCCACCATTAACTCTTTCATCGATAACTTTACAACCCTCAAAATTATCTAAAGCCTCCCTTACTTTTTTTAAAGAAAATGATTTTTCAAATTGTAGATTGACTGCCTCTGAGTGAGAAACAGATATTGGTAATCTTACACATGTTGCAGTAAGATCAATTATATCACCTAAAATTTTTTTTGTTTCATTTCTCATCTTCAATTCTTCTTTTGTGTAACCGTCATCTGAAAAAATATCGATATGAGGAATGGCGTTAAAAGCTATTTGCTTCGTAAAATTTTGAGATTTAACGTTTTTACCCTCTAAAACTAATTGAGTTTGTTCAAATAATTCATCCATTGGTGCTTTGCCAGCTCCTGAAACTGATTGATATGTCGAAACAACTATTCTTTTAATCACAAACAGATCATGTAACGGTTTTAAAGCAATGACTAATTGTGCTGTTGAACAATTTGGATTTGCAATAATATTTTTTTTAATATTATTTAAATCATCTGGATTAACTTGGGGAACCACTAAAGGAACATCTGAGTCCATTCTAAAAAAACTTGAATTGTCAATTACAAAACAATGCTTTGCTGCTTTTTCTGCAAATTTTTCTGCTATTTTGCTACCAGCTGCAAAAAAAGCAATCCTCACTTTTGAAAAATCAAAATTTTCTAAATTATGAACCTCAATTTCTTTTCCTTGAAATTTAATTTTTTTTCCTACACTTTTAGGTGAAGCTACTAAATAAAGATTATCAATAGAAATTTCTTTTTTTTCAAGAACTTCTAAGGTCTTTCTTCCAACATTTCCTGTTGCCCCTACTATTGCAATATTCATGATGTAACTTTTATACTAAATGAAAGGTAAATCGCAAATTTTTCCAACAAATATTTTTTCGCTAATATCTATCTTAAATTGGGTTTTAGCGTCCCAGTAGGGTTTATTAATCATTGCAATACCTATAACTTTTTTGAAAGTTGGAGAATAAGCTGCAGATCTCACATAACCTACAATTTTGTTATTGTCATCTAGTAATGTTTTTTCACAGTACATGTCAATTTTATCGTGGTCAATTTTAACGCCCATTAATTTTCTTTTAATTCCCTCTTGTTGAATTTTTTTTAAGTTTTCTTTTCCTATAAAATCAATATTGCTGTCCAAATTTATAAACTTATCAAAATTTGCCTCAAAAGGATTATCTCTATTATCAAAGTCATTCCCGTAAGATAAAAGTGCTGACTCTATTCTCTCAATCAAATTTGGGCATCCAGCTCTTACATTGAATTCTTTTCCTAGTTCAAATAAATAATCATACAAATCCTGACCAGCTAAATTATCTTCAACATAAATTTCAAAACCAGTTTGTTTTGACCAGCCAGATCGGGCAACAAAATATTGTCTATCTTTAAATTCTAAATATTGAAAATTAAAGAATTTTAATTCTCTAATTTTCTCCCCGAATAATTTTGCCATTAAATCGTCTGATAAAGGTCCTTGAACAGCAAGAATATTTACGTTTGGTTCACTAATTTCAACTTCAAGTTTTTTTCCAGCTGCAAGTCCTTTCGCAAAAAAGATGACATCTGAGTCCGCAATAGATAACCACCACCTATCATCTGCTAATTTATTTATAATTGGGTCATTTACTAAAAGACCTTTATGATCTACCAAAGGTGCATAATAACATTTACCTACTTTTGAATTAGACAAATCTCTACATGTCATTAATTGAACTAGCTTAGCAGAGTCTTTACCAGAAATTTCAACTTGTCTTTCAGCTGCAACATCCCATACCTGAACAAATTTTTTTAAATGGTGGTAATCAGACTCTAAAGACTTAAAAGAAGCCGGTAATAACATGTGGTTATACACTGTGTAACTGCTTACTCCATGAGCCTCGATTCTATCTGTGTAAGGCGAACTTCTCAATCTTCTTGATTTAACAATTGGAACGTTTTTCATTTTTTTAAAAATTCTAAGATCTTTTCTCTCATTTCAAAAGCTTTTTCAATCATAATCATATGTCCAGATCCATGAATTATGTGAATACTCGAGTCCTTGACTGAGTTCGCAAATTTCTTTGCATGTTCCAAATTAACCATCCTGTCAAGTTCACCCAATATAAACATTGTTGGACATTGAATGGTCTTTGCTGCCTCTATTCCATTAGTATAATTGTTACAGGCATTTAAATCGGTTGCTAAAATTTCACTAATATCTCTTGGCGATTGAATTATTTTTTCAACTGGATTCCCCCCGATAAATTTTTTCGAACCTTCATAGCCCCACTTCATCATTAACTTAACCGCTTCAGAGTCACCATTTTGAGCTAACTTTATCAAATCAGGATGAACAGGCATTTTATTCGATCCCCCAACAAAAACTGCTTTAGCTATTTTATCTTTATATTTGTAAATATATTCTAATATTTCAAGACATCCTTGTGAGTGTCCAACTAAAATTAAATTTTTTAATTTTAAATTATTGAATACTTCTTCTAACCAATCAGCAATTTTCTCAATACTTTCTAGACAAGGTCCATCTGAGTTTCCATGTCCAGGTAAATCTATAGAGAGCACATTAAAGTTTTTATTTGAAAAAAATTGCTCTGTAAGAGACCATACGATATGTGAAAGACCACTTCCATGAAGAAAAACTATTGTTTCTTTTTGATAATCTATACCTTGACCGGAGTCAGATGCATGAATTTTCTTTTTATTTATTTGAAATTTCAATTAATTACCTAAAATTTTTTTCTTAATTCAAATTTCTGAATTTTTCCTGTTGATGTTTTGGGTAATTCACAAAAAACAACTTGTTTTGGTACCTTAAATCCAGCAAGAGTTTCCTTGCAAAAACTGATCAATTCTTTTTCAGTTGTGGGTTTATCTTTTACTATTTCAATAAATGCACATGGTACTTCTCCCCATTTTTCATCTGGTTTTGCAACTACAGCTGCAATAGATACCGATGGGTGTTTTGCCAAAGTGTTTTCTATTTCTATAGAGGATATATTTTCACCACCAGAAATTATTATATCTTTCGATCTATCTTGAATCTTAACATACCCATTTGGGTGCATTACAGCTAAATCACCTGAATGAAACCAGCCACCACGCATAGCTTTAGTTGTTGCATCTTTGTCTTTGAAATAGCCTTTCATAACTATATTTCCTTTAATCATAATTTCTCCAATTGTCTTTCCGTCCTTGGGCACTTCCGTCATTGTTTCAGGATTCATTACCGTTACTCCTTCTGTATTTGGATACCTCACTCCTTGCCTGGCTTTAATCTCATTTTGTTTTTCCTCATCTAATTCATCCCAAGCATCATTCCATGCGCATTGAGTTACATGGCCATAAGTTTCTGTCAAACCATACACATGCATAACTTCGAAACCAAGTTCATTCATTTTTTTAAAAATTATACTTGGTGGTGGAGCTCCTGCAGTAAGCACATAAACTTTATGTTTTAACTTTTTTTTATCAGATTCTGGTGCTCCCGTAATCATGTTTAAAATTATTGGTGCTCCACCAAAATGGGTTATGTTATGCTCATCGATCAAATCAAAAATTTTCTTTACATCAATATTTCTTAAACAAATGGTTCTCCCATTTAACATTGGAACAGTCCAAGGATAACCCCATCCATTACAGTGAAACATTGGCACAATAGTTAAAAAATTAAGTCTGTTAGGCATATTCCAAGCTACTGCACTTCCGGTTGACATTAAATATGAGCCTCTGTGGTGGTAGACAACACCTTTTGGATTACCAGTTGTGCCTGAAGTATAGCTAAGAGAAATTGCTTGCCATTCATCTTCTGGCATTTTCCAATCATAGTTTTCGTCACCTGTATTTAAAAAACTTTCATACTCTAACTCACCTATTTTTTCACATTTTGATTGATCTGCATGTTGATCAAAGATATCAATAATTGTTATTTTACTCTTTAAAATACCTAGAGCTTTTTTCACTTCAATATGTAGCTGTCTATCTACCACTAGGACTTTAGCATCACTATGATCTAAAATATAAGCGATTGTTTTAGCGTCCAATCTTGTATTGATTGTATTCAATACTGCACCTGTCATTGGTACAGAATAATGACCTTCAAAGATTTCAGGAGTGTTAAAAGCTAAAAATGATACCGTATCTCCTTTTCTGATACCGATCTTGCTTAAGGCACTAGCAAACTTTACTGTTCGTTTATAAACTTCTGCCCAAGAATATTTACGGTCCTCATAAATTATCGCTTCATAATCCGGGTAAATTTCTTTAGCTCTCTTAATAAAAGTTAAAGGTGTGAGAGGAACATAATTTGCAGCGTTTTTGTCTAAATCAGTATTGTAAGAACTCATTTTAGTTGAATTTAAAGCTCATGATATTTGAGCTTCCTGAGATAGCAGATTTATAGTGCTGTTCAGCTCTAGGAAGAACTTTATCAAAATAGAATTTAGCAGTATTTATTTTACTGTCATAAAATCTTCTATTTTCTTCATAATCTTTAAAACTTATGTTAAGGATTTTAACCCATGCAAAAGCTAATGATACATAACCCAGAGTTTTCAAGTAATCATTAGCAGCTGCGCTTACATCATCCTTATTAGTTTTAGCTTTCTCAATTGTCCATTCACTAAACTTTGAAAGAATGTCTATATAGTAATTAAATTGATCAAAAAACGGCTTCACTTTTTCACTATTTGAATTAGCTTCAGATTTAATTAGGACTAAAAATTTATCGATTATATTACCATTTTTATTTGATAATTTTCTAAAAACTAAATCGGCTGCTTGGACTGAATTTGTTCCCTCGTAAATCGGGGTAATCCTATTATCTCGATACAATTGCTCAATACCTTGATCTTTTGTATAACCATATCCGCCAAATATTTGCATAGCATCGCTAGTAATTTCCATTCCCAAATCTGAAAATAAAGATTTTACAACTGGTGTCATTAATGACACCATGTCAGAAGCATCTTGCCTAATTTTTTGATCATCATGATTTAAGCTGACTTCAGTTTGTTGTGACAACCAGAAACATAATGCTCTTTCTCCTTCGATAATTGATTTCATATTCAACAAAGTTTTTCTTATATCTGCATGTTCAATAATTGAATCAGCAATTCCGTTTTCTGATTTATTATTATTACTTTTTCCTTGCTTTCTATCTTTGGCATAACTTAATGAGTTCTGATAAGCAATTTCTGATATTCCCAAGCCTTGAATTCCAACAACTATTCTCTCTAAATTCATCATTGTAAACATTTGACTCAATCCCTTGTTTTTGGGACCAATCATAAAACCAGTTGCTTCATCAAAATTTAAAACACATGTGGCTGAGCCTTTGATGCCCATTTTTGTTTCTATTGAACCTGTAGATATTCCATTTCTTGCACCGACAGTTCCGTCTTCCTTTACAACAAATTTTGGAACTAAAAATAAACTTATTCCTTTTGTTCCCTTAGGTGAGTCTGCTGCTCTTGCTATTACCAAATGAATAATATTTTCGGTTAAATCATGATCTCCCGAAGTAATAAATATTTTTTGACCTGTAATTTTATATGTGCCGTCTGGTTGTTCTAATGCTTTTGTCTTAAGTAAACCTAGATCTGTTCCACAAACTGGTTCAGTTAAACACATTGTACCACTCCATTTTCCCTCAACCATCTTAGGAAGAAATTTATTTTTTATTTCATCTGTTGCATGATGATGAATACAATTATAAGCACCTAATGTTAATTCGCTATAAAGTTTAAATGCTAAACTAGCTGATGATATCATTTCATCAAAAAAAGCACTTACTGTTTTAGGCATTCCTTGCCCACCATATTTTGGATCACATGATAGTGAGGTCCAGCCATCTTCAATATACTTTTGATAAACTTCCTTATAACCAGGGGGTGTTCTTACAACTCCATTCTCTAATATAGCGGGTTTTTCATCTCCAGCTTTGGCAAGTGGTAAAATCAAATTTTGGTTTATTTTTGCCGCTTCTTCTAAAATATCTTTAACTAGATCTGGACTGACATCTTTATATTTTTCTAATTCATTATAATATTTATTGTCTCTTAGTTTCTCAAACAGAAACATCATATCTTCTACTGGTGCGGTATAGCTTGGCATATGATCAGTTTAAGATAATTAATTAATTATTGCAATTTTGAAATTATCGCATCTCCCATCTCAGAAGTTGAAACTTCTTTCATTCCTTCTGATAAAATATCTTTTGTTCTTAATCCATCATTTAATACATCTTGTACAGCTTTTTCTAAGACTTTGGCCTCTTTATCCAAATCTAGAGAATACCTTAGAGCCATAGCAAAGCTCAATACACTTGCAATAGGGTTTGCAATTCCTTTGCCAGCAATATCAGGTGCAGAACCATGTATAGGTTCGTACATTGCTCTCATTTCTCCGTCTTTATTTTTTGCGCCTAAAGATGCTGATGGAAGAAGTCCAAGAGACCCTGTCAACATTGATGCTTCATCCGATAACATATCACCAAAAAGGTTGTCGGTTAAAATGACGTCAAATTGTTTTGGATTTCTTACTAATTGCATAGCACAATTGTCTGCAAGCATATGGTTTAAATTCACATCTTTATAATCTTTATCATGAAGTGCTTGAACTTCTTCTTTCCATAGTTGTCCTGCCTCCATTACATTTGATTTTTCACAAGATATAACTTTGTTTGATCTTTTTCTTGCTAAATCAAAAGCAATTCTCGCAACCCTAATGATTTCACTGCTTGTATAAGTGTGTGTATTAACACCTTTTCTTTCACCATTTTCTATAGGTTTGATTCCTCTTGGTTCACCGAAATAGACACCACCTGTTAACTCTCTAACAATCATTATATTTAATCCTGAAATTATTTCTGGTTTTAAAGTTGAGGCATCAACTAATTGTTTAAAACATATTGCTGGTCTTAGATTAGCAAAAAGTTTTAGTTCTTTTCTCAATTTTAATAATGCTCTTTCTGGTTTTTTATCAAACTCCACACTTTCCCACTTTGGTCCACCAACAGCACCTAGCATTATAACTCCACTCTCTAAAGCTTTGTAAAAAACCTCATCAGTAATAGGAGTTCCATGCTTATCATAAGAACAACCTCCAACTAGTTCTTCATCTGTCTCAAAACCTAAAGATTTTTTGTCATTAAACCAATTAATTATTTTTTTAACTTCTTCAGTGACTTCTGGACCAATCCCATCTCCAGGTAACAGTAAAATTTTTTTTTTTTTAACTTTAATCATTAAATACCCATGGCTTTTTAATTTTCAAACCCTTTTCAAAACTTTCTATCTTATCCTTTTTTTCTAAAGACAATGCTATATCGTCCAGACCTTCTAATAGACACTTCTTTTTAAATGAATCTATCTTAAATTTTGTTTCATTATTTCCAAAAATAATCTTTTCCTCTTTGAGGTCTATAAAAATTTCCTCTTTTCTTTTTGCATACTCTGATAACTCTTTGATTTTTTGATCATCAAGAATGATTGGTAAAATTCCATTTTTAAAACAGTTATTATAAAAAATGTCTGCAAAACTTGAGCTTATCACACTAGTAATACCAAAATCTAATAATGCCCAAGGAGCATGCTCTCTAGAGGAACCACATCCAAAATTTTTTCCTGCAATTAAAATTTTTGAATTACTGTATGGTTTTTGATTTAAAACAAAATCATTTATTTCTTCACCATTGTCATCATACCTCATCTCAAAAAATAAATTTTTTCCTAGTCCAGTCCTTTTAATTGTCTTCAAAAACTGTTTTGGAATAATCATATCTGTATCAATATTAACTATTGGTAGATATGCTGGTATACTCTTTAAAGTATTAAATTTTTGCATATTAATTTTGATATTTCCTTACATCGTCAAGATTTCCTGATATTGCTGCTGCAGCAGCCATGCCAGGGCTAACTAAATGAGTTCTTCCACCTCTTCCTTGTCTACCTTCAAAATTTCTATTTGATGTAGAAGCACATCTCTCCTCTGGTTTTAATTTATCTGCATTCATTGCTAAACACATCGAACAACCTGGCTCTCTCCATTCAAATCCTGACTTTACGAAAATTTTATCTAATCCTTCTTGCTCTGCTTGTTCTTTAACTAATCCTGACCCTGGTACAACCATCGCATGAACATGAGATGCTATTTTTTTATCTTTAAGAATTTTTGCGGCCTCTCTTAAATCTTCAATTCTACCATTCGTGCAACTTCCAATAAAAACTTTATCAATCTTGATATCTTTAGCTGCCATATCTGGTCTTAAACCCATGTAACTTAAAGATCTCTCTAAAGAATTTTTTTTGTCCTCATCTTTCTCATTTTTTGGATTTGGTACTCTTTCATCTATTGTAATAACGTCCTGGGGTGATGTTCCCCAAGTTATCATTGGCGAAATTTCATTTGCAGTTAAGTTCACCTCTTTGTCAAACTTAGCACCTTCATCGGTACTCAAATTTTTCCAGTTTTCTAAAGCGTTGTCCCAATCATTTCCTTTAGGAGACATTGGTCTTCCCTCTAAATATTTAAATATCTTTTCATCAGGAGCTATTAATCCTGCTCTTGCACCTCCCTCAATCGTCATATTGCAAATTGTCATTCTATTCTCAACGCTTAATGATTTAATTAGATCACCCGCGTATTCTATTACACAACCTGTTCCACCTGCAGTGCCTATTTTTCCAATTATTTGAAGAATTACATCTTTAGATGTGACACCTAGTGGCAATGTACCATTGACATTTATTCTAAAATTTTTAGCTTTTTTCTGTACTAAAGTTTGAGTTGCTAAAACATGCTCTACCTCTGAAGTTCCAATACCAAATGCTAATGCACCAAATGCTCCATGTGTTGCTGTGTGACTATCACCACAAACAATAACTGTACCAGGTTGAGTAAAACCTTGTTCGGGACCGGTAACATGAACGATTCCTTGCCTTTTATCATTCATTCCAAAAAGTTTAATACCAAATTCTTTACAATTAGATTCTAGAGTTTCAACTTGAATTTTAGATTCATGGTCTGAAATAC
This sequence comes from uncultured Pelagibacteraceae bacterium, assembly GCA_902633585.1. Classification (GTDB taxonomy): domain Bacteria; phylum Pseudomonadota; class Alphaproteobacteria; order Pelagibacterales; family Pelagibacteraceae; genus Pelagibacter. The sequence goes on from CACPGZ010000004.1 coordinate 18,530, forward strand.
CTTTGGATCTATCAGTTGTTGGAACATTGTGATCCGCTACTGCTAGCGTTAAACTTGGATGTCTTACTTTGCGTTTAGAGTTTCTTAATCCTTCAAAAGCTTGTGGGCTAGTGACTTCATGAACTAAATGTCTATCAACAAACAACAGCGCTGTTCCATCTTCTTGTTGATGAACTAAGTGCTCGTTCCAAATTTTATCGTAAAGAGTATTGGGCATTGAGAAAAAAATTATTTTTTTTCCTGTAAATTTTCAAGTTTTTTTTCGGTTTTAGGTGCTTCTTTTTTCATTTCTGTTTTTGGTGCCTCCTCTTTTTTAGGCTCGATTGTTGAGGTAGCCTCTTTTACAGATTCTGTTGCACTTTCCTTTGCTGGTGCTGGTGCTAGATTTTCCTCAGTAACAGTCTCGGGCTTAACATCGATATCAATACCAATCTTTTTTCTAATTTTTTCAGCAATCCTAGCAGATTTACCAGTCCTATCTCTCAAATAATAAAGTTTTGCTCTTCTTACTTTACCTGAACGAATTACTTTAATTGAGTCAATAACAGTTCCATACAACGGAAAAGTTCTTTCAACACCCTCGCCAAAGGATATTTTTCTAACAGTAAAAGATGAATTTATGTCCCTGCTTTTTTTAGCTATACAAACACCTTCGAAATACTGAATTCTTTCTTTTTTCCCCTCAGTAATTCTGACACCAACTTTAATAACATCACCAGGAAAAAAATTAGGGATTTTTTTTTCTGAAAGAATCTTTTTAACGTTACTTTGGTTGATTTCTTCTATTGTTTTCATTTTAATATTTAACAAATTAATTTTTTTTATATTTTTGCCACAAATCCGGTCTTCGGTCGCGTGTTATAGCCTCAGATTGAGATAAACGCCAGTCTTTAATTTTAGCGTGATCACCAGATAATAACACATTTGGCACTAATTTATCCTCCCAAATTTGTGGTTTCGTATATTGTGGATACTCCAAAAGACCATTTCTAAAAGTTTCCTCATTAGCAGATTTGTCGTTGCCTAAAACTCCAGGTAAAAGTCTTAATATACTATCAAGAACTACAAGTGCTGCAGTTTCTCCACCTGATAATATATAGTCTCCTATACTTATCTCCTCAATATTTCTTGTAGATAATACTCTTTCATCAACACCCTCAAAGTGCCCACAAATTAGAGAAAACGATTTTTCTAATGATAAATCTTGAGCAAGTTTTTGATTAAACACTTTACCTTTAGGTGAAAGATATAAAATTCTATCTCCCTTATTAACGTTTTTATCAATAGATTTTGCTAAGACGTCTGGTTTAAGTAACATACCAGTTCCACCACCATAAGGAGTATCATCCACCGTTTTATGTCTATCTGTTGCTGCATCTCTTATATTTATTACATTCAAACTCCACAATTTTTTTGACATCGCTTTTCCATAAAGTCCTTTGCCTAAAGGCCCAGGAAAAATATCTGGATAAAGTGTAAATACTTGAGCATGCAACATTAATATCCTTTACCTTATTTCTTTTCCTCTTTTGGAGCATCTGCTTTTGGAGCTTCTGCTTTTGGAGCTTCCTCTTTTTTAGCTTCTACTTTTGGAGCTTCCTCTTTTTTAGCTTCTGCTTTTGGAGCTTCCTCTTTTTTAGCTTCTGCTTTTGGAGCTTCCTCTTTTTTTGCTTCTACAGCTGGAGCAGCATCTGCCTTCGGAGACTCTTCCTTTTTAGTCTCTTCCGAACCTTCTTTTTTTCTATCTTTTTTTGGAATTGCTTTTTGTGGGTTATTTCCATTAGCAGGCATGGGCATCAATTCATTCTCCCCTAAAATTCTAGCTACTCTTGTTGTAGGTTGTGCACCTTGACCAAGCCAGTATTTTATTCTCTCAGCCTCTAATCCAATTCTTTCCTTTTTTTCTTTTGGTAACAGTGGATTAAAAAAACCTACTTTCTCTATAAATCTGCCATCTCTAGCAAATCGACTGTCGGCTACAACAACCTTGTAAACGGGTCTCTTTTTTGTGCCACCCCTAGATAATCTTAATTTTAACATCTACTCTCCTTTTATTTTAATTGATTAAATAATTCTGGTGGTATTCCTTTATCAGACATACCTTTCAGATTTCCTTTTGACATCTTTTTCATCATTTCAGACATCATTTTAAATTGTTTCAACAATTTATTGATAGTGGCTGGATTAGTGCCTGAACCATTAGCAATTCTTTTTTTTCTAGAACCATCAATTATTTTTGGGTTCTCTCTTTCTTTTATTGTCATTGATAAAATTATAGCTTCGTTTTTTGTAATAACACTCTCATCAATACCAGCTGCATCCATTTGAGATTTCACTTTTGAAACTCCTGGCATAAAAGACATGATGCCTTCGATCCCTCCCATTTTTTTCATTTGTCTCAATTGAGTCAAATAATCTTGCATTGAGAATTGTCCTTTTTTTAAGTTTTCCTCTGTTTTTTTTATATTTTCTTCTCCAAGATCTTGAGCTGCTTTTTCAACAAGAGAAACGATATCTCCCATTCCAAGAATTCTATTTGCAATTCTATCTGGATGAAAAACTTCAAGATTCTCAATCTTTTCACCAATACCTAAAAATTTTATTGGAACCTGTGAAACAAATTTCATACTTACGGCAGCTCCACCTCTCGCATCACCATCCGCTCTTGTTAAAATAATTCCAGATAAATTTATTGTATTATTAAATTCTTTTGCTACTGATGCAGCTACTTGTCCAGTGAGCGAGTCAGCAACTAAAAACGTCTCTGCTGGTTTGATGGTATTTTCAATTTGTTTAATTTCACTCATCATCTGCAAATCTATTTGTGTTCTCCCGGCAGTATCGAATAAAATAATATCAGCACCACTCAAATTTGCTGCACTAATTGCTCTTTGACAAATATCACCGGGTTGTTGACCTTCAATTATTGGAAGAGTTAATATATTGTTTTGTTCACCCAAAAATTTTAACTGATCTTGAGCTGCTGGTCTGTAAATATCTAAACTGACCATCATTACTTTCTTTTTCTTTGTATTCTCTAAATATCTCGCAAGTTTAGCTGTTGTGGTAGTTTTACCGGAACCTTGTAACCCAACCAACATCATTGGCACTGGTGGAACTGCGTTTAAATTTACATCATTATTTTTTTCACCTAAAAGATTAACTAATTCATCATAAACAATCTTTACCACCATATCACCAGGTGATGTTGATCTAATAATTTCTTGACCTAAGGCTTTTGGTTTGACTTTTTCAATAAAATCCTTAGCAACTTCAAGGGACACATCGGCTTCTAATAAAGCCTGTTTTATTCCTCTTAATCCTTCATCAACCTGATTTTCATCAAGTGATGGGGCTTTTTTTAAAGAGGAAAAAACTTCCTCAAATTTATTTGTTAAATTTTCAAACATATTTATTACACACAGCAGTAATCTCACTAGTGGGCGAACCCTCGCTGACTAGTGTCGATCTCTTTGTTTCCAAAGACACCGCAAATTTAACGTTTTTGCGGAAACTGCCACAAACTATAATAGAGGTTCAAAAAGTCAATAAATAAGTTAAATAACTATATATGGACTTCAAAGCTTTTAAAATGGACGGATTGGGCAATGATTTTGTAATAATCGATAATAGAGAAAAAATTACAAATTTAACGAAAGATCAGATAGTTAAAATTTGCGACAGAAATTTTGTTGGCTGTGATCAATTGATATTTATTGATCCAGATAGTTCTACAGATGCAAGATTAAGATTTTTTAATTCGGATGGAGGAGAGTCTGGAGCATGTGGAAATGGTACAAGATGTGTTGCAAATTTAATTTCAGATGAAAAAAATAAAAAATATATAATTTTAAATACACTATCTGGAAAATTAAAATCTGAAATTTTAGAAAAAAAAATTGTTACAACAGAAATTGGTAAAGCGAAGTTAAAATGGAATGAAATACCTTTATCAAAAGAAATGGATACAAAAAACTTAAATATCAAAATTATTGATACAAATAATAATGAGTATTTAGGTGGCACTGCAATTAATGTGGGTAATCCACATATTGTTTTTTTTGTTAAAAAGATTGAAGATTTTAATATAGAGAGAATTGGCCCTGAGATAGAGTGTCATGAAATCTTCCCAGAAAAATGTAACGTAACAATTGCACAAATTTTTAATAAAAATTTGATAAAAGCAAAAGTTTGGGAAAGAGGAGCTGGTCTTACTAAAGCGTGTGGGACTGCAGCGTGTGCTGCAGCATATGCTGGTAAATTAAATAATCTTACAGAAGATAAAACTGATATAGAGTTTTCAACTGGTAAATTATCAATTTCAATAGATGAAAATAATTCTATTCATATGAAAGGACCTGTCTCAGATATTAAGGAAATAAAAATAAAATTATAATGGGTATCTTTGATAAATTTAAAATTGGATTTAAAAAAAGTGCATCCACATTCACATCTGGGCTTAAGGAGATAATTGTTAAAAAGGAAATTAATGACAAAAATTTAGATAAAGTTGAGGAATTTTTAATTCAATCAGATGTGGGCGTTGAAGCTGCATCTGAAATAAAAGAAATAATTTCTAAGAAAAAAATTGATCCTAATAAAGATTTATCTAATGAAATAAAGTCTGTTTTAAAAGAATATATAATTTCTCTAATGGAACCTTTGGAAAATAAAACTTTTTTTGAAAAAAAAGAAGAGCTCAATGCAACCTTAATTTCGGGCGTAAACGGTGTCGGTAAAACAACAACTATAGGGAAAATAGGAAAAATATTGAAAACTAATGGTAATAAAGTTGTATTTGCAGCTTCAGATACTTTTCGTGCTGCTGCAATTGAACAATTAGAAAATTGGGCAAATAAAGTAGGAGTTAAAATAATAAAATCGTCTCAAGGAGCTGATCCAGCCTCAGTAGCTTTTAAGGCAGTAGATGAAGCTATTAAAAATAACTTTAACCAAGTTTTAATAGATACTGCGGGCAGACTTCAAAATAAAAAAAATTTAATGGAAGAATACAAAAAAATAGCAAATGTCACAAAAAAAATTGATCCCAACGCACCTCATAATGTTATTTTAGTTTTAGATGCAACCTCAGGACAAAATGTATTAAATCAAGTCGAAGAATTTAATAAAATTATCCCAATAACAGGTATTGTCATGACAAAATTAGATGGCACAGCCAAAGGTGGAATTTTGTTAGCGTTAGCAAAAAGATATGAGATTCCAATAATTGCACTAGGCTTAGGTGAAAAAGAGGACGATTTACAGTTATTTGAAGCAGAAAAATTTGCTGAAGCCTTTACTCAAATTAATTGATTAAATTGCTGGAGATCAAAGGTTTATAGATATTACATTTGTAATTATCATCAAATTTATAATGACCACAATCTTTAGAAAATGAAGAGATAATAAAATCAAATTTACCAGTTGTAGGATAAAGTTCTAGTTTTTTGCTGCTGATATCATATTTAAAATTAGCATTTAAACTTTTCACAGCACTAATCATTACCAGTGTTTTGTCATCTTTTAATAAATAATATGCAAAGTCATCTGGAAATACTGGAAAATCATATTCTTGTAAAAAATATTTAGCTTTTGACGGAAACCACTCATAAGAAATTAAAGGTGAAGAAGACTTTGTTAAATGATTATAAATATAAAGATCTTTAGGATAATCATTTATATAATTACTATTTTCGCCTCTAGCTAAGATAGATTTTTCTCTACCTTTAAAATATAAGCTAAACTCTTTGTTGTGTGAGTCCATATGATCTATATGGAATAAATCATCTGGTTGAAAAAATTCATCTTGTGAATAGGCGTTCGTAATAAGAATAGTGACTACAATTAATAAAAAAGATAATTTATTCATTATCTCACAATAAAATTAAATTCTGAAGTATATTTGTTGAGATTGTGGCTTAATTTAAACTTTTTAAAAAAGAATTAAGAGCTTTAACAAGGTTTTCATCGTACTCCATCATATGATTGTCATGTTTAGTGAAATAAGAATATTTTGGTTCATTTGCTTTTTCAAACATTTTTTTTCCCATAAAGAATGGAACTATTTGATCAGCCTCACCATGCATTATAAGAATTGGAATTTTTATATTTTGAATTTTGCTTTTATTGTCAAATTTATCTTTCAATAATAAATTCACGGGTATGTATGGATAAAAGGTTTTTGCTGCATCAATCATAGAAGTAAAAGGAGTTTCCAATACAACGCCAGCAAAATTTTTATCTTGTGACAAATGAGTTGCAACCCCAGTACCTAGCGACTCCCCATAAATAATAATGTTTGTCTCTTTTACACCTTTCCCAGTTAGCCAATTGATTGCACTTCTTCCATCTTCATAAAGACCTTTTTCAGATGGTTTACCTTTATTGCCACTGAAACCTCTCCAAGCAATTATTAAAAAGTTAACATCCATTTTTTCGAAATGGTTCAATTTATGAATTCTATTTCCAAGAGAGCCAGCGTTTCCATGAAAAAATAAAACTGTTCTATATTTTTTTAAGTCTTTTTCATGTAGCCATCCCAATAATTCAATATTATCCTCCGTATTAATTTTAACTTTTTCAATAGGAACTGATATTTGATCACCAGAATAGTTATTTTCATTCGGGTGATATAATAAATTTCTCTGATAAAAATATAAAAAAACTAAGATTAAAAAGTAAACAAAAATAATTATTTGAAAAAATAACAACAAACTATCCCTAAACTTTTTTAACATTTTTTTTTTTCGCTAAGTATATGCCAAAAAACACTAGGATTGTTCCAATGAAGTGATAATTTTCAAATTGTTCATTAAATAAAAAATACCCATAAATTGCTCCATAAACTGTAAAAACATAAAGAGTAAATCCTGTTAAAGACGCACCTAATTTTTTTTGAGCAACTGTATAAAGTGTAAAAGCTATTATTCCTGGTGAAATAGCAGCAAAAGTCACCCAGAAGTAAAATTCAGGTATAAAAAAGGTTTGTTTATAAAATATTTCTTCACCAATGTAGAATGGTAATAAACTTAAAGCTCCAAAAAATGATATCAAAGTAAATCTTTCAAAAATTTTTAATTCTGAATTCCAGTAAAATAAATAAATAGAATATAATGCCCATCCAATTGCAGCAGCCAACATCCATAAATCACCAATTGTAAATTGTAAATTAATTAGTAAATTTAGATCTCCTTTTATTATGATTATAAAAACACCTATCAAACAAGCAATTAATCCAACTATTTTTGTGGAATTTATTTTTTCATGAAAAAAAAAGTATGAAATCAAAATTATAAACACGGGCGAGGATGTATAAATAATCCCCATATTTGTTACTGTTGTAGTTTCACCAGCTAAAAATGGAAACGCTCCACACACTCCACATCCCATTGAGCCTAAAAAAAATAATTTTTTGGACTCCTTTTTAATAATTTTAAAATTTTTCTTTAACGTTATAAAGGTAAAGGGGAATAATATTAAAAAAACTAGTGTCCATCTCCAAAAAGCTAATGATATTGGGGGCACAAACTCAACGCCACCTCTTGCTACAACAAGATTACTCGCCATAAAAATTGGCTGAATAAATAATAAGGAGAAAGAAAAAAAATTTTTTTTCGAATTATTCAATTTACGATAAATTAGCTTTTATCAAAAAAGGCTTCGTAAATCATCATTATGATAGCAGCAGCCATTAAAATATAAACTGGCAATACATCGAGAAAACCTATCATCATTGATTTAGTAAGCGTTGTTGCTAAACCAATCAAAAAGAAAACAGCAAACGACAAACCTATAATTGTTGTTATTTTATTCATAAAATTATTCCTGACATTCTTTCTCTAACCATTTGGCAACACCTAAAAATCTATGATCGTCATACTTATTGCCAATTAATTGAACGCCTAATGGTAAATTATTTTCTCCCTCAAGTAAAGGTAGTGAAATACATGGTGTTCCAAGATAAGACCAAACTTTATTAAATTCGGCTGTACCAGTACTTTTCAAGCCTTTTGGGGCTACACCCGGGCTAGATGGAGATAATACTCCATGGTAATCTTCAAATACCTCCTCATAAGACTCGTAGCTTCTTTTCATGAAATCAATCGCTTCAGCATATTCTTTTGCAGTATATTTGTTTCCATTTGAGATAGCATCCTGCATGTATTTAGAAAGTTTTTTTTTAAATTTTTTATAATAAACTGAAAAATTATTAGCTAAATCTGTTTCGTGTATAATCTGATGATATTTATGTATATCTTTAAAATACGATGGGGTATCAAAGATCTCAATATTTTTTTTGAAAGATTTGATAAAATATTCAAAAGACTCGCGTGATTTTTTATCAATTATTTTCCAATAATCTGTTTTATAAAAAATAAACTTTGGCTCAAATATTGGACCTTTTTTTGTTTCTGTCAGAATATTTTCTGTTGAATAATGAATTGTAGCTGGATCATACTTATCTTTCTTAATTAAGACTTTTGCTAACATGGCTACATCTTCTACTTTACGACCAAACATGCCAACTTGGTCTAAATTATATGATGTTCTCAAAACTCCATTCCTTGAAATAAGTCCATAAGTTGGTTTATACCCAACAACTCCACAATAAGATGCTGGTCTAATTATTGATCCACCTGTTTGAGAGCCAATAGAAGCTGGTGCCATAAAGGAGGCAACAGAAGCAGCTGATCCACTAGACGAACCACCTGGTGTTCTAATTTTATCATGTGGATTTGTAGTTGGTGGTGGGCTCAAATAAGCAAGTTCTGAAGTTGCTGTTTTGCCCATAACAATTGCTCCTGATGAATGAAGCAAATCAATTATTTCAGCATTTTGCGAATAAGATTTACCTTTTCTAATAACAGTTCCACATTCAGTTGGCATATCAACAGTTCCGATTATATCTTTGACTGCTATTGGCACTCCATGAAGAGAACCTGTAGGTTTACCGGCTCTTCTATGTTCATCGGCTTCAGTTGCTTTTTCTAATAAAACCTTCCCATCAAAATGTGCCCAGGCTTTTATATCTTTATCAAACTTTTTTATTCTCTCTATATATGTTTTACAAACCTCAACTGATGTAAGTTGACCACTCTTTATTTTTTCACTTAATTCTTCTAAACTTAAAGAGAATATATCTGTCATTCAAAATTAATTTGCAAATAAAGTCTCTGGCAACCAAAGTGCTATTCCTGGAAACAAATACATTAAAACCATTGCTAAAATTACAATTCCCAAAAACGGCATTATACCACTAAATATTTGCATCAATTCAACATTTTTTGATTGCACACCTTTTAAATAATAGGCAGACATTGCCATTGGCGGGGTTAAAAATGAAGTTTGTAAGTTTAATGCAATCAACATTGCAAAGAAATATGGATTGACTCCAAAAAATTCAACTAACGGTAAAAAAATTGGAACAAAAATAATTAAAATTTCTGTCCATTCTAGCGGCCACCCTAATAAAAAAATAATTATTTGGGTTATTACTAAGAATTGCCAAGGCTGAAGATTTAAAGATTTAAAGAAATGTTCAAATACTTCATGACCACCTAAATAAGAAAAAACAGAAGCGAAAGTCCAAGAACCGATAAACAACCACATAATCATAGCTGTTGTTTTTGCTGTTAGAAATACTGACTCTTTAAAATTTTTCCATTTTAAGGTTTTATAGAAATAGGAAAGCACTAAAGCACCAAAAGCACCCACTGCGGCAGCTTCTGCTGGAGTAGCAATACCCGCAAGTATAGTCCCCAAAACTAAAATTATAAGTGAGAATAATGGTAAAAATGAAACTAAAACTTCTCTCATAATTACAGATGGTGGTGGTATCTCTTCTGCAGCTGGCTTTGGTGCTATTGATGGATTTAACCAAGCCCTGAAAACTGCATAACCTATATATAATCCAGCTAACATCAGTCCTGGAAATATTGCAGCAGCAAATAATCTTAAAGGAGATAATTGTGCAATAACAGAGTAAACAATTAACATTATGCTTGGTGGAATTAAAATTCCTAAACACCCACCAGAACAAATTATTCCAGATGCAAATTTTTTATCATACCCAGCTTTGACCATTGCTGGCCAAGCTAAAAGTCCCATTAAAGTAACAACAGCTCCGATAATTCCTGTTGCAGTTGAAAATAAAGTACAAGTTATTAATGCTGCAACTGCCATTGAAGCAGGAAGTTTATGAGATGCTAATCGTATTGCAAAAAAAAGTTTTGCGACTATTCCCGCTCTTTCAACTAAATAACCCATGAATAGAAAAAGCGGTACTGCGGTCAAGACATTGTTGTCCATTACCGTATAAGTATTTTGCACAAAAAGTTGGAATATCCTATTATCAAAAAGATGTTCCATTTTTGTTGGATCGAAGTAAGCATAATATCCAAAACCCAAACCCATTGCCATTAATGTGAATGCAATAGGGAAACCTAATAAGACGGCAAATAAAAATATCCCCATCATCATAATTGCTACTTCTGGATTTGTAAGACTAAATAACATCGTCTACATTTCCTTTCTGAGCAGTTCTCATTAATATTTTTTCAGTTTCCTCTGCGTCTGCTGAAACTCTCTCTGGCCAACCACCTTCTTTAATACAAATTAAACATCTAAATACTTCACTAATACCTTGTAAGGTTAAAAGAGTGCCTGACAAAGGTATTAAAGACTTTGCCATATAAATTTGTATTTGTGCTGGACTGTTCCAGCTGGTCTCTCCAATTTTCCAAGCCAAAGCAGCATACTCATAACCGTAAAAAGCTAGAGCGATAACTCCTGGAAAAAAGAAAATAAAATATAAAACTAAATCGATATAAGCCTGTGTTTTTTGAGAGAACAATCTATAAATAACGTCTCCTCTAACATGCGCTTCAGTTGATAATGTATAAGCACCAGCCATCATAAAAATTGCTCCATACATTTGAAGACTAAAATCAAAATTCCATAAAGTGGGAGCATTTAGTGCATATGCCATAAATACCTCATAGCATGTTCCACCCATTAAGATAACAATGCACCAAGAAAAAGCCTTACCCATCGAGACACTTAATCGATCAGCAAACTTTATATATGATCTCATCATAGATATAAACTTTTATTGAATTGTATCTTAATAATCAAATAAAAAAGGGGGCCGAGGCCCCCTTAATAAAATTTATAAAAGTTAATTATATCTTAACTTTTCCAATTGGACCAAACTCATTTTCATACGCAAGTTTGTAATTTGGCTGGTTCATCAGCAAGTATTTCATTACTCTCTTAGCATATGATTTCTGAGAATCGACAACTTTCTTAAAGAAAGGATCTTTCTTATTGAAATCACCGATCACCTTATCCCAACCTTTTAATTGTTGAGCTAAGATTTCATCAGAAGTTTGGTAAACATTAACTTTGTGCTCATTCATCAATTTAGCTAAGTCAGCTGAATATCTTACTAAAGCTTTAAAGTAGTTATCACTGTTTGCAGCGTAAGCAGCATTTTTCAATATTGCTTGGTGTGCTGGTGATAAACTATTATATGTTTTTTTATTTACCGGTATCTCAAACATCTCTTGAGATTGGTGGAAGCTTCCTAAGTGATAGTGTTTAGAAACATCTTGCATACCAAATTGAGAGTCTGAAGTTGGGTTGTTAAACTCAGCTGCTTCAATCAAACCAGTTTTCATAGCTGGTTGGATTTCACCACCTGGTAATTGTCTAACTACCATTCCCATTGCAGTTAAAACGTTAGTCGCTAAACCAACCGTTCTATACTTCATACCTTTAACGTCAGATACTTTAGTTACGTTCTTTTTGAACCAACCAAATGGCTGCGCTGGCATAGGCATATGGAAAAAACCAATATAATCGAAACCTACTTTTGCAAGTGTTTCATCATATAGTTTTCTTCCTCCACCATACTCCATCCATCCCATAACTTCTTGAGATGACATACCGTATGAAGGACCAGTTCCAAATAAAGATGCAGCTGGATTTTTACCATACCAATATGCTGTCACCCAGTGACCCATATCAACTACACCAGAACTTACTGCTTGTCCGATTTCTGAAGTCTTTACAACTGCTCCAACTGGTTGAAGATCTATCTTGAGTGTACCTCCAGACATTTCATCTACCATTTTGCAGTAGTCTCCGGCCATTTCAAAAAAGATGTTTGCTCCACTTGGCCATGCAGCTTGCATCTTTAAAGTTTTGTGACCGCCAGCAGTTGCTATGTTTGGCATTGCAACAGCTGCTGCAGCTACAGCACTTGCTTTAGCAGCAGTTTTAAAGAACTTTCGTCTTGAAGATGTTTTTATCTTCAATGATTTGTTTTCTTTAGTCATTATTACTCCTCTTTAGTTAATTAACTGGAGTAATTAAACATAGAATCAAATTAGAGTCTTTCTAAAAAAACGTGTTTATGCCGCAGAAATTTAATTAAATTCAATCTGAAGTAGTATTAATTAACTTTATTTACACAATTTCCGGTATTGAAAAACTCATCAATATTATCAATCGCTAAATTGGCCATTGCAATTCTAGTGTCTTTAGTTGCACTTCCTAAATGAGGTAAAATGAATGCTGATTTAATTTTAAGATAACCGGGATTTAAATTTGGTTCATTCTTGTAAACATCTAAACCCGCTGCATAAATTTTTCTTCTATTAAGCGCATCGATTAAAGCTTCATCATCAACTATATCACCTCTTGCAACATTTGTTATTACTGCTCCTTTTGGAAAATATTCGACTGTTTCTCTATTTATCATGTTTTCAGTTTCTTTAGTTGCAGGACAACAAATAGATAAGACATCTGATACTGAAAAAAGACTTTTAATGTTATCATGATAAGTTGCTCCATTTTCTTTATCTTCAGATAACTTTGATCTATTGTGATAATGTATTACCATACCTAAAGACTTTGCTATTCTTGCAATTTTTTGTCCAATCCTTCCCATCCCTAAAACACCCAACCTAGTTCCAGTTAGTTGCTTACCAATTAAATAATCTGCTGACCATTTCCAACCACCGTCTTTTGCAGACTGAATACCTTCTGAAGCTCTTCGGCATGCACCTAAAATTAATAGTATGCCAATTTCTGCCGTAGCATCAGACAATACATCTGGAGTATTGGTAACTGCGATACTTTTTTCTTTAGCAGCATTTAAGTCGATATTTCCAAAACCTACTGCAAAGTTTGAAATAATCTTAATTGTATCAGGCAACTTGCTAATAGTTTCTTTATCCATTTTATCAGTAAGTGATGTTAAAATTCCATCACAACCTTGGCTCATATCTATTACTTTGGATTGAGAATATAGCTCATCATTGTTATTAAATATTGGATTAAATGTTTTAGACGCTTTATCTTCACTATCTTTGATCAATTTTCTTGTAATCAAAATTTTTTTCATAAACTTTTTTATTAATTAAGATCGAATATCTTACCAGGATTCATAATATTGTTTTGATCAATACTTCTTTTAATTAATTTCATCAAAGGAATATTGTCTCCATGCTCCTTTAGAAGATATTCTTTTTTGTGAAGACCCACGCCATGTTCTCCAGTTATTGTTCCGTTTAATTCTAGTGTCTTTTTAATCAACAAATCATTAAATTCCCTTATTTTTTTATAAGTTTCTTTTTTTTCAGGATCAAATGGTAACAACACATGAAAATTCCCATCTCCAAGATGACCCACCATAGGAGCCCTAAGTCCAAATTTTTTTGCTTGCTCCTCAGCATAATTTACGCACTCTGTTATATTTGAAATAGGTAGACACACATCTGTTGAGTAAACTCTTCCATTATTTATCAAAGCTTTTACAGAATAATATACATCCCATCTTGCCCTCCAAAGTTTATTTCTTTCCTCTAAATCTTTGGCCCATTTAAAAGAGCTACCATCATTATCTTTAGAGATTTCCTCGACGATTTTGATATTTTCATTATTAGATAATTCTGTACCGTGAAATTCAAAAAAAAGTGTAGGTGTTTCTTCAACATTGGTTAATTTTGAGTAATTTATGCTTATACCCATTTGATCTTTGTTGAGCATTTCAATTCTTGCAATTGGTACACCATATTGAATTACTTGTTGTGCAGTTTTAACTGCTTTCTCCAAAGATGAGAAATGACAAACAGCAGACATTATACTTTCTGGTATAGGTGAGAGCCTTAATTGAACCTCGGTTATTATCCCTAGTGTTCCCTCAGAGCCTATAAATAAATTCGTTAGATTATAACCAGCTGAAGTTTTTTTTGTTCTTCCACCTGTATTGATAATGTCACCAGTAGGCATAACAACTGTAAGACCTGTGATAACAGTTTTCATAGTGCCGTATTTAACTGCCATTGTTCCTGAGGCTGATGTAGAAGCCATGCCACCAATTGCTGCATTTGCGCCTGGATCGATTGGAAAAAAAACACCATCTTCTCTTAAATATTCGTTTAGTTGCTCCTTGGTTACACAAGCTTGAACTCTACAATCAAAGTCCTCAGCGTTAACACTTAAAATTTTATTCATCTTTTCTAAACAAATAGTTATTCCCTCTTCATTTCCTACAACATTACCCTCTAATGATGTTCCAGTACCAAAGGGCACTACAGGAATTTTATGATCATTACAAAGTCTTAGTATTTGAGAAACCTCTTCATTGGTCTCTGGAAATACTACAGCTTTTGATAAAATTGGATCATAGGTATCTTCACCTCTCGCATAATTTGTTCTAGTAGATACAGATGTTGAAAATCTTGAATTAAAAATCTTTTTAAGTTCAGTTTGGACTTGATCATTCATATGAGAGAATATTAATAAAGATTAAGAGAAAAATACAGCTTATTTAGTTAGCATTTTCTTTATGTTTTCTAAAGCTTGTGAAATATTATCTCTTGAAGCTGCAAAGCTAAATCTTACGTAGTTTTGGCAGGTTTCACCAAAAGCTGATCCTGGCACTATTGCTACTCCTGCTTCATGCATGGCCTTTCTAGCAAACTCTGCTCCATTCATCCCTGTTCCAATTACTTTAGGAAATGCATAGAAAGCCCCACCGGGTAAACTACATTCCACTCCTGGTAAATCATTTAAACCTTTATAAATTATATCTCTTCTTTGGGTAAATTTTTCCATCATGGCATCAATCGAATCGTCGGGACCATCCAACGCAGCAATACCTGCGAATTGAGCTGCAGCATTAACGCATGAAACACTGTTAATTAACAATTTGTTAACATGCTCAACTAAATGTTGTGGCCAAAAACTCCAACCAAGTCTCCATCCAGTCATTGAATAAGCTTTGCTCCACCCCTCTAACACTATTAATCTTTCTCTTAATTCTGGATAATTAAAAAATGTTGGCATTTCTTTTCCATCAAAAATTTGTCTACTATAAATTTCATCACTAAGTATTGTTACATGAGGGTGTTTCTTAAGACCATCAGCTAGAACATCAATATCCTTTCTATCTACAAAGCTTCCAGTTGGATTGTTGGGATTAATTAAAATCAACAATCGAGTTTTATCTGATATTAAAGATAATATTTTGTCTGGATCAAATTTTAGATCTTTATTTTCTGTCAAATCATATGGAACTGAAGTTGAACCTGTGTAATTTATCATAGACTCGTAAATCGGGAATGCGGGTGTTGGATGTATAATTTCTGCTCCCGGCTCACCAAAACATTGGATAGCATAACTCATTGTAGGCTTTCCACCTGGCATTATTATTATTCTTTCAAAATCAATATCTACGTTATAACGTTTTTTTATCCATCTAGTTACTGATTGACGACACTCAGGAATACCGTTTGACATGACATATCCATGATGTCCGTCATCGAGTGCTTTTTTAGCAGCCTCAACAACATGTTTTGGAGTTTTAAAATCTGGTTGCCCTAACCCTAAATGGATCATAGGTTTTCCTTGAGCTTCTAGCTTTTTTGCCTCTGCAAGAACAGTAAATGCAGACTCTGTACCTAATCTTTCTAGACTTTTGGCTAATTTCATAATTTATCCTCTATTTTCTATAGATTAATTTTGAACTATTCAACTCTTTTAAATTTTTACAGCCCATTAAAACCATATTTCTATTTATCTCATCGTGCATGTTTTGAAGCAAATGTTCAACACCTTGTTGCCCCCCTGCGGCCAAAGAGAACAAAAACATTTTTCCAAAACTACAAGCTTTTGCACCTGCTGCTATAGCCTTTAAAACATGCGTTCCTCTTCTGACCCCTCCATCCAAAATTATTTCTAATTTGTCACCCACAGCATCCGAAATCGCCTTTACTTGATCAAAGGGCGATCGTGATCCATCCAGCTGTCTACCTCCATGATTTGAAATCATAATAGCGGTGCAACCAATATCAATTGCTCGCTTTGCATCTTCAATTGACATAACTCCTTTTAATGCAAAAGGTCCATTCCACCTCTTTGCACAATATTCTGCATCTTTCCATCCCATTGCAGGATCATATTGTTCATTAATATATTCGATGACAGACTTTGAGATATTTGTTCCTTTATCTGTTTTTTTTTTAACATTTGATAATTCAAATTTTTTACCAGTTAAATAATTCAATACCCATCTTGGTCTCATTGCAAAACTTAATAAGCTTTGTAAGGTTAATTTTGGTGGTGTCGTGAAACCTGTCCTGTGATCTTTTTCTCTATTACCTGCTACTAGAGTATCGACTGTTAAACACATTGCGTCAAAACCAGATCTTCTAGACCTATCAATCAAATCATCTGAAATAGATCTGTCTTTATGAACATAAAGTTGAAATAATTTCGGACCACTAGATATATTAGATATTTCCTCAATAGAATTATTTCCCATAGAGGACATGCTGTAAAAAGTACCGTATTTTTCGGCAGCTCTAGCTGAAGCTTTATCTCCTTCGGGGTGATAAAGTCTTTGCATAGCTGCTGGTGAAAGAAATATTGGCATGTCTATTTTTCGTCCAAAAAGAGTTGTGGATAAATCTGGTTTACCAACACTCGCTAAAATATTTGGAACCAGGTCACATTCATTAAATGAGTTTGTATTTCTTCTTAAAGTCGATTCGTCATCTGAACCACCATCTATATAGTGAAAGATCGGTGAAGGTAATTTTTTTTTAGCTAATTTTCGAAAATCTTCAAAATTATAGCAATCTTTAAGACTCACACTATCTTCTAAATCTTAAATTACTTCTATTTAATTCACTAATCTTTGTGCATCCCATGAGTTTCATATCTCGTTGTAACTCAGCCTTATACTGTCCTAAAGCTCTTTCAACTCCAGCTTGACCTGCTGCAGCTAATGCATAAAGATATAATCTTCCACCAGAACATGCTTTAGCACCTAATGATAATGCTTTAAGCATATGAGTGCCTCTATGAATTCCACCTTCACATATTACATCAAGCTTATCACCAACTGCATCAACAATTTCTGCAAGCTGATCAAAAGGAGACCTTGATCCATCAAGTTGTCTTCCTCCATGATTTGATACCATTATACCTGTACAGCCGATGTCAACTGCTCTTTTTGCATCCTCAACACTCATCACACCTTTTAAGGCAAAATGACCTCCCCATTGAGAACAAAGTTTTTCTGCATCATTCCAATTCATTGATTGATCCAACATTGTAGAAAAATAATTACCAATTGAAGAGTTCGTGCTTGTGCCTTCTTTTACAAAATCTTGTAGATGAGGTAATTCAAATTTTCCTTTTGTTAAATAATTTATTCCCCACATTGGTTTAGTAGCAAAGCTAAACAAGCTTGATAATGTTAATTTTGGTGGAGATGTAAAGCCTGTTCTTAAATCTCTTTCTCGGTTTCCTCCAGTAATTGTATCTACTGTCAAAGCCATTACATCAAATTTTGCTGCCTTCGCGCGCTCTAAGCAGGAGTCATTTAAGCCTCTATCTTTATGAAAATAAAATTGAAACATTTTAGGAGTATCAACCATTGAGGAAATTTCCTCAACACTCACTGTTGCTAAAGCAGAAACTCCAAACATTGTGTTAAATTTTTTAGCTGCTTTTCCTACTGCCCTTTCACCATCATAATGAAAGAGTCTTTGTAAAGCTGTTGGAGAAAGATAAAACGGCAAATCTAATTTTTTACCAAATATTGTGGTTGATAAATCTACATCTTCGACACCTCTTAAAACATTAGGAACTAAATCTACATCATCAAATGCACTTGTGTTTCTTGCATAAGTAACTTCATCATCAGCCGCACCATCTATATAATGAAAAATTGGAGATGGTAATTTCTTTTGTGCTAATTTTCTAAAATCTCTAAAGTTATGACAATCTTTTAAATTCATAATTTATTACTAAAACTTTTTGAGAAAATTAAACATATAACTATTTGCCCCAGGATTTTTATTTCCTAAGCTTGCATTAGATACATGATTATATGATACAGCAAAATTTGTTGTTTCTGTGGTTTTATACGATAGTTGTACTTCTGACTTAAATTCAAGAACGTGTCCTAAATCCTTTCCATCCCCTTCATGATAAAGACCAGGAGCAAAGCTTGGAGTGAAAAAAAATGCGCCCATGTCCATATTCCATTCTACTCCAGTGTAAACATATGCAGCTGAATTTTCTGTTACAAACCCTCCTGTAATGGGTGAAATGTTCCCTAAAAATGTATTTCTATTTAAATTTTCATCTTGGTGTTGAAAACCTAACAATGTTGCTTTTTGCTTATCATCACTAAAATCAAAATTTCCAAGATATAAATTTAATTGATGATTGTTATTCTCAAGTGTAGTATCTCCAAATAATTTTGACGGTAAAGTCAAAATTAATAAAACTAAAAAAATTTTTTTTAAAACCATATTATTTAATCTAGATTATTTTTATTATAAAAATTCCTAATGATTATGGCACCCCCTGCTAAGAATATCAAGATAGGCAATAACCATAAAAAGTAAGTATTTCTATTGAAAACTGGATCATACAATATCCATTCTCCATATTTTGTTTTTAAAAAATTGTATATTTGATCTTCACTCATGCCTTCTTGAATTTTATTTTTAATCACTAATTTTAGACTTATTGCAAATTCAGAATCTGAATCATATACAGATTGACCCTGACAAATTAAACATCTCAAATTTTTTGCTATTTCATTTTCAGTTTTAATTTCATCCGCC
The DNA here is from genome assembly GCA_902633585.1 of uncultured Pelagibacteraceae bacterium. Classification (GTDB taxonomy): domain Bacteria; phylum Pseudomonadota; class Alphaproteobacteria; order Pelagibacterales; family Pelagibacteraceae; genus Pelagibacter. The sequence goes on from CACPGZ010000004.1 coordinate 37,681, forward strand.
TTTAGGAAGTTAAAGTTTAGAATAATGCTTACAATTAAAGATATATAAACGAATCTCATCTAATTATTTTTTTAATCTCTAATAAATCCTCATTATTAATCGGCCCAATAAATCTTTTAATAATTTTATTTTCATATATCAAAAAACTTTCTGGAACTCCATAAGCACCCCAATTAATCGATGCAATACCATCTTTGTCTGAAACAATTATATTATAAGGATTTCCCAGATCTTTTAAAAAACTTTTAGCATTTTTAAAGTTATCTTTATAATTGAATCCTATTAATTCTATTTTTTTATCTTTTTTTAATTTCATTAAAAATTTATGTTCGTCTCGACAAGGAATACACCATGATGCCCAGATGTTCATCAAATAATATTTATTACCCCTAAAAAGTTTTTCTGAAATAATTTTTGTATTATTCTCAAAAGATTTTATCTCAAAGGATGGGACTTCTTTTCCCTGATTCAAGATGGGAGTATATAAATTTGGATTTTTTAAACCTTTAAAGAAAATCACAAAAGTAGTTAAAAAAAATAAAATTAAAGCTATTGAAATGACTTTAGATTTCATATCTTTTTTTAAAAAAACTTAGAAGACCACCAAAACTAATTAATATTACTGAAATCCATATCCAAATCATAAAAGGCTTATCTTGATATCTAATATTAAAATATTCCTGGTTCTGAACATAATTCATTGTCATAAACTTATCTGTAAGTAAGTTTGTCTTAATGTCAGCTTCACTTGTTATAATATTTGGTTGATTATATATCCTTAACTCAGGATTAAGAGTATCTGATGAACCATTCGAATATAAAACTCTAAATTTTCCTATAATTGCTTTGAAATTTTTCTCATCTTCTTGATCAACATTTTCAAAATTTATTGTAAATTTTTCAGACTTAAAAGTTTCCCCAATTTTTAAATTAGTAATTATTTCATTAGAAAAAATATTATTAAATAAAATGCTTAAAATTAATAAACTGAAACCAAAATGTGCAATGTTTTGAGATAAATTCTTCAATCTTTTGATAAAAAATTCTCTCAAAGTAGAGAAAAACAAAAAAAAAAGCGGAAGTAACTAAAATTGTATTAATTAGAAAACTAATATCAAATTCTTTAATTATTAGTGCTGATAACAAAAACGATATTATTAAAAATATGATCATGTAAAACTTATCTTTAAGATCTGATTTAATCCAATTTAGTTTTGGTCCAATTGCCATAGCGAGTAAAAATGGTATTAAGAAAGGTATTATAAGTTTATTATAAAAAGGTGGTCCAACAGATATCTTATTTGCAGTTATAACCTCTAAAAATATTGGATAAATTGTTCCTATTAAAACAACTGATAAAAAGTACATCATAAACCAATTATTAACTAAAATAGATGTCTCCTTGCTAAGCCAAAAAAAATTATTTTCTATTTTTTCTTCCTCTGAATGAAAAAAAATAAAAATAAAAATAGATAAAAAAATAAGTGTAAAAAGAAAAATTAAAATAAATAAACCTCTCTCTGGATCATTAGCAAATGTATGAACCGAATTTAAAATTCCAGATCTAACTAAAAAAGTACCACTCATACTTAAAGCAAAAGTTGCTATTGACAGTATCATGGCCCATGAGGTTAATATTTTTTTCTTTTCTAGAACCAATATACAATGAAGTAGAGTTGTTAGTGCAAACCATGGCATTAAAGAAACATTTTCAACCGGGTCCCAAAACCAAAAACCTCCCCAGCCTAATTCGTAGTATGCCCAAATAGATCCAAGCAAAATTCCTATTGTAAGAAAAACCCATGATACTAAAACCCATCTTTTAATATGTTTTGCCCACTCTTTTGAAACATGTGATGTTACCATTGCAGCAAGGGCAGATGAGAATATTATCGAAGAACCTACATAACCTAAATATAAAATTGGTGGATGAATTGCTAAAGCAGGATCTTGTAAAATTGGGTTCAAGCCTAAACCCTCATTTGGTTTTGGAAAAATATAATTAAATGGACTTGAGGTTTTGATCAAAAAAATAAAAAAGCCAATAATTATTATTTGTTGAAACAATAAAGTAAAAATTCTATATTTTTTCGGCTGTTGATTTGATTTAAGCAAAAAAATTGAAATAAATAAAGTTAATACTAGTAACCATAACAATAAACTACCTTCATGATTACCCCAGGTTCCTGAGATTTTATAAAATAACGGTTTGGTGGTATGAGAGTGGTTAAAAACAGTTTCGTTACTAAAATCTGAATTAACAAAAGATACAATTAATCCAAGGAAACTTATCACTACAAAAAAAAATTGAATAAATGTAAAAGATACTATTTTTTTATCTAAAATTTCAGTATCTCTTAAATTTCTAAATGAAAAAAAAATAATAAAAACTGAAAAAAAAAGTCCAAAACTTAACGAATAAGAACCTATTAAACTTGCCAAAATTATTTCTCCTCTAGTGCAGCCTTAACTTCTGGTGGCATATAATTCTCGTCATGTTTAGCTAAAATTTTTGTAGCTAAAAAAAAATTTTTATCTTTTAAATATCCCTCAGCAACAACACCCTTCTCCTCACTAAAAAGATTGGGCACAACTCCAGAATAAACAACATTTATTTCATTTTTAAAATCTGTAACAATAAATTTTATTTCTTTTGAAATTACAGTTATGGAGTCTTTTTTAACCATCCCACCTATTCTAATTTTTTTTTTACTAATTTCACTCAAAGTTTTAATTTCTGTTGGAGACTTAAAAAAAATAACGTTTTCCTCTAAAGACTTAATTAATAAAAAAACTGATAACGATAAAGTTGCTAATATTAATAATAAGAAAAAAATCCTTAATTTAACTTTTCGCCCATACATGTTTCAAAAGTTAAATGTTTGAAATATTTGACAAAATTTCTTTATTTATACTTTGAGATTTTGCAAAAGCTGCTCTCTCAGAATTTAACGAGCCAAATTTAACTATAAACTTATTTTTTTCTTTGTTGTATTGAATTTTGATAATTAAAAAAAGTGTCAAAAAACTTACTATGGTAAATGAAAACGCCGACCAAACATACAACCCATATCCATTCATAAAAAATAAGTTCTCAATCATAATCTATCTAAACCTTTGTTCTTAATTTTTATCAGTTCTGTGTTATATTTCATTAAAAAAATCAGTAGAGAAAATAGGGCAAATGCCGCAGTCATTGTCAATAAAGGAAAAAGCATTGATATGTGAATTGAAGACTTTGAGAGTATATTTATTGAAGCTGGTTGATGCAGTGTATTCCACCAATCTACGGAATACTTAATTATTGGAACATTAATTATTCCCAAAATTGTGATTATTGATGTCACTTTAAATACTTTGTCATCGTTTTCTGAAATTCTCCACACAATAAGATACATTATGTAAAACAATGCTAGTATTAACATTGAAGTTATTCTTGCGTCCCAAGCCCACCATGTTCCCCAGGTAGGTTTGCCCCATATTGAACCAGTCACAAGAGCTATTATATTAAACACTAATCCAGAGGGTGCCAAACTTTTCGCAATTAAAAAAAAATTTCTTATTTTAAAAATGTATCCAACTATAGATAAAAAAGTCATAACAGAAAAAATTCCAAGTGAAATCCAAGCTGCCGGTACATGAACATACATAATTCTGACAGAGTGACTTTGTTTGTAATCTTCAGGAGATAATATTAATGCTTCTGTTAATCCAATCGAAAGAATTACAATAAATAAAAATAAAACATACTTAGGGGCTTTCGATGTTATTGAAAAGATTTTATTAGGTTCGAAATACTTAAACATATTTGAGATTATTATTACGAAAAAACTTCCTGATCAAGAATGCTAGAGGGAGATAATAACGAAGGGTAAATAAGTAGCACCCTTGATCAGAATTAACCCTATAAAAGCAAATTGCTGTGTCAAAGGTTTGAGCTAAATGTGTTAAAAAAATGATTTATTTAATTAGATAGCTTAAAATAGCTAGACCCCTTTTTACCAGAGAAAATCTCCTCAATTAAGGGATGTTTTACTGGTTCATCAGAGTCATCAACTAAAAGATTTTGCTCAGAAACGTAGGCCTCATAAGTGATTTCATCATTTTCAGCTAACAGATGGTAAAAAGGCTGATCTTTTCTCGGTCTTACGTTTTTTTGGAATAGATTGATACCATTCCTCAGAATTATTAAATTCGAAATCGACATCATAAATCACACCTCTAAAATCAAAGTGTTTATGCTTTACTATATCTCCAATTGAAAATTTAGCTTTTTGAATTGCCATGATATTTAGTATGGGTATTTAAAAACAAAAATCAATAAGAAAAATTAAAAGTTTTTATCAAAATATTATTTATGTTAATATCTTTCTTGTGAACAAATCTTTTTTAAAGTTTCTTACAGATTTTGGGCCTCTAGTAATTTTTTTTTACTACTATTACGATAGTGGAAAAAACTTAAAAATTGCTATCCCACCATTTATTATTGCGACAATTATTGCATTAGCTATTGTTTGGTTTTTAGAAAAAAAAATACCAAAAGTTCCTTTACTAAGTGGAGTTTTAATAACTTTTTTTGGAGGCTTAACAATTTACTTTGATAATCCAATTTTTATTTATGTAAAACCAACAATTATAAATATCCTCTTTGCATTTGCTTTGATATTTGGAAGGTACTTCACAAGTGAACCTGTTTTAAAAAAGTTAATGGGTAAGTCTGTCTCACTAACGGATGAGGGTTGGGAAGTGTTAAATAAAAGATGGATATATTTCTTCTTTAGCCTTGCAATACTTAACGAAATAGTTTGGAGAACTCAATCTGAAGAATTTTGGGTAAACTTTAAAGTTTGGGGACTATTGCCAATAACATTTATATTTACGGCTTTTCAAGTAAGTTTAATAAATAAATATAAAACAAATGAGTAATAATTTACGTCTAATAATCGATAATGTTAACAAAAAAAATATTGAGGAAAAACATTTTTTTGAGAAAGATGAATTAAAGATAATTTTAGACCTGTATGCAAAAATGGTCTCTGAAGGGTCATGGAAAGACTACGGGCTTAATATTTCAAGTAAACAAGTTGGTTTTAATGTTTTTAAAAACACAACCGAAAATGCTTTATATAAGATTTGCAAGAATTTTAAACCAAAAAACAAAAATCTTAAATATTTAATTACTGATGCTAATGGTAAGGTGTTTAGAAATTCTTCTGATTTGGATAGTTTGTTAAAAAATATTAATTGGAAAAAACTTTAATTATCTTCTTTGACCAAAAAGTCTAAGCAACATAATGAATAAATTAATAAAGTCTAAATAAAGCGTTAATGCACCCATTACAGCTTTCTTGCCCATTAGTTCGCCTGTGTCGCTAACAGCATACATATTCTTAATTTTTTGTGTATCGTAAGCAGTAAGTCCAACAAAAATTAAAACTCCTAAAATTGAAATTACAAAATACATCATCGAAGATTTCATAAATATATTAACTATTGATGCAATAATGATTCCAATTAATCCCATCATTAGAAAAGATCCTAATTTTGTTAAGTCTCTTTTAGTTGTATAGCCATATATGCTCATAGCTCCAAATGTTGCTGAACAAATAAAAAATACTCTTGTGATACTCATGCCAGTATAAACTAATAAAATTGATGAAAGAGACAAACCCATTAACGCAGCAAAAATCCAAAAAGTTGTTTGAGCTTTTGATGCACTCATCTTATTTATTCCAAAACTCATATAAAATACAACTCCTAGAGGAGCTAACATTACTAACCACTTTAACCCTGACATGTAGATTGCGTTACCCACTTGAGTTAGTCCAACTATAGATCCAGAACTATCAGTCACGACAGACATTTTAAAAGTTATAAGTGCAATTATGCCTGTCAAAAGAATTCCCGTTGCCATGTAGTTATATACTTTTAGCATGTAGGCTCTTAAGCCTTCATCCATTACTGTTGTTGATTGTTGAGCGGCATCTTTTGCTCTGCTTAAAATGCCTTTTTTATTAAATTCCATAATAAAATATATATAATCTTTTATTAATTATTCAAGATATCAAAAAAACAATAAATAACTAAAATTGTGAAATAGTAATGAATTACAAAAAATTAGGAAATACTGACTTAAATGTAAGTACAATTTGTCTCGGTACGATGACCTGGGGTGAACAAAATTCAGAGAGAGAGGGTTTTGAACAAATGGATTTTGCCTTAAACCAAGGAGTAAATTTTTGGGATACAGCAGAAATATATTCAATTCCAATGAGAGAGGAAACGTATGGAGAAACTGAGAGAATAATTGGTAATTGGTTTCAGAAAACAAAAAAAAGAAATGAAATTGTTCTAGCTACAAAAGTATGTGGAAATACATCAAATAAATATATTAGAGGTGGCGGAAATAGTTTTGGTAAAAAAAAGATTATAGAGGCCTTAGATGAAAGTTTGAAGAGACTAAAAACGGACTATATTGACTTATATCAACTTCACTGGCCTGAAAGAAGTACAAATTTTTTTGGTGATTATGGTTATGAACATGATGAGAATGATAAAAATTGGACATCTTTTGAGGAAATTTTGGAAAGTTTAAATAAATTTATTGAACAAGGTAAAATTAGGTATGTAGGTTTGTCAAATGAAACTGCTTGGGGTCTATCTAAATTTCTTGAACTCTCAAAGATGAAAGGGCTTCCAAAAATGATGTCAGTACAAAATCCCTATAATTTACTAAATAGAACCTATGAAGTTGGTTTAGCAGAAATTTCTGTAAGGGAACAAAGCGGCTTATTAGCTTACTCTCCATTAGCGTTTGGATATTTAACTGGAAAATATAGAAATAATAAATTACCAGCAAAATCTAGAATGCAATTATTTAAAAATTTTAATAGATATAAAAATGAAAATGGTCAAAAAGCTATTGAAGAATATTACAAAATTTCAAAAAAATATAATTTAGATTTTACTCAAATGTCTTTAAAATTCTGTGAAATTCAACATTTCACAACAAGCGTTATTATTGGAGCAACAACAATGGAACAGTTGAAAACAAACATAGAAAGTGTAAATGTAAATTTAAACAGTGATATAATTAATGATATTAATAAAATTCAACAGAAATACCCTAACCCATGTCCATAATTAAAAAATTTATTTTCACGTTTTTATTTTTGATCGTTCCAATCACGATTGGTTTAGCTGATGTTAAAAAGGTTGGTAAATTCAAAGATTGGGAAACATTAGTAGTCCAAGAAAGTTCTGGAAAAGTTTGTTTTGCTCAATCTGTCCCAGTTTTGCAGGCACCAAAAACAAATAAAAGAAATGCTAGATTATTTGTTACCTTCAGACCAAATGAAAAAATTTCTAATGAGATTAGTGCAACCGCTGGATATGAATTTAACAAAAATAATTCTGTTTTAGCTACATCAGGAAATAACAGGTTTAAATTTGATATTAAACAACAGGGTTTTGCTTGGATGACAAGTAGTAAAAAAGAAAAAATAATGGTTAAAGTTATGAAAAAAGGATCAAGAATTATGGTTACTGGCTACAATGAAAAAGGATCACAAACTATAGATCATTATTCATTATTAGGTTTCACAAAAGCTTATAATTCTGCAAAAAAAGCTTGCAGTTAATTAATGAAATTAAAAAAAAGAATTGTTTTAGCTTACTCAGGAGGATTAGATACATCTATAATTTTAAAGTGGCTTCAAGAGAACTATAATGCAGAAGTCATTTGTTACACCGCTGATATAGGACAAGAGATAAATCGAAAAAAAATAATTAATAATGCCAAAAAATTTGGTGTTAAAAAAATTATAATTAAAAATTTAAAAAATCTTTTTGTCAAAGATTATGTTTTTCCGATGATACGGGGTAATGCGATCTATGAAGGATTTTATTTATTAGGAACTTCCATAGCGAGACCGTTAATTGCGAAAGACCAAATAAGAATAGCAAAAAAATTTAAAGCATTTGCAGTTTCGCATGGTGCTACTGGAAAAGGAAATGATCAAGTAAGATTTGAGTTAGGATATTATTATTTTGGTCCAAAGATAAAAGTTGTTGCTCCTTGGAGAATTTGGAAATTAAAATCTAGAAGCGATTTGATAGATTATGCAAAAAAACATGGGATACCTATTCCAAAAGATAAAAAAGGTGCACCACCTTTTTCTATTGATGATAATTTATTTCATACATCAACTGAGGGTAAAATTTTAGAAAATCCAAAAAATTCAGCTCCAGAATTCATTTTTCAAAGAACAGTCTCACCTGAAAAAGCACCTAATAAACCAACTTATATTTCAATTGATTTTAAAAATGGGGATCCCGTTGGAATAAATGGAAAAAAATTAAACCCTGAAAAAATTCTAACCAAATTAAATTTTATAGCAGGAAAAAATGGTGTGGGAAGAGTTGATTTAGTCGAAAATAGATTTCTTGGTATTAAATCAAGAGGCGTTTATGAAACACCAGGAGGAACGGTTTTAATTCATGCCCACCGAGCTATCGAGTCAGTGACGTTAGATAAAGATACAATGCACAAAAAAGATTCGATCATGCCAAGATATGCCGAATTAATTTACAATGGTTATTGGTATTCAAAAGAGAGATTTAAATTACAAAAAATTATTGATCAAAAGAGAAATAAAGTAAATGGATCTGTAAAACTTAAACTATATAAAGGAAATATAACTATCCAATCTAGAATTACAAAGAGCAATGCATACTCAATGAAAAAAGTTTCTTTTGAGGAAAATAAAACGTTCAATAAATCTAATGTTGAAAGATTTATTAATTATCACAAGAAAAAACTGTAATATTATTAAGTTTTAGGACAATTTATGGTTTGTTAAATTTATTTTTAGTTATATCTTAGAATCATGGAATCGATTAAAAATTGGATGAGAGACACCGCAAACATATTGTTTGATGATAGTAAAAATGATCTACGTTCACTTCCTAAAACTGTAAGATTGCAAATTTTATTAGTTTTAAGCTTTATTTGGACAACAGTTTTTAGTCTATACGTATTTTCATACACAACTTTTGTATTTGGTTGGACAGGACTTTTTTTAGCTCATATAGGTCTGATCTTTGCTGTGTATATGACCTTTAAACATTTTCACAGGGCTGAAGAAAATTCATCTAGTGTTTTTAAGACAAAAAACTTTGACCCCTTTAAAATAATGGTCCTTGTTTTTGTAATCGTATTTATATTCGTATTTTCAAAAGGAATTGAAGTTCTAACAAGTCCAAACCCCTACTCTTATTCAATACCGTATGATGGTTCATCAAAATCTGTGTTTGAAAAATGGTTGCCATTTAGTAAAGACAAATAATGGAAAAAATAGCTAAAAATTTACAACTTATTTTAATGGTTATTATTTTAGTAAGTACGGTAATTGCCGTAGGTATAGAAATGTATAAAATGTTTGAAAACAGGTCGGTTACTTTAGCTGATTTACTATTAATGTTTCTTTACCTTGAAGTACTTGCGATGGTTCGGGTTTTTTGGAACCAACAATCAATAAGCATTACATTACCACTTTTAATAGCTATTACTGCTTTAGCGCGATTTATAATTCTTCAAGGAAAAGAAATGGATCCAACAGCATTAGTTTATGAAGCAATTGCTATAGTGCTGATTGCAGGTGCAATTGTTATTCTTAGATTAAGACACAGTGATAAACTTGGTCTTAAGAAAAAAAAATCAAAATAAATAGAAATGAAGTTTGATGCCTCTAAGGCTGCGGCCTTAAACAAATTAGACAATTTTATTGGGGAAAATCTTGCTGAATATTCTAAATTAAGGAATTTTGATTTTGGACCAGAAAAGAGAACCAATGTATCTTGTTTATCTCCTTACATTACCCATGGAGTAATAAACGAAAGAGAAATAATTGAAAAATCACTTAAGAAATTTTCTTTTTCAAAAAATGAAAAATTTATTCAAGAAGTTTTGTGGCGAACGTATTGGAAAGGCTGGTTAGAATTAAGACCAAATGTTTGGACAGATTATTTGATTGAATTGAATAAAATTAGAGAAGATTTTAAGGATAACCAAAATTACAAAAATGCTATTGATGGAAAAACAAACATTGAGTGCTTTAATTACTGGGTAAATGAACTCAAAGAAAACAACTATTTACATAATCATTCAAGAATGTGGTTTGCAAGTATTTGGATTTTTACTTTGGAGTTACCCTGGCAATTAGGAGCAGAATTTTTTATGCAACACCTTTATGACGGGGATACTGCGTCTAATACTCTTGGCTGGAGATGGGTAGCTGGTGTTCAAACACAAGGAAAACATTATCTAGCAAGTGAATGGAATATTAAAAAATTCACAAATAATAGATTTAATAATATTAAATTAAATGAGAATGCTCCCCCAAAAGTTTCAAAAAAAACTTACTCAATTGTCAAACAAGATTTTAGTAATAAAATTATAGATAATAGAAATCTTTTAATATTTGAAAATAATTTATCATTTGAAACTAGTGATTTCCAAAATAATGAATTTAAAAAAATTTATATAATTTCAAATAAAAATGAGAATAGATCCATAAAATTAAGTGAAAATGTTATCAAATTTAAATCACTTTTAATTAATGACCAAAAGCAAAGATTAAATGACAAATCTATAAATTGTGAAACAATAGATATAAATGAAATTAAAAATATAGATGAGAGAGTTATCGCGTTATATCCAAATGTTGGTGAAAGCCTCGATTATTTAAATTCAAATAGTTTAAAATTTGATTTTCTTTATAGAAAACTAGATCAGTATTCTTGGCAATATTGTAATAAAGGTTTTTTTAATTTTAAGAATTATATTCCCAAAATAATTTCAACTTTTAATTAAGTTTAAATTTTATTCATTCTCCAGTTTAAACTTTTTTCTATTATAAATTTTTTTTTCATTTTTTATTATTTTATTTCTTAACATGGGTGAACTTAACAATTTTGCTATTGGATTTTTTTTTTTAATTTTTTTTCTTTTTTTGATTTTCTTTCCCATAAAAAGTTATCTTGCAAGTTTTATAAAAATATCACCCATGCCAGCTTCTAAATTTTCTATAGGGGTATTATTTCTAAATTCGCAAAATCTTCCAGTTATCTGATGACTTTTTACAAAATCTATCTCGTCCTTTTCACAGCTTTTCCCATTATGTAATAAACCTATTACTATTCGATCTTTAATACTGTAGACTTGTTTATCATTAATTTTATCACCATCACAAAAATAATCTTTATTTACTCTGTTTGGAAAGTCTTGTTTTTTGCAGGGATTTTTAATTGTAAAAACAAAAAATTCTTTTACACCATCGCTAAATTTATATTTCATTTTTTGAACCTCGGAGTATTTCATAATATCACATGAACATGGGATACAGCATTTATAGTAGCTACCACAAATCTTATTTTTAGTTTTTCTTTCGTTAACAAATATAAAATCTGGCTGACTGTTAGGATCAATTAATGAGCCAGATACAGCACAATATAATTTGTTGTACTCAATAAAATCTTTATAAGTAATATCTTTATCAATTATATATTTAAAGAATTTTGGGCCTGCAGCATTTCTATTTTTATCTGGAAATATTCTTGACCAGTCATTAATCAAATCTTTGTAATAGTTTTTTTCTGATGAATTTGAGATATTTGAAAAAGACAAAACTAGAGCAATAATGACCAATGTCTTAATTATATTTTTTAAAAATCTCATTTATTTAGATTAAAATTTATGGTTAAATTCAGTCTAGATTAATAGTTGTAACTTTCTAGTGTTAAATATAAACAATATGTAGTTTTTGTTTAAACATTTGTCGCACTAAATTAACCTTTTAAATTATTAATTTTTATATATTTAAAACAAATGAAAAAAATTAGTTCAATTATCTGTTTACTAATAATGATTTTCGTACCAGCGGTTACATTTGCAAATATAATTAATCAACTTAATGAGACTGGCAAGTTTACTAAATTAAATGAAACACTAACTAAGTCAGGTTTAGATAAAAATCTAAAGGGCGATGGACCATTTACAATTTTTGCACCATTAGATGATGCATTTGCTGCAATTAGTGCACAAACATATTACGGCCTCTTAAGAGAAGAGAATAAAGAAAAACTAATAAACATCTTAGGAAGACATGTTTTTTCCAAAAAAATAAATTCTTCAGGAATAAACGGTGAAATAAAAATTAAGGCAATTAATGGTGAAGAGATAACGATTAAAAAGGTTAATGGAATTGTATATATAAATGAGGCTGAAGTTGTAACGGCTGACATTGAAGCGCCAAATGGTGTAATCCACTTTATAAATAGAGTTCTACAACCTTTAAATTAGTTATTTTTGATTTAAAACAATTGTTTCGTTTAATTTTTTGATAGAAATCGTTTCAGTTTCACCATTAGTCCACTTAACCTGAATTTTTATATTTTTTTCATTTTCTCGAATTCCATAGTGAGCCACTGGCTCCATTTGGCAAAGATAACCAGATCCAGAGTCAATTGTTTTAGAATGTTTTCTCAAATTTGAAATTAATGTCACTGTTGCTCCTCTTGCAGGCGCACCGTATTTATTTAAAGGTTTTATTCTTAAATATTTATTTTGAGGATTTACTTTTGCTTTATACAAGGACAATGGCTGATCAAAACTTTCTCCGTGTGAAACTAATAACTCTAGAACACCGTCATTATCTATATCAGCAACTGCTGCTCCAGTTCCATATCCATTTGGCTCTAAACCAACATCTAATGGTATTTGCTCAATTACGCCATAATCTAATATTTTAAAAAGTTTATTAGGTTCACCAATGTTGTTCATGAAGACTTCATCATAACCATCATTATCTAAATCAGCTGAAATAACAGTTCTTATTCTTGATGGCTCATCAAAAGGTGGCTTGGCTATATCTTGAAAGATATTATCCTTTAACACATAGGCTCTGTGAAATCCTCCCCAATTTCCATTTAAAATGTCCAATCGCCCTCTATAATAAATATCAGACAAAGCAGTTCCTCTCCCATTTTGAAGAAAATCTTCAACTCTATATTCGTTTGCAACGTCTAAAAATTTACCCTCATTGTTTTTATATAAAAAATTTGCTCCTCTTTCATTAGCTGCAAACACATCAATTTTATCAGAAATAATATGTCCAGCTACAACAGCTCGACCGCCAGTGACCTTTGCAAGATTTAATTGAACAGATTTATCAACTATTATCTTGTCACTATATTCATAAAACCTAGTTGGTCCTCCATAATTAGCAACATAAACACCATAATTTCCATCACCTTTTCTATCGACACAGACAACTGATCTGCCAGCAGTTAAATTAAGATCTCTCTGATTTTTTTCAATTTCAAATAAATCTACATACTTATCTTTTTCTAAATCGATAAGTCTGTCTGAATATTTTTTTGTACCACTATATGTATCAGTGTTAAGAAAATATATTTCTTCATATCCATCTTTATCTATATCGCATGCAGCGACCCCAATAGTTCTCCTAAACTCATCTGTAAATTTTTTTTGATTTACAATATTGATTAATTTTCCATTCTCATATGATAAAGCTAAATTCAAATAACCAAATCCAGTGACTATAAAATCAAAATTTCCATCTTGGTTTACGTCCGTTACAGAAACTCCATAACTAAGTCTTTTGGGATTATCGGCGATTTGGTTTGTAATATCCTCAAAAAAATCAGCATATAGACTATTTGGGATTAACAGAAAAAATAAAACTACTATTTTTTTTAAATATTTTATCATCTTAATTCTCACTTTTTTTACTTTTATATTTTTTCATCCAATCACTAAATATTTTTATGGCATCCTCCATATCTTCAGTTTTGTTAGGATGGTTCTTTGCTCTACCCAACATGGTTGCAATGACATTTACCTGATACTTACTTGAACGATTTTTAATAGTTTTAATTGTATAAAGGGCTTTTTCCTTATTTTTAAATCCCAAACCTTGAGTGGTGGTTTTGGGATTATAATCTGAATAAAGAGATAAATTTATAGGTCTAGATTTTTTACTTAGTGGCATTTTATCTATAATTTTAAATATAATTTTGTAATTAAGTTTATCCATTATCTTTTTAGATTTTCCATCAAAACCAATTAGATTGATAGAAAATTTTTCGTTCTTATTAATTTTACTAATTAATTTTACATATCTTTTATGAAAATCTTTTATTTTATCTTGATATATTTTTTTCGCCTCTAGATAAATTCTATCTTTATAATTTGGTGCAGAAACAAGTAAAATTCTACTTTTCCATTTGTACTTTTCTAAATTCATATTTTTTTGCTAGAACATCTCTTAGAGCAGTACTTAACTCTCTCCCAATTTAGCTTCCATTTTTTTCTCCAAGTGAAAGGTCTTTTACAAATAATACAGATTTTAAAAGGAAGATTTTCTTTTCTCACTAAATTGTGTTTTGTTTAATAAATTTTTCTGCAGCAGGGAGAATTAATTTTTTTCTATCAGTTTTCATTTTATCAAAAATTCTAACCATCATGGATAATCTGGGATTCTTCAAAAAAAATTTTCTATTTCGATCAATAAATCTCCAATAAAGACCATCCATTGTATTACACCAGTCTCCTTTTTTAAAATCCATCATTTTCATAAAATAAGCAGATCCACAGATATAAGGTTTGGTTGCAAATATCCCACCATCACTGAATAATCCCATTCCGTAAACATTTGGGACCATTACCCAGTCAGAAGAGTCTACAAACATTTCCATAAACCACTTGTAAACAACATTTGGTTTTATCTCACAAAGATTCATGATGTTGGATAAGATCATTAATCTTTCAATGTGGTGAGACCAGCCGTGATTAAGAGCATTTTTAATTGCATAATCAAGTGGTGGTAAACCAGTTGTTCCATCATACCAAGATTTTTTCATTTTTCTATTTTGTTTAAAAAAATTTCCAGTTTCCATTTCATTTGAGTAACTCTGGTAAATTCCTCTCATAAATTCTCTCCAACCAATTACTTGACGTATGTAACCTTCTAAAGAATTTAATTTAATTTTTTTGCTTTTATGAAAGTCGAGAATTTTTTTGATAATCAACTCAGGCGTTATCAAGCCTAAATTGATATAAGGACTTAAAGCACTATGAAATAAGATATTATCCTTTTGATCAACCGCATCCTCATAATCACCAAATAAATTTGATTTTTCTTTTATAAAAAAATTTAAAAGTTTAATGACATCATTATATTCTGTTACATGCCAAAAATTATCTGTTGTGCCAGGATGATCCTTAAATAATTTTTCAATAATTGGTTTTAGTTTTTTTGTGTGGTTTGTTTCATTAATTTTTGGAAATTTTGGAATAGAAATATTTTTAGGTAATTTATTTCTATTATCCTCATCAAAGCTCCATTTACCTCCTATTGGGTTTCCATCTGGGCCCATTAATATTCCTGATTGTTTTCTAACCTCCTTATAAAAGGTTGCCATAAAAGGTTTTTTCGATTTAGATAAATATTTTTTAAATTCCTCTCTCGAATTTAAAAACATTGGAGTTTGAATAATATTCCACTTTATTTTTTCTTTTTTAATAAATTGATTTATTTTTTTTTCAAAGAATTTATCCTCAACCTCAAAGCTTGAAATTTCTTTTATTTTTTTTGAAATTATAACTTTCTTTAATTTCTTTAAATAATCATCTTTAAATTCTTTATCTTCAATTTTAATATATTCTAATTTAAATTTATCCTTTTTAAGACTTTCAGCATGTGACCGCATAGAAGATAAGAAGAGAAGTATCTTTTGTTTATGATGCTTTTCATAAGTGCACAATTCATAATCTTCAGCCATGAAAAATAGATGGTCTTTTTTGAAGCGATCTAAGTATTTTGATGGAAATAATTGATTTCCCAGTATAAAGAATAAGTTCATAGCTAAATATAACTAATAAAATTTTTTATGTCAGAAAAATATCTAATTTTTGGTGCGACAGGTTCAATCGGATCTAGCTTGGCCGAACAAATGGTAAATTCAGGATTTAATGTGCATTTAGTTGGGAGAAGCGAAACTGAAACAAAGAATATTTCTGATAAATTAGATTGTACTTTTACAATCGCTAATGTTTTGGAAAACGGTTTTATAGAAAAAGTTAAAAATGATATTTCAGAAGTTAAGGGTGTTGCTTACTGTGTAGGTTCTATAGACCTAAAACCTTTAAGAATGGTAACAGAAGAAGATTTTAATAAATGTATGAAATTAAATCTCTATTCAGCGGTTGAGGTAATTAAAGGTTATCAAGAAAGTTTAAAAAAAAATAAAGGATCAGTAGTTCTGTTTTCAACCGTAGCTGCTCAAAGAGGATTTACTAATCACGCAATAATAGCTTCTACAAAAGCGGCTGTTGAGGGATTAACTGTTTCATTAGCTGCAGAGTTTGCACCAAATATAAGAGTAAACTGTATTGCTCCAAGCTTAACAAATTCAAAAATTGCAGAACCAATGTTAAAAAATAAAGCTTTGGCAGATGGTATAGCGAAAGCTCATCCTTTAAAAAGATTAGGTGAAGGAAAAGACTCAGCTGCTCTCGCAAAATTTCTAATTACTAATGATAGCTCATGGGTTACCGGTCAAATAATTGCTGTCGATGGTGGTAGATCCAAACTTTCTTAGAATGGATTTAGATTTTAAACATCTCAAAAAAATTAATTCTTCATGGTTAAAACATTTTTTATATGCGAGCTATTTTAATTTTTTAGCTCTTTTAATTTTTATTACTGGTGTAATACACAGTATTTTTCCGTGGATCTTTGTTTTCACACCTTACAAACTTGCAAAAAAAATTGTTGATGGAACAGAAAAACAGTTTGGCTCAGATAATAAGAAACGGAATTGAATTAAAATCTAGTGGCACAACCGGACCACAAAAAAAGATTTATCAATCACCAGAAAAATTAAAAAGTGCAAATAAAATTGCGCGAGAATGCCAAAAAATTTCTTCCAAAAGTAAAATTTATACTATTTGTAAGATGGAACATACGGGTGGCCTACTAGCACAAACACTTCCTGCTTTTGAGGTTGGTGCAGAGATAAAAATTGAAAAGTTTAATGCTTTTAATTTTTGTAAAAAAATAAGAAACTTTACACACACGCACATTACTCCTGATCATGGCAAAGCCATATCTCTTACTAAAGCGTTCAAAAGTTTAGATCTGAATGGTATTTGGGTGACATGTGGTAGTGAGCCTGTGGAATGGGATTTAATAATTAATTTTGTTAAAAGAGGTTGTAACTTCATGGTAAATTGGGGTATGACAGAAATTGGTCCATGTGCGATTAATACAACATTTAAAAATACAGAAAAAGTTTTAGAATATAAAAAAAGATCAATCGAAGGAACTCTAATGGGAGACAATGTATATTGTGATACAAAACTTGAAGATGAAACACTCCATGTGAAAGGAGATATAAGCGTGTTCGGAGATAATTGGTTTAATACAAAAGATAAAGTAAAAAAAAATAATAACAATGAATTTTATATTCAAGGAAGAGCGGAGTAAAAACTGAGAATCGTAATTAAAATAATTTTTTTTTTTATAATCAACCTTTCAGCTGCGCAAGCAGAAAACCTTAAATTTCAAAAGTTAATCGATTTAAATAGCCCTTGGGGTTCAACTTTTATTAATAATAAAGAGTTATTGATCACAGAGAAAAGTGGATCAATCAAATTAATCAATCTTAACACAAAAAAAATTTCTAATATTAATCATAACCTTAATTTTTTAGAGCATGGCCAAGGTGGTTTGTTAGATGTTCTTTATAAAAACAATTTTGTATATATTTCATATGCTGAAAATAGGGGTGATGGAAAAACAAGCACTTCGATAGCAAAATCAAAATTTAACAAAAAAGATTTTATCTTTAAAAATATTTTTCAAGCAAATCCGCCTATTAACTCTGGATATCATTTTGGATCACGATTAGCTATAAAAGATGATTTTCTGTTTGCATCTGCTGGTGAAAGAGGAGAGGGTATGATTGCACAAGATCCTACTAAACATCCTGGCAGTATTATTAGAATAAATATTGATGGTAGTATCCCAAAAGATAATCCAAAATTTCAAGGCAAATCAGATTGGCTACCAGAAATTTATCAAATTGGAATTAGAAATCCTCAAGGTTTAACCTTATCTCCATTTAATGGAAAAATTTATATGAGCAATCATGGGGCACGAGGGGGTGATTGGTTTGGTGAAGCCAAAAAAGGTGAAAATTACGGATGGAAGATTTTAGGATGGGGTGGAACAAACTATTCGGGCATTCCAATCGGGCCTAAATGGAAACCGGGATTTACAAAAGCAATACATTATTGGGTTCCATCTATCGCGACAAGTGCGATAACAATTTATAAAGGTAAAGAATTTAATGAATGGAATGGACATGCTTTGATTACTTCACTAAAAGATAAGTCTTTGAGAAAATTAATATTTGATGACACTTCAAATGTGAAGGAAGATATAATTTTTAAGGATAAAATTGGAAGAATAAGAGATATTCAAGTACATCCAAGTAATGGGAAAATTTACTTTTTAGGTGCAGATGCTCTTTGGTTAATGGAGAAAAAATAGTTTTTTTAGATACAACTAAGTAATTAATTCTATTAAAACTTTGGTCTAAATAAATTTATGAATTGGGTTATCTTTACAGTTTTAGCGGCTTTTTTTCAAAATTTAAGAACATCGTTACAGAAAAGATTAAATAAGAATCTATCATTGGTTGCCTCAGCATATGTAAGATTTGCTTTTGCTTTACCTTTTGCATTTATAATATTTTTTATTAATTTTCGTAATTTAGATATAGTTCAAATAATCTTAGATCAAAATAATTTTATTTACTACACTTTCTTAGGAGCAATTTTTCAGGTTATATTCACATTACTGTTACTATATCTTTTCAAATTTTCAAATTTTGTTGTGGGAACATCCTTAAGTAAAACAGAGGTGATACAAATAGCTATATTCGAATATATTATACTTAAAGATAAATTAAATTTATTTGGAATTATTGGAATAATAGTCGCAACTATAGGTGTAATTGTTATAACAATTAAAGATATAAAATTATTTTTTAGAAATTTTTTTTCAAAGGTTACTCTTATAGGATTAACAACAGGTCTGATTTTAGGTTTGAGTGTTGTTTATTTCAGGGCAGCAGCATTATCACTTGAAAATTTTTCATCAAATTTTGATAAGGCAATTACAACTTTATTTTTTGGTTTGTTTATCCAAACTGCAGTGGTAACGACTTATCTTTTGATTTTTGAAAAATCAGAATTTAAAAAATTTTATCAAAATAAAGTTGAAATTTGTTTCACAGGATTAGCTGGTTTTTTAGCAACATTATCATGGTTTTTTGCGTTTACCTTAATTCAAGCTTCTTTTGTTAGAGCAGTTGGTCAAATTGAAATACTTTTTAGTTATATGTCGTCAAAATATCTTTTTAAGGAAAAAATAACTTTTATAGAAATTATGGGTATTATAATATTTATTTCTGGAGCAACTTTATTGCTATTAACAAAGTAATTTAATTATTTAGTAATTTATTTTTAGCCTTTTCAAATTCTTCTTGAGTCAAAACTCCAGAATCTTTTAGTTTGTTAAGTTTTTCTAACTCATCGCTTAAAGACTGCTCCTCACTAGGTTGATCATAGGAAATGTTGTCTTCATTATCATCCTTTACTTTTCGATTAGCTTCTTTGGCACTAAAACCACTCATAATGGCTGTACCACCCAAATATAAAACAAAAAGGAAAATTGGAATTACTAAACCAAAAAAAATTAATTTTTCCATAATCTAATCCTCGTCCTCTTCCTCTTCTCTCCAATTTTTTTCATACATTAACCAAGCAGCATATATAACTGAAAATGTTCCAACAATCATACCATAATCAAAACCTGTTTGTTGATCATATAGGTACCATCCCAATTGGGTTGCTCCAATAGTAGGGACTGTCAAAATCAAAAATACAATTGCAATTCTATAAGGATACTTAGGTTTCTTCACGCTTTAAGGTATCAAAAAATTTAACTGGTTGTAACTTTAAAGTTGCGATCTTTTGAAACACTCTACGGTATTTTTTAATAAACACGCTATTGTCATTGGACCTACACCGCCTGGAACTGGTGTTATAGCTCTAGCACTTTTTGAAACTTCATCAAAAGCAACATCTCCAACAATACCCTTATCTGTTTTATTGATACCTACATCAATTACTATTGCATCTTTTTTTACCCAGTCTTCCTTAACAAGTTCAGGTATACCAACAGC
Organism: uncultured Pelagibacteraceae bacterium; assembly: GCA_902633585.1. Lineage (GTDB taxonomy): Bacteria > Pseudomonadota > Alphaproteobacteria > Pelagibacterales > Pelagibacteraceae > Pelagibacter. The sequence goes on from CACPGZ010000004.1 coordinate 58,018, forward strand.
TGCAACAAGAATATCTGCTTCCAAACATTCGGCTTTAAGATCTTTAGTTCTTGAGTGGGTGATTGTAACCGTGCAATTCTCTTTCAAAAGAAGTTGTGTCATTGGTTTTCCATTTAAATTTGATCTGCCAATTATTACTGCTTTTTTTCCACTTAAATTTGGCTCAATTTTTTTAATTAACAAATAGCATCCTAATGGAGTACATGGCACGGAACTTTCATAGCCTGAGGAAAGGTTTCCAACATTCATTGGATGGAATCCATCTACATCTTTAGAGGGATTAATTGCCTCTATAATCTTTTGCTTGTCTATATGTTTTGGTAAAGGTAACTGAACTAGAATACCTGATACGGTATCGTCTTTATTAAGCTCATCTATTTTATCTAAGATAACTTTTTCCTCCACAGAATCAGGATACTTAATTACCTCTGATTTTAATCCTACTTCTTTTGCGGATTTCTCTTTATTTCTTACATATATCTGGCTGGGTGTTAGATCTCCAATCAATATAACTGTCAAGCCTGGAACTTTGTTATGTTTGTTTTTTAATTCAACAACTTCTTTTCTAAGTTCTTCTCTTAATTCAGCTGCTGCCTTTTTTCCATCTATTAAAATCATAAGTCTAAAATATTAAGGGTGCAATGTAGAGCTTCATACACATTTCTATAAACCAAATCAATAGAAGTAATATTATGGGTGAAATATCTAAAGATCCTAAATTCGGTAAAAAGCGTCTTATTCTCATCAAAAACGGATCAGTTAAACGATAGGTCAACTCTAAAATTGAATAAACAAATCTATTTTGAGTATTCAATATATTAAATGCAATCAACCAACTTACAATTACATTCGCAATAACTACATAAGAGTAAAGCTTTAAAATTTGTAAAGCCAAATAAAAAATAGCTATCATTTTTTTTCAATGTAAATAGATGAACTTGGAAATGCAAAAGATGCTTTATTTTTCTCTACTATTTTTTTAATTTCAATTGCCAATCTTTCTTTTACTGACAACCATTCATTCCAACTATTTGACTTTGTAAAACAACGAACATACATGTCAATGGAGCTATCCGAAAATTTATCTACTCTCACTGCTACACCAACTTTAGTGTCGTAATCTTCACTACTATTAATATAAGCCTCAATTTCATTTCTAATAGTTCTCAATTGATCAATAGTGGAGTCGTATTGAAGAGTTATAATCCAGCTAATTGCCCAATTATTTTTAGCACTATTATTAATGACAGCATTTTCTGCAAATTGAAAATTAGGTATGATTGCAAGAGATTTATCAAACTTTCTTATTGTAGTTGATCTAAATCCAATTTTTTCAACTATACCTTCGATAATTCCTTCTACCTGTATCCAGTCTCCAATTTTAAATCTTTTCTCTACCAAAACTAAAATTCCTGAAATTAAATTTTTGAACAAATCTTGTGCACCTAAAGCAACTGCAACACCAAATAAACCTAATCCTGCAATAATTGGACCAATTTTGATTCCCCACAACTCTAGTACGGCAGCTAAGCCTAATATAAAAATTAATATTTTTAATGATTTAATTATCCATCCAATAAGCTCTCTTGTTAAAAGTTTATCTAATCCACTTAATATATAAGAGACCGGTTCAATTATTTGGTGGATGACCCAAAATATTAAAATCGTTATCAAAGTTCTGTTAATAGTATCTACTATATCTCTACCTTCAGAAGTGAAAGTCATGTAATAACTTGCTATAAAAAATCCCAGAACGATTGGTAGAAATCTAGCTGGACCCTCTAGAGAACGAACAAAAGTGTCATCTAGTTTATTCGTGGTTCTTTTTGAAATAATTTCTAATTTTTTTATAACTAATTTACTTATTAATCCCCTGAAAATTAGAAATATTAAAAATATAAAAATACCAATTAGTATTTGAAAAATGTCTACCCCAAGAATTCCTTTACTCCAAACAGATAAAAATATTTCAGAAAAATTATTTATTATTTCCATTTTTAAATTTTATATAACAAAAACTCCTCTTCTCCAGGATTAAAAAGAAATATCTTCTTCCATTTAATTTCATTCAATATTGACGAGGTTTTTTCACCAATACACATTAAATTCGTGTCCATACAAAGAGCTTCTAATTGATGAAATTTGATAAAATTTAGAAAACTATGTGCGCTATTTTGAGAGTAAATATATATAATATTTGGCATATTTTTTTTTAATTCTTTTACAAATTTTTCACTAAAATTTTTATTATGGGTAACTTTATAATTTATAATTCTTTTAATTTTATAGCCTTCATTTAACAATTGTTGATCTAGATTTACTGATATTATTTCTCCACTTATATAAAGTAGTTTACCAGTTGATGAATTATAATTTTGTATAATTAATTCTTTTAAATTTGAAACATTTCCATCTGCAGCAATTGTATTTTGAAAACCTAAGCTTCTTGCCTTTTTTTCAGTGGCTTCTCCAACACAAAAACATTTAATTGTTTTATTAATTTCATTTAAATTTAAAAATTTTACAGCATTAGCGCTGGTGAAGATGATCCCATTATAATCTATAAAATCAATTTCATCATAAAATGTTTTCTCTACACGTAGTAACGGGAGATGAGAAACTTTATGACCTAGAGATTGAAATTTAATAATCATTTCAGAACAATCTTCTAAAGGTCTTGTTAACAAAATATGCATATTACTTTTTATAAGAATTATTAGATTTTAGTTTTAAAATTTCACCAACTTCTTTACCTATTCCAATAAATTCTTCTAATTTACCAGTTTTTTTTTCATAAAATCTTTCTAGACCGTCAAGTGAAAAAAGCTCAGCCTCTAAAGTAATTTTACCACCCTCTATTTTGGAATAAACTCCAACAGCTGTTTCACAATCACCTTCCAAAACTTTCAAAACGTTTCTTTCACTATGCGCTCTCATATATGTTTCTTCATGATTTATGTTTTTTAAAATTGAGTTTATTTTTTGATCTTGCTCTCTACATTGAAGTGCTATTATACCTTGTCCGGCACTAGGAATTATTTTTTCTGGAGAAAATATTTCTGAAATTTCACTACCAAACTCTAAAAATTTAATTCCTGCATAAGATAAAATTATTGCATCATATAATCCATCTTTTAACTTTTTTAATCTTGTATCAACATTACCTCTGATAAGTTTACATTGAATATCCGATCTAATTTTTTTTATCTGATATTCTCTTCGAAAAGAAGAAGTGCCAATAATAGAATTAGTTTTTAGTTCACTTAATTTTTTTTTGTTTAATGTAATAAGAATTTCTCTTGGATCATTTCTTTCTAAAAATGCGTCTGTTGTAAGGCCTTCGGTTTCTAAAGCAGGCATGTCTTTAAGAGCATGAACTGCTATATCTATATTTTTATACTTTAGCTCTTTTTCTATGTTGCTTGAAAATAGTCCCTTCCCACCAAATTCTGACAATCTTAAATCTTTAAACTCATCGCCTTTGGTAGTTATTTTTTTAATAACAATATCTTGCTCTATAAAATCAGTATTTTTTATAATTTTATCTCTTACTTTTTGTGCATATAGTAAAGCTAACTTGCTGCCTCTTGATCCAATAGTAATTTTTTTACTCATAAATAAATTTATTTCTTACTTGTATTGGGATTGTACAATTATTAAAAACTATTTGAATGAGTAAAAAACCCTTAATTCTTGGAATAGAGTCTAGTTGTGATGAAACGGCGGCCTCCTTGATATCTGAAAATGATCAAGGATTACCAATTATATTATCTAATATTGTATCCAGTCAGGTAGAGGTTCATAGAGATTTTGGTGGAGTTGTCCCAGAATTAGCAGCTAGATCTCATATAGAAAAAATCGATTTGATTGTTCAAAGAGCAATAAGTGAGAGTGGAAAAAAAATAGAGGAAATTGATGCAGTAGCCTGCACAGCAGGACCTGGGCTTATTGTATGTTTATCTGTTGGTTTAAGTTTTGCAAAAACTTTTGCTTCGATAATGAACAAACCTTTTATTGCTGTAAATCATCTTGAGGGGCATGCACTAAGTCCCAAAATAAATTCATTGCTGGATTATCCATATTTACTTCTTTTAATATCTGGAGGACATTCACAGTATCTTGATGTTCAAAGTTTAGGCAAATATAAAAGGTTAGGAACAACTATTGATGATGCTCTTGGTGAAGCATTTGATAAAACAGCTAAACTTTTAGGGGTTGAATTTCCAGGTGGACCACAAATCGAAATTTTGGCAAAAAAAGGTGATCCAGAAAAATATGATTTGCCAAAACCAATTTTCAATAAAGGTGGATGTAATTTATCATTTGCTGGACTAAAAACAGCTGTTTTAAAAATAAATAAAACTATCAAAACGGAACAAGAAAAATTTGATTTAGCAGCATCGTTTCAAAAGACTATCGAAGAAATATTATCTAAAAAAACTAAAATTGCTTTTAAACAATTTGAAAAACATAAAACTCTTAAAAAAAAAGTTTTTGTAATAGCTGGTGGTGTTGCAGCAAATAAAAAAATTAGATCAATGTTAATTAATTTATGTGAAGAAAAAAATTATGAAAGTATATTTCCTCCAATTGACCTTTGTGGTGATAATGCTGCAATGATTGGAATGGTAGGTTTAGAAAAATTTAAGTTAAAACAGTTTAATGATCTAGATTATCCAGCAAAACCAAGATGGCCATTAGATGAAAAAGCGAGTTTTTTAAAAGGAGCTGGAGTAAAATTATAATGCAATATTGGTTACTTAAACCAACACTTGTGATACATCGTTAAGACTCTACCGACTCCCACTAACCTTTACCTTATCTTTGCAATTAAAAATGTTGATTAAAGTTAATTATAATCAGCAAATGTGTAGTACGTAGTGTAGTACGATTTTATATGTTAGTTTAGTTAAATGAGAAGAGTGAAAAGAGGCTCAAAACTATTAAAAGATACCAAATATTTTTCTGAGGTAGATTTAAAAAAAAATATAAATATAGATTTCGATAGACTGGCATCTGGTTCAGGAATTAAAATATGGTGGATTTGCTCTAATGGCCATAGTTATGATCAAACACCGAATAAAAAAAGCCATGGAAGAAAGTGCCCATATTGTACGCCAGGTTCTAAAAAAGTTTCAATAGAAAAAAGCATTTTAAAAAAAAAATCTGAACTCGCTAAATTGTGGCATCCAACAAAAAATGGAAAATTAAAACCATCAGAAGTTAACGCGGGATCAAGAAAAACTTGTTGGTTTTTATGTAAAAAAGGTCATGAATTTAAGATTAGTCCAAAAGAAAAAGGTTATTATTTTACCTGTCCATATTGTTCAGGACATAAAATTACTTGGGATAATAATTTAGAATATTTATATCCAGATATTGTTTCACAATGGCATCCTACTAAGAATAAAAAAAAACCTAACCTTGTTAGTCCAGGAAGTCATCATAAAGCATGGTGGATATGTAAAAAAAATCATATTTTAAAAATACCTATAAGGTACAAAGTAAAAAATCCAAGCGCTTGTCCAAAATGCTATAGTCAAATTTCTAAAGTACAACTAAAAGTTTATAGTGAGCTGAAATTTATTTTTAAAGATATTAAAATAAAAGAAATCATAAATAAAACAGAAATTGATATCTATATTCCAACAAAAAAATTAGCTCTTGAATACGATGGAAGTTTTTTTCATAAAAAAAATCTAGATCGAGATAAAAAAAAGAATAAATATTTAAAAACGCTATCTATAGATTTAATTAGAATAAGAGAAAAACCTCTAAAAAAAATTAGTAAAAATGATATTTTGGTATCACAAAATGCTCTTTATAAAAAAGATATTAACAGTCTTATATTAAGAATTCTTAAAATAAAAAAAATTAATCCTAAAATTAAAAGCAAAATAAAGATTTATTTAAAGGCTAAGAAATTTTTAATGGAAAAAGAATATTTAAAATTATTGAACAATTATCCCAATCCAATGTTAGAAAATTCTTTGGAATATAAATTTCCCAATTTGATTGAGGAATGGGATTTTAAAAAAAATAAAAATATATCTCCAAATTTATTTTCATATGGCTCCAAAGAAAAAGTGTGGTGGATTTGTAAAAAAGCTGGGCACTCTTGGAAAACAACAATTAGTGATAGAACTGGAAAAAAAAAGGTAGGCTGCAGAATATGTAATCAGATCAATATGAAAGAAAGATTTTTGGCTATTAATAAAAGTAGAATTGGAAAAAAAAGAGCCTGGTGAAAAAATAAATAAATGTATAGTACTTTGTGTTGTACGTGTTTTAAAAAAACCAAGGAAAATGAAAGTCCGATGATTCAAAAATGGCGTAAACATTGGAGAAACAATTAGATGAAGTACTGGTTAATGAAATCGGAACCTGATGTGTGGTCAATTGATCAACAAAGAGAGGCTGGTGCAAAAGGAGCGCCTTGGGACGGTGTAAGAAATTATCAAGCAGCCAAAAATCTCAAAAATATGAAAAAGGGAGACCAATGTTTTTTTTATCATTCGAATATTGGGAAAGAAATTGTGGGAATAGTAGAGGTTGTGAAAGAGCATTTCATCGACAGAACAGATAAATCTGGAAGGTTTGTAGCAGTAACTGTTAAATTTTTAAAAAAATTAGATAAACCAGTAACTTTGGAGGATATAAAAAAAAGCAAGGATTTAAGCCATTTATCTCTGATTAAACAAAGCAGATTATCTGTAATGCCTATTGACTCTAAAAGCTGGAAGATTTTAAATAACATGAGTAAATTTTAAATATATGCCAAAGAAAAAAAAATCAAAAAAGAAAAAAGCTAAGAAAAAATATTCAAAAAAAAAGAGAAAAATAAGCAGAATATCGAAAGCTAAAAAAACTAACAAAAAAAAATCTAAAAGTAAAAAAATTGAGGCATCCACCAAGGAACAAATAATTAAGATTAAACCTGAATGGGTTAAAAGAAGTCTAGCAAATAAATCTCAGTATCAAAAAAAATATTCTGAATCTATTAAAAATAACAATACATTTTGGAAAAAAGAGGGAAAAAGAATTACATGGATAAAACCTTACAAAAAGATAAAGGACGTGAAGTATAGCAAAGATGAAGTGAGAATTAAGTGGTTTGAAGATGGTACTTTAAACGCGTCAGTTAACTGTATTGATCGTCATTTGAAAGATAAAAAAGATAAAACTGCAATTATTTGGATAGGTGATGATCCAAAGGATACTCAAAAAATTTCTTATAAACAATTACATCAAAAGGTTTCAAAAGCTGCTAATGGCTTAAAAAAATTAGGAATACAAAAAGGTGATCGTGTAACTATTTATCTGACAATGATTCCCGAATTAGCAATCTTAATGTTGGCTTGTGCAAGAATAGGTGCAGTACACTCGATAATTTTTGGAGGTTTTTCTGCAGAATCAATCTCGGGAAGAGTTAATGATTGTAAATCTGAATATATAATTACGGCGGATGAAGGAGTGAGGGGAGGTAAGACTATTCCTCTGAAAGCAACAACAGATGAAGCTTTATCTAATTGCCCAGACGTCAAAAAATGTATTGTGGTAAAGAGAACTGGTAACTATGTGTTCTGGAATGAAGATCGAGATATTTGGTATCATGATTTGATAAAAGATGTTCCAAGTCATTCTGAACCTGAAGAAATGAATGCAGAGGATCCTTTATTTATTCTTTATACATCAGGATCAACTGGAAAACCTAAGGGGGTCCTGCATACTACTGGAGGATATATGGTTTATGCTTCAATGACTCATCAATACATTTTTAATTATAAACCAAACGATATTTATTGGTGCACAGCTGATATTGGATGGGTAACTGGTCATAGTTATATAATTTATGGCCCTCTTGCAAATGGAGCAACCACTATAATGTTTGAAGGTGTTCCAAATTATCCTGATAGCTCAAGGTGGTGGCAGATAGTAGACAAGTATAAAGTAAACACCTTTTATACGGCACCAACAGCCATAAGGGCCTTAATGAGAGAGGGCGATGGCCCAGTCAATAAAACTTCTAGAAAATCCTTAAAACTATTGGGAACTGTCGGAGAACCAATAAATCCAGAAGCGTGGATGTGGTATTATAAAACTGTTGGAAATTCAAAATGTCCGATAGTTGATACATGGTGGCAGACAGAAACAGGGGGAATTCTTATTGCACCACAAACCGGAGCTATTCCATTAAAACCAGGATCAGCAACAAAACCTTTTTATGGAATTAAACCAGTATTAGTTAATAAAGATGGAAAAGAAATAAAAGGTGAAGGTGAAGGTAGGCTTTGCATAGCTCAATCTTGGCCTGGTCAAATGAGAACGGTATATGGTGATCATCAAAGGTTTATTGATACGTATTTTTCACAGTTTGATGGGAAATATTTTACTGGAGATGGATGTAAAAGGGATAAAGATGGTTACTACTGGATCACTGGTAGAGTTGATGATGTGATTATTGTTTCAGGACATAATCTAGGTACAGCTGAAATTGAAAGCGCATTTGTTGCGCACCCAAAAGTAGCTGAGGCTGCAGTAGTTGGATATCCTCATGATATTAAGGGAAATGGATTGTACTGTTATGTTACACTTAACGCAGGGGAGAATGAGACTGGCGACTTGGATAGAGAGCTAAAACTTTGGGTAAGAAAACAAATAGGACCTTTAGCAACCCCAGATCTAATTCATTTTACCCCAGGACTTCCAAAAACAAGGTCAGGAAAAATTATGAGAAGAATTTTAAGAAAAATTGCTGCAAATGAACATGGGCAACTAGGTGATACTACTACTCTTGCTGACCCAACTGTTGTTGATAGTTTAGTAGACAATAGAAAAAATATTTAAAAATTTATTCTTTCATTAAATTCTTTTTTAACGACATCCCATTTTAAAATCACAGAGTTAAGAACTATTTTACGATCTAAGCTTTTTAAATCTTCAGCAATTGGCGCCCACTTGTATAATGATAATGCACTAGGATTGAATGGTAAATCATTATGATAATTATCCCAATTAATATTTTGTACTCTTTCATCAAAACTATTTTTTGCATTCTCTATAACATCTATCGGCATTTTATTTGAAGTTTCATCATCTAAAATCTTTAAAAAAATTTCTTTTGCTTTTCCTGTGTCTTGATAATTGAAATTTGCTTTCAATTTCGAAAATGTAAATAATGTAAGATCTTGAAGAGCAACCACATAAATATTCCACTTAGCGAGGTTTACTGAATCCATAAAAGTATCATTCTCAAAATGAAGAACATACCTAGTTCCCATCCTCGTTTTAAGATAACCGTAAAGAGTGACCTGGCTCACCCAGGCAGATTTTGTTTGAATAAACGTTTCTAGTTCGTCTAAGTTACTAATTTTCCCTTTGGGAATGAAAGCTCTAAACATGGCAAAAAGATAAGTCTTAAAATCATCCCATTTTAAGTCTCTCCAAGTTAATTTGTATTTTCCCATAAAAAGACCTATTTTTGACACTTATAACTAGAAAACGCTAGTAAATTTACCAATTTTAACACTTTAAATCTATTTCATAATGGTTATGGTTTTCGCCAGTTATAACTAAAAAGAGAGAGGTATAAATGTCAAAACAAGAACAACACTGGGAAAAATCCAAGGGTTTGCTAATGATGACATTAGCTATTTGGTTTGTTTTCTCGATTGGCATCTTCCTATTCGGGGCTGAAATGAACGAAGTTACGGGACCATTTGGTTATCCGCTGACTTATTGGTTCACTTGTCAAGGTTCTCTTGGTATTTTCGTAATACTAATTTTCTGGTTTGCGAATAGACAGGAAAAAATTGATGAAGAGTTCGGCTTTAGTGAGAGAGGAGATGACTAATGCTAAAAGGTAATTTTATAGACAATTTACCTAAGGTTTATGGAATCTATACGGGTGGTTTTTTAGCTTTCATAATCATTATGTCAATTGGTGAGCAGATGGGTATGTCAGCTAAAGCAATAGGAATTTGTTTCGTTGCCTTTACTGTAGCCATCTATGCAATAATTGGTTATCTATCACGTACAGCACAAGCAGATGCGTATTACGTAGCTGGAAGACAAGTACCGACCGTTTTCAACGGAATGGCGACAGCAGCAGACTGGATGTCTGGTGCTTCATTCGTTGCAATGGCTGGTGGTATTTATTTTAAAGGCTACGGATATATGGCACTACTTGTAGGTTGGACTGGTGGATATGTATTAGTTGCATCACTATTAGCACCTTATTTGAGAAAATTTGGCTGTTACACAGTTCCAGATTTTATAGGTACAAGATACGGTGGTAATTTGAGTAGATTCATGGCAGTAGTAGTTTTAACTGTTGCTTCATTTACTTATGTGACTGCACAAATTAACGCCACAGGTACAATTGCATCTGTTGCACTAGATATTCCATTTCAATACGCTGTATACGTTGGATTAATAAGTATATTACTTTGTTCAATGCTTGGTGGTATGAGAGGGGTAACTTGGACACAGGTAGCTCAATATATCGTACTAATCATAGCTTACTTATTACCAGTATTCTGGATCAGTAACAAAATAGGTGCGGGTTTCTTCCCTCACTTCATGTTAGCTGATGAAGTTTCTAGAATAGCTGAATTAGAGGCTCAGTTTGGTTTTGTAAAAAACTCTGCTGAAAATCTAAAAGAAGTGCCAAAAGGTTTGGCTGGAATAACTAAAGCTCACTCAGCGGTGAACGCATCACCTTGGGCATTTATTTCATTAGCGTTAGCGATGATGATGGGAACAGCTTCATTGCCTCACGTTATGATGAGATATTTTACTACTCCAAGCGTAAAAGCAGCTAGAAAATCTGTAGGTTGGTCATTATTCTTTATCTTCCTACTTTATTCTTCTGCTCCAATGCTAGCGACACTGTCTAAGTTGTCATTGATGGACCCAACTTTACCAACAGGTATTATTGGTAAATCAATTGCAGATGTTCAAGCGATAGATTGGTATCAGAACTGGAACAGCGCAAACTTAATGTTTATCAGCGACTTTAACGGAAATGGAACTCTAGAGTTAAATGAGTTTTTCATGGGTGGTAAAGCCGTTGTGTTAGCAACACCAGAAATAGCTGGATTACCATATGTAATTTCAGGTCTGGTTGCTGCTGGAGGTATGGCGGCTGCCATGTCAACAGCTGATGGTTTGATCTTAGCAATTGCGAATGCAATCTCACACGATGTTTACTACAAAATCATCGATCCAAAAGCTGAGACTGCAAAACGACTAGTTGTTGCAAGGGTATTACTTGTAGTAATTGGTTTTGCTGGAGCAACAATCGCAGCTCTTGAGATCCAAGGTATCTTAGGTTCGGTAATCTGGGCTTTTGACTTTGCGATGTCAGGATTATTCTTCCCGCTAGTACTTGGTGTATGGTGGAAGAGAGCTAACAAAGAAGGTGCTGTTGCTGGTATGGCTTTAGGACTAATTTCTGGTGCTGCTTACCTGGTTTGGGTGAGAACAGGCGGAAGTGGTTTCTTAGGTATTACACAGTTAACGTTTGGTATCTTTGGTTCAGCTGTCAGTTTAGTGGCTATGGTTGTAGTTAGTTTAATGACTTCAGCACCTAACGCTGCCACGCAAAGAATGGTTGATGAGGTTAGAGTGCCATCTGGTAGATCTATCATCGGCAAACAATAAAAATAATCTTTTTAAGGGGCGATTAATTTCGCCCCTTTTAATTTCCTTATTTTTCCAATATAAATTTTCAAATGTCAGCTAACTTTCATCCCTTAGTGTATATAGTTGACTACATTCTTGGGGTAATAATGTGGACTTTAATTGGAAGAGTTGCGATGAATATTTTTCAAAAAGAAGATTCTCAGTTTTTTTTTATGAGAGTCTTTGTGAAATTTACTAACCCTTTGATTAACTTATTTAAACCCGTAACTCCGTCCTTTATTATCCAACCAATTGTGCCTCTTTACGTTGCTTGGTTTTTTTTCATGATAAGATTTTACTTTATGCCTTGGGTTTTAGGATACTCGGTGATGGGTATGCTATCATTTCCATTGGAAAGTGAGATTTCAAGACAAATTTACCAATTTTTTAATTAAATTAGATTTTAAAATTTGGTACTAGTTATTTAAAAACCTATGAAAAAAATACAAATTTCTCCATCGATATTATCTGCTGACTTTAGTCAATTGGGTAATGAGATTAAGAAACTCGAGGATGCAGGAGCAGATATGATACATGTCGACGTAATGGATGGTCACTTTGTTCCAAATTTGACTATTGGGCCTCCAGTTATTAAAACCTTGAGGAAGCACTCAAAATTAACATTTGATGTGCATTTAATGATTTCGCCTGTGCATAAATATATAAAAGAATTTGCAGATGCGGGAGCTGATATAATTACTATTCATCCAGAAACCACTGATGATTTAGCAGAGTCAATTAAACATATTAAAAGTTTTAAAAAAAAGGTTGGTATTTCTTTGAACCCAAATACAGAAGTGAACTTAATTAAAAATCATTTAGGAGATGCTGATTTAATTTTGGTCATGAGTGTATATCCAGGTTTCGGGGGACAGAAATTTATTCCTGAAGTGATTAAAAAAATTAAATTATTAAGGAAAATTAAAAATGATAAAAATTATAATTACGATATTGAAGTAGATGGTGGAATAAATTTTTCAAACTCAAAAAATGTTATAAACGCGGGTGCAAACATTCTTGTATCGGGAACAACGATTTTCAAAGAAAATAACGGAAATATAAAAAAAAATATAGAAACACTCAAAGAAGTGTAGAATGCTATTAAACGAATTTTTTGAAACTTTAAATGAGTTTGCAGGAATAATTAAAAAAAAAATCAGAGTTATTTACCAAAATTCAAGTTTATACGAAAAAAAAATCTCTAAAACTTTTAATTATGAGTTTGTATACAAACCAAGTCCTCACTTACTTTCTTCGATAATCAAATATCAAAATAAAAAATATAAAATCGAAGATTTTGAATTAGACACGGTTTGGAATAATCAGATTAAATCTAAAGATTTTGAAAAGTTGAATAATTTTTTTTGGTTATTTAGTCTTGACCTAAAATCTTCAAAAAGCTCTGTGAAAAAAGTTATAACTAATTGGATAACAAATAACTGTAACTTTAAAAAAGAAAGTTGGGAGCTTGATATAACCGCAAAACGTATTATTTCCTGTCTATCTAATCACCAGCTTACTTATGACGACAGTGATAAAGAATATAGATCAATATTTGATCATATGATTCAAAAACAAACAAATCATTTATTAAATGAAATAAGAAACTCTAAGGATTTAGAAAACAAAATAATTGGTTGCTCAGCCATAATCTTGGCAGGACTATGTTACAAAATTGAGAAAAACTATTTGAATATTGGATTAAGTTTTTTAAAAAAAATCACTAGTTCCTCAGTAGATAACCAAGGTTTTACAAACTCACGGAATATAAAACAATTAATATTTTTTTTAAAGTATTTCATAATTGTTAGAGAATGGTTTAAAGAATCTCAAGTCGAAGTTCCAGATTATATAGAGGAAAATATTTATTACTTTGGACAAAGTTATGCATGTATAAGACAGAATGTAAATGCAGATCTTTTGTTTAATGGAAACAATAAGTCTAATACTCAAGATTTTGACAATTACTTAGGAAGGCTTGGATATAAATTTAAAAATGAAAATAAGGATTGTGGTGGATATATAATTTTAAAAAATAAAAAAATTTGCCTTGCAATGGATGCTGGATCTTCACCAAATTTTAAGCATACCCAGGATTATCAGTCTGGTGCTCTTTCATTTGAAATAATTTCAAATGGAAAAAAACTTATAACTAATTGTGGTTATTATAAGAAAAATAATCAAAATTTAAATAAAATATCAAAATCATCAGCCGCACACAGTACATTAATAATCGATGATAATTCCTCATGTAAATTTATAAAAAAGAAAAATGAATTCATTTTAAAAAAAGGTTTAAAAATTACTCAAAAGAATTCTGTATGTGAGAAAAATTATTGGAAAATCAATGCTGCTCATGATGGTTATTTTAAAAAATTCAAATCAATTCATGAGAGAAACATTGAGTTTTTTCCAGAACAGATGAAATTTGTTGGAAATGATAAGATTATTAGAAAGAACAATTATTATAATTTCAAGTTTGATATTAGATTTCATTTAGAGCCAAATATTAAATTAATGAAAACTCAAGATAATAAATCAATTTTAATTGAATTAAAGGATGAGGGATGGAAATTTACCTGCGATAATTATGAAATTAATATTGATAATGGCTTATATTTCGGTAATAAAAATTCATATATTGAGAACCAAAATATTTTTATATCCGGAATATTAAAAGATAATGAAGAAAACATCAAATGGGAAATTAAGAAGATATAATGAGAAAAATTAGATCAGCTTTGATATCTTTATCTGATAAATCTAATCTTAAGCCTTTATTAAAAGAGTTAAAGAGAAATAATATCAAAATAATTTGTTCAGGTGGAACATACAGAGCAATTAGAAAACTTAAATTTAAGTGTTTAGATGTTTCAGATTTTACAGGATTTAACGAAATCCTTAATGGTAGGGTGAAAACGTTACACCCAAAAATACATGCAGGAATTTTAAATAAAAGAAATAACAAATCGCACTCTAAAGATATTAAAAAAAATAATTTTGAAGATATTGATTTAGTAATAGTAAATTTCTATCCATTTGAAAAAACGATAGAGCAAATAAACAATCACGCAAAAATTATAGAAAATATTGATGTTGGCGGACCAACTATGGTGAGAGCTGCAGCAAAAAACTACAATGATGTGACTGTAATAACCTCTGTCAATCATTACTCGGAGCTAATAAACGAATTAAAGGAAAATAAAGGGAGGACTTCTATCAAATTTAGAGAAAAAATGTCAAGGTTAGCCTTTGGTGAGACTGCCTATTACGATGCTGTAATTTCAAACTATTTCAATAAATTTAACAATATCAACTTCCCTAAAAGAAAAATTCTTTACACTAATTTAGTAGAAAATCTTAGGTATGGGGAAAATCCTCACCAAATAGGTGCTTTTTATTCTCGAGATACTAAAAATAAATTAAAACAGCTACATGGAAAAACTCTAAGTTACAACAATTACAGTGATATTTTCGCTGCACTTAATATTTCAAAATCACTACCAAAAAATACCGGCGCAGTTATTGTTAAACACGGAAACCCTTGTGGTGTATCAGCTTTAAAAAACAATTTAGATAGCTATAAATCAGCATTAGAGGCTGATCCGGAAAGCGCATTTGGTGGCATTGTTTCGTGTAACTATAAAGTTACTCAAAAACTGGCATTTATGTTAAATAAAATTTTTCTTGAGGTAATCATAGCCAATGGTTTTGATAAAAAAGCTCTTAAAATATTAAAATCGAAAAAAAATCTCAGGCTTATAGATTCTTCGAAAATTACTTTCAAAGAAACATGGAAATTTAACTCAGTAGACAATTTTACACTTATACAATCAGAAGATAAAAAGATTTTTTCTAAGAAGGATTTTAGAATTGTTTCAAAAAAAAAACCAAATAAATCACAATTTGATAATTTAATATTTGCATTTAATATTTGTCGTTATGCAAAATCTAATGCTATCGTTCTTGCTAATAATAAGTCTACTATTGGCATTGGTTCAGGACAATCTAGTAGATTAGATAGTTGTAAGATTGCAATAGATAAAATGAACAAGTTCTCAAAAATAAAAAGTGAATTTGTAGCTGCATCAGACGCTTTTTTTCCATTTGTTGACGGGGTAGAAAAATTAGTTCAGTCAGGTGTTGGTGCAATAGTTCAACCTGCTGGATCAATAAGAGATAAGGAAATTATAAAATTTGCAAACGAGACAAATACTGTTTTGGTTTTTTCAAAAACACGACATTTTAGACATTAATGATCTTATCAATTTTGGCGGCTAATATAAAGTCATTTTCAGATAAACCCTCAATAGCGTGAGTTGTAATATTAATCCTAGCATATCCCCATCCGAACATAATATCTGGATGATGACCCTCTTCCTCTGAGATTTTTCCTACCTCATTTACAAATTTTTGACTTTCTAAAAAGTTTTTAAATTCAAATTTTTTTTCCAAAAGATAAATTTTTTTGTCATTTTGAATAATTTCCCAACCATCTACTTTTTTTTGGTATTTG
Organism: uncultured Pelagibacteraceae bacterium; assembly: GCA_902633585.1. GTDB lineage: Bacteria > Pseudomonadota > Alphaproteobacteria > Pelagibacterales > Pelagibacteraceae > Pelagibacter. The sequence goes on from CACPGZ010000004.1 coordinate 74,219, forward strand.
TGAATTTCAGAAGTATCAAAAGCTTTAACCCCCCCTTCACAAGGAACACATTTTTTATCTAATAAATCACTCATAAATTAAATTATACTTTTTTTAATATCATAATTCCATTCCAAAAACTTGGATGACAATGGTTATTAGCAGTTTTTATTTCTTTTACAATTTTAAAATTGGAATTAGATTTGTTTATAAAGTCTAAAGTGCCCTGATAGACCTCATCAAAATTAATATCGTCTATTAAGACTAAAGATCCTGTATTTAAAAATTTATTAGCTATTTCCAAATTTTTTAATTGACTGTCGTAAGAATGTTCACCATCATAAAAGTAAAAATCAAATCTTGCTTCAGTATCGTCCAGCGAAGCAAAGAATTTTTCATAGTCTTGTTCAAAAAAAAAATGATTTTTTTTTTTTAAATTTTTAAAATTATAAAAAAATTCATCTTTGGGTCCATTAAATTGCGAAAAATTATCGATACCAATTACTCTACATTGAGTATTGATCATTCCAGCAACTAAAGAAAAACCTTTCCAACAACCAATATTTAGATACACCTGATTTTTAGATAAATTTTTACATATTCTATTTATTAAATATCCAATAGCATATGTTGACATACTATCTATTTTAATTAATTCTTTTCTCAAATCTAAATCAATTTTTTCTTCTTTTATAATGCAGTTATCAAATACATAATCTTTTTCTTTTTTTAGAAGTTTATAAAAAGATTTAATAAGTCTGAATTTGTAAGAAGATCTGTAATCATCAATTGGATTAACTTTGAATCTTAAGTCATTAAATATTTTTTCTATATTCATTAATTGACAAATTAAATTCTTTGGAGCGGGCAAAGGGGGTCGAACCCTCGACCTTCTCGTTGGCAACGAGACGCTCTACCACTGAGCTATGCCCGCAAATGAAATTAATATAGAGAAAGTAGAACATTTTTCAAGAAATTTTAATTGTTATAATTTAATTCATCTAAATTTTTTTCAAAAATATTATTTAATTTTTTCACAAATGTAGATTCGAAGTTTTTTTGCCAATTATTTTTAGGTCCAAGGTGAAAAAAAGGTATTTTTTTTTCTCCAACACGAGAAGTTATTGACTCACTAAATCCTTTGTTAGTCTCAATTTTTTTTAAGTTTTCAAATGAGGTGGTTTTTACTGCGTTCTTAGCCTTTTCCCTACTAAACCCACTTTTATTATTTGTTAGTTTGTCAATAAATTTGATGATCTCTTTAAATACAAAAAAAGTTTCTGACAATAAATCCTCATATTTTAAAAATTTTATTGGTAATAAATTATTATATTTCCAAGATTGATAGTTTAATTCCCAGGAACCAATAAATTGATAATCGCTATAATCTTTTTTTTTTTTAAAATCATAAGTAAAATTTTTTTTATCTTGCATTACCTCTAATGCCTTATCATGATTAATTTGAAAATGTCTCGACATGGAGTCTAAAACATTTCTAGGATCTCTTACTATATAAATTCCTCCAAGTGAGTTAGCTTGATTTGTGAAATCACTCTTGCCTAATTTTACTAATGCATTATGTGTCTTAAAAAATCTTATCTTTTGGTCCATATTTATTTTTTCTTGAGCAGGGACCCAAAATCTTGTTGTATCTCCAGGTATAGTCAAATCATAATCAAAATTTTCTAAATATTTTTTTACAGGAAATTGCTGAATATTCCTTAAATGGCTGTCACCTAGAAAAATACCATTTTTTGTATAATAATAAGCGCTTATCAATGATCTTAACCATGTGTTTCCATTTTTTGGGTATGATGCAAGCCAAATAATCATTTGTTTATCTTTTAAATTTTTTTAATATTATTTATATTATTAATATATATTTAATTAAATTATGAAATTTCCAAAAATTATTCCTGTTTTTCCATTGAGTAATTTTATAATTTTTCCAAAAACAACAGTGCCATTAAACATTTTTGAGCCAAGATATATAGATATGATTAATGATAGCATGAAAGCTAATAAATTTATAGGTATGGTGCAACCAAAAATAACAAAGAATTTTGATGATAATAAATTACCTTCGGTACACAAAGTTGGTTGTTTGGGTAAAATAACAAGTTTTGAGGAAGCTGATGATGGACGATACCTAATAAATCTAAAAGGTATAATTAGATTTGAAATTGAAAATGAAATTAATTCAAATAAAAAGTATCGAGAATTTGAAATAAATTTTGAGAACTTTTTAGATGATTTAGAGGAAAAAAAAGAAAACTTAAAATTTTCTGATTTAGAACTTATTTTTAAGGATTTAAAAACTTTGTTTGAAAAAAGAGGGTTCATTATCAACTGGACAGCTTTAGAAAAACAGAATTTAGATGAAACAATTAATGCTCTTGCAATGACTTCGCCATTTAGTTTAGAGGAAAAACAAGTTTTATTAGAGACTAAAAATCTAGATATTAGAAAAACAAAAATTTCTGAAATCTTAAATACTTACACATATGATCAATTTGATAATACTACCATTCAATAAACTAGATTTACAAACCCATATCAGCAATTGTTTTAAAATAATTATTTAATATTTTATTTCTTCCAATTAATCTCGCAGTTTTATCAATTAAATCTCCTCTAATTTTATTTTCAGAATTAAAATATTCATAGATAAAATTAATTCCTTCAGAAAAAACAAAATTTTTACTTTTTGTATTATTTTGAAATTCGGCGCAGACACTTCTGTCTATGGATAAGCCTAGTTTTATTTTGTAATCAATTATTTCTAATAATTCTTTTATATCTCTTATCGACATATTGAAACCCTGTCCAGCTAGAGGGTGAAGTCTATGTAATAAATCACCAAAAGCTAGTAGATTGTCTTTATAATATTCTCTTAAATTTAAAGATTTTAATTCAAATTTTGAAATTTTATGTATTTTCTTTATTTCATACTTTGGGTTAAATTTATTAATTATTTTATTAATATCTAAATCGGTTTTATATTTTTTCATTCTTACAGAATAAACAATGGAAGTTTTTCCCTTTGATATTGGCAAAAATGCTAGTGGCCCATGATTTGTAAAAATTTGTATAGCTTCATTGTTAAATGGTAATTTTTTATGCTCTATAACTGTTGTAAGTGCAACACTATTGTATTTTTTTTCAAATTTTTTTGAAAAAAATTTTTTTGTCATTTCATTTTTAATGTCACAATTTATTAATAAATCGTAAGCTGAATTATCAAGTTTGTTATATTTTGTGTCTCTTTTAAATTTAAAAAATTTGTTTTTTTTGAGCTCTATAACAAGTTGATTGAATATTTTTTGATTCTGCAGAATTGAAAAAAGATAATCTTTAGAATCCTCGAATTTTAAAATTTCTTTGTTGTTAGAGTTTTCTGTGAAAATTTTTATTTTTTTTATTGGCCACATCATCCCTTTAATATTTGATATATTTTTATTGAAATAATTAATATTCGATTTTGAAATTCCTATGGTGCGGGTGGTATCTATCTTAGTATTTTTTTTCCTATAAAATAAATCAACAAATATCTCTTTTTTGGCTAAAGCTTTAGCCAAAGCTAAGCTTGTAAGGTTGTCACCCAATATACATACTTTCATAATAAATTTAATTTTAACAAGAAAAATTAGATGATACAAAGTGATAAATTTGATTCACTTAATATGAATATTAAAAAAATTGCTAATATAACTCTTCTTTTTGTCGCTAAAAGATTAACAGAAATATTTGGTTTTCTTATATTATGTGCAGGTATCTTTTTATTTATTTCATTAATTTCATATTCTCCAGAGGATCCAAATTTTATATTTCCTGAAAATATAGAGATCAGAAATCTTTTAGGTTTTAGGGGCAGTTATATTTCTGATATTTTTTTTCAATCAATTGGCTTAGTTTCTTATTTAGTCTCATTAACTCTAATTTTTACTGGTATTAATGTCATCTTAAGAAAGGATTTTTTTTTAGTAATTGAAAATATTTTTTATTCAATTTTATATTCAATTTTGGGATCACTATTTTTAAATTATTTTTATAATACCACTTTTGCTCTTTTTATTAATGGTAACGGAGGTTTTGTCGGAAACTATTTAAATGAAAATTTACTTGGAAATTTAATAAGTTTAAACGGAAATATATCTTATTATTTTTTAATCGTCTTAATAGTCATCTTTTTTTTACTTAGTATTAATTTTAGTCTTAGGAAATTTTTTAATTTTTTAAAAAAAATTAATTTTTTAAATCCTAAAAATAGAAAAAATTATACTGACAAGAGTGAAGTTATTAATGAATATATTCCTCAAGAAGAAATTAAAAATTTAATTCAAGAAGATTTACCTTTTATAAAAGCTGATGAAATACAAAAAGCTGAAATACAAAAATTTAAGTTACCTAGCTTAGATTTGCTCAAAATCCCGTCTAAAAAGGAAAGAGAAAATCCTGAAACAAACCAATCAAATGATCCTGAATTTTTAGAAAAAATATTGTTAGACTTTGGTGTTAGTGGAAAAATTAAAAAAGTAAGTCACGGGCCAGTTGTTACATTAAATGAATTTGAACCTGCCCCTGGTGTAAAGGTTTCTAAGATTATAAATCTGTCTGATGATATAGCAAGAAACACAAGTTCAGAGTCAGCTAGAATTTCGACCATTCCAGGTAGTAACACTGTTGGAATTGAATTGCCAAATTCATCAAGAGAGAATGTTTATTTGAGCGAGATTTTAAATAACTCCGACTTTAAGAAAAAAGAAATTAAATTACCAATTGCTTTAGGTAAAAGTATATCTGGAAATCCAATAGTTGGGGATTTATCTTCAATGCCTCATTTGTTAATAGCTGGAACAACTGGGTCTGGAAAATCGGTTTGCATCAACACAATAATATTATCGCTACTTTACCGTCATACTCCTGAGAGATGTAAATTTATTTTAATTGATCCTAAAATGCTAGAATTATCAACTTACGAAGGTGTGCCTCATCTTTTATGCCCGGTGATAACAGAAGCAAAAAAAGCTGCTTCAGTTTTAGGTTGGGTTGTTAAAGAAATGGAAAGTAGATACAGACTAATGACTAAGGAAGGAGTTAGAAATATAGATAGTTATAACTCAAAACATAAACTTCCAATGCCTTACATAGTTGTAGTTGTTGACGAGATGTCAGATTTAATGTTGGTAGCTGGAAAAGAAATTGAAAATTATATTCAAAAATTATCTCAAATGGCAAGAGCAGCTGGCATACACATTATAATGGCTACCCAAAGACCAAGCGTTGACGTTATTACGGGAACAATTAAAGCAAACTTTCCAACGCGAATATCTTTCCAAGTTACATCTAAAATAGATAGTAGAACCATATTAGGGGAACAAGGTGCTGAACAATTATTAGGTAAAGGTGATATGTTATATATGTCATCTGCTAACAGAGTCATAAGAATACATGCGCCATTTGTGTCTGATAATGAGATTGAAAATATTAACGGTTCTTTAAGATCCCAAGCAGAACCAGATTATGTGGACGAAATTCTAAATTTTGCAGATGAGAAGGAAATAAGTGATGGATCTAAAAATATAGGTGATAGAGATGAGCTTTATCAAACCGCCATGGAAATTGTAAAATCTGAAGGAAAAGCATCAACGTCTTTTTTACAAAGAAAACTGCAAATTGGATATAATCGCGCGGCAAGAATAATTGATATGATGGAAGAAGAGGGAATTGTAAGTAAGGCAAATCATGTAGGAAAACGTGATGTTCTTTGATGATTAATAAATTAATTTTTTTATTTCTTTTATTTTCGATTGTTGATGCTTCAGCAAATGTTAAAAAAAAAATTATTCAAAATTTAGAAACCACTAATAACTTAACATTTAACTTTGAACAAAACGTTAATGGCAAAACAGAAAATGGTCACTGTGCTCTTTCATATCCACGAAAATTATTTTGTAAATATAATTTAAATAATGATAAAATTTTAGTTTCCAACGGCAAATCGATAGTCATTAAAACTAATACTAGTTATTACCTATATCCACTTGAGCGAACACCATTAAATTTAATATTAAATAAAAAAATTTTAATCAACAAAATAAAAAATTTAAAAGAAAGGATTTTAGATAATAAATTTGTAAATTTTAATTTTTTTGAGGAAGATTTTGAAATAAATATTTTCTTTAATTATAACACTCTTGATTTGATCGGTTGGCAAACTAAAGATATTTATCAAAATCTTAGTATCACTTTTTTAGACTCAGTTAAAAGAAATCAAAAACTAGATAATGAATTATTTGTTTTACCTCAACAAAATTAAATTGAGACAGACTCTGTTTTGTAAATTCTCATACCTCTCGAAATATAATTATTTAATGCATTTTTATGGTCCAAAGAGCAAGTATGTACCCAGACTCTACTAGTATTTTCAGAAAAAGAATTTTTTATGGCTGATGTCAAAAGAAATGAACCCAATTTTTTATTTTGATATTCTTTTAGTAATCCAAGATAAGCAATTTCTGTCTCCTTTTTTTCCTTATGGAAAATAAGTTCAAAATATCCAGCCATATCATCTGCTTTTTTAAGAATATAGGTTTTTACCTTTAGATCAGAAATATACTCCATCCACTGTTTGTCTGTCCAAACTAATCGATCAGTCCACCGATGTTCCTTACCGATGTTTTTATAAAAAAACTTATTTATTTGAAAATCTGCTGGGTCACTAAGGTCAATTAAACAGTCATCCGGAGAAAATTTTGATTTTTTTAAGTCTTTAAGTGAATTAATTTCCAAGTAATTTCTTTCAACCTTAGTGCTCACTCCACCATCTTTCCAACTATTTCACCTCCAAATAAATGAAAATGTAAATGGGGTACTTCTTGACCACCGTGTTCAGAAATATTAGCTAAAGCTCGATAACCTTTGCCGCCGTCTACAGATATACCAAGTTTTTTTGCAACTGTATTAATGCCTTTTAACAAACCAACCATTTCTTCTGATGATGCTTTTTCACTAAAATCATCAAGATCAGTATATTTTCCTTTGGGTATTACAAGTGCATGAATTTTTTTTTGTGGTTTAATATCATGAAATGACAAAACGTGTTCGTCCTCGTAAATCTTTTTACAAGGAATTTCTCCTCTTAAGATTTTAGCAAAAATATTATTGTCATCGTAACTCATTTTTTCCTTTTATTTAGTTCTTCCATTACATCCTCAATCTTCACATCATTTGCCTCTAAATACATAATCAAATGATAAAAAACATCTGCTGCTTCGTGAATTTTATTTGAATTTTTTTCTACTGCCTCAATAAGTTCATTAATTTCCTCTAGGACTTTCTTTCTGCTCAAAGATTTATCACGAAGCAATTTATTTGTGTAGGAACCATCTACTGGATTTTTTTTCCGCTCTCTCGCAAGATTAAGTAGGCTTTCTAAAGTATTAAGCATGTTAAATTCTAACAGGTATTCCTTTTGAGTCCAAATAATCCTTAGCTTCTTTTATAGAGTATTTTCCATAGTGAAATATAGAGGCAGCTAAAACTGCACTAGCTTTTCCAGATTTAATTCCATCTGCTAGGTGGTCTAAATTTCCGACTCCACCAGAAGCAATAACTGGAATATTTACTTTAGATGAAATTTTTGACATTAGACTAATATCATAACCTACTTGTGTTCCATCTCTATCCATAGAAGTTACTAATAATTCTCCAGCACCGTTTCTTTCCATTTGTTGTGCATACTCCAATGCATCAATCCCACTATTATTTCTTCCTCCATGAGTAAACACTTCCCACTTATCCCCATTTTTTTTAGCATCGATTGCAACTACAATACATTGAGAACCAAATTTTTTTGAACTATCTACAACGACTTTTGAATTATCAACTGCTGCAGTGTTTATGGAAACTTTATCGGCACCACAATTAAGTAATTTATTAATATCCTCAACACATCTAACACCGCCTCCTACAGTTAATGGCACAAAACATTTTTTTGAGGTTTTCTCCACAACACTATAAATAGTATCTCTATTTTCATTTGAAGCAGTAATATCTAAAAAACAAATTTCATCTGCTCCTCCATCACTATAAATTTTTGCTTGTTCCACGGGGTCTCCTGCATCTTTTAGATCAACAAAGTTTATACCCTTAACAACACGACCATTTTTTACATCTAAACAAGGTATAATTCTGTTTTTAAGCATCTTCTTTTACTAATTCCTCTAATTTTATATCATTATCATAAATGGCTTTACCAACTACTATACCCTCAACATTTTTTAAATTCTTGGCTTTTCTAATATCTCCTATTGATGAAACACCACCTGATATAATTACGGGGCACTTTGACATCTCAGCAACTTTCATCGTTTCATTAAAATTTGGACTTTGTTTCATACCGTCTCTATTAATATCTGTATAAATTAGTCTACTAACACCATAGTCGTTAATTTCTTTTAAATATTCTAAAGTTAATTTATTAGAGCTTTCTTTCCATCCAGATACTGACAAATACCCGTTTTTAGCATCTAAGCCTAGAGCAATATGATTTTGAAATTTTTCACATGATTCTTTTAAGAAATTTTTGTCTTTAATAGCAGCACTTCCCAAAATTACTTTCTCAACACCAGCATCAATGTATTTTTGAATACTATCAGAATTTCTAATACCACCACCTACTTCAACTTTAAAATTAAATTTACCAACTATATGCTGAATGATATCTAAATTAACTGTTTCACCAGTTAAAGCCCCATCTAAGTCAACTACATGTAAATTTTTAAATCCATGATCTTTAAATTTTCCTGCTTGATCAATTGGAGACAATTCATACTCGGTCTTTTTATCGAAATCTCCTTTTACTAATCTTACACACTTTTTATCTTTAATATCTATTGCAGGAAATATTTTCATTTTACAAATTTATAAAATTATCAATTATTTTTAGCCCAATCCTATCACTCTTCTCTGGATGAAATTGGGTTCCAAAAATATTTTCTTTTTCAACAGAGCAAACAATATTTGATGAATAGTCTGTTGTTGCTGAAATTACTTTTTTATCATTTGGAACAAATTCATAACTATGAACAAAATACATATGAGAGTTATTTTCTATATCTTTGAAAATTTTACTATCTTTGACAATATTGATTTGATTCCAACCGATATGAGGAAGTTTATACTTGCCGTTCTGATTATCTATTTTTGAAACTTTTCCTGAAATCCATCCTAAGCCTTTAGTTTCGGTTTCTTCATAACCAACGTCAGCAAACATCTGCAAACCAACACAAATTCCAATTAGAGGTTTTTTATAGTTTATTGCAAATTCATTTAAAGTATCTGTGAGACCTTTAATTTTATTCAGGGCATCCACACAACTTTTAAATGAGCCCTGCCCCGGTAAGACTACTTTGTCACTTGATTTTATCTTATTTAAATCTGAGGTAACCTCGATAGTTACTTTATCTTTTGCTACTTCTTTAAAAGAGTTTATTACCGAACTTATATTGCCCGATTTATAATCAACAATTGTGACGTTCATTAAACTTATAAAGAGCCTTTTGTAGAAGGAATAGTTTTTTTATTTCTCGGATCTATTTCTAATGCAGTTCTTAGCGACCTTGCTAATCCTTTGTAGCAAGACTCGATAATGTGATGACTGTTATCACCATAAATATTTTCAACGTGTAGAGTAATTCCAGCAGCTTGAGAAAATGCTTGAAACCATTCTTTAAAAAGTTCTGTATCCATCTCGCCAAGTTTTTCTACTTTTAAATTTACTTTCCAAATTAAATAAGGTCTATTTGAAATATCAATTGCAACACGTGAAAGAGTTTCATCCATTGGGATCATCGCATGAGCATACCTTCTGATTCCAACAGATTTTTTCAAAGCTTTTTTTAAAGCTTCACCAATGGCAATTCCTGTATCTTCAGTTGTGTGGTGTAGATCAATATGAGTATCTCCTTTAGCTTTTATACTCATGTCTATTGAAGAATGCTTAGATAGTTGTTCAAGCATGTGGTTTAAAAAACCTATTCCTGTGTCAATTTTGTATTTACCTTTACCGTCAATATTTAAATCAACACTAATGCTTGTTTCTTTTGTTTTCCTGCTTATTTTGCCTTTACGCTTCATAATTAAAAATAGGTATACATATATTATTCAATTATGGCAATAATACTAAACCTGGACTTGAACTATTAAATTTAATATCCATTTGTAGGCTATGACCACAATTGTATTAGTAAGAAAAAACAATGATGTTGTAGTAGCTGGTGACGGACAAGTAAGTATGGGAAATACTGTCGTAAAAAGCACTGCTTCAAAGGTCAGAAAAATTGAAAAGAGAGATGTGGTAGCTGGATTTGCCGGATCAACAGCTGATGCTTTAACATTATTTGAAAGATTAGAGGGAAAGTTAGAGAAACATGCTGGTAACTTATCTAGGGCTGCTGTGGAACTAGCTAAAGATTGGAGAACTGATAAATATTTAAGAAGGTTAGAGGCACTAATGGCAGTTGGAGATAAAAACAACAGTTATATAATTTCAGGAACTGGTGATGTTCTAGAGCCTGAGGGAGATATTATTGGGATTGGCTCTGGGGGTAATTATGCTTTAGCTGCGGGAAAAGTTTTAATAAAGAACGATATATCTGCTGAAGAAGTTGCAAAAAAAGCTATAAAAGTTGCAGCAGATATTTGTGTATTCACAAACGAAAATGTAAAAGTTGAAAAAATATAATGGATAAGTCCAACGTAACTAAATTACATCCTAAGGGAGATCAACAAAAGGAAGAGGCTTCATTAGTAAGCTCCTTGTCACCAAGAGAAATTGTTTCTGAATTGGACAGATTTGTTGTTGGTCAAAATAAAGCAAAAAAGGCAGTTGCTGTTGCCTTACGAAACAGATGGAGAAGACAGGCCTTAAAAGGTGAAATGAGAAATGAAGTTTTACCTAAAAATATTTTAATGATTGGACCAACGGGTGTTGGAAAGACAGAAATTTCAAGAAGGCTTTCTAAGTTGGCAGAAGCGCCCTTTGTAAAAGTAGAAGCAACTAGATTTACGGAGGTGGGTTATGTTGGAAGAGATGTAGAACAAATCGTCAGAGATTTAGTTGAAATAGCAATTTCAATGGAAAAAGTAAAAAAAAGAAAAGAAGTATATGCAAAGGCTCAAAAATTAGCTGAAGAAAAAGTATTAGATGCTTTAGTTGGAAAAAAAGCAAGTGCGGCTACAAGAGAAAGCTTTAGAAAAAGACTTAGAGATGGTGACTTAGATAATAACGAAATTGAAATAGCTGTCAGCGAAAGTAGTGGTAATAGTACATCATTTGAAATACCTGGAATGCCTGGAGCTAATGTAGGAATGATCAATATTGGAGAAATGCTTGGTAAATCTATGGGTAAACAGGAAAAGAAGAAAAAAATGACAGTTAAAGAGTCTCATGAAATTTTAATAAATGATGAGTCCGATAAATTAATCGAACAAGATAAAATAATCAAAGCTGCTAAAATCTCTACAGAAAATAATGGAATAGTTTTCTTAGATGAAATTGACAAAATTTCTGGTAGAACCGACAGAGTTGGTGGGGATGTTTCTAGAGAAGGTGTTCAGAGAGATTTATTACCTTTAATTGAGGGGACAACTGTTAATACGAAATATGGGCCTATAAAAACTGATCATATATTATTTATCGCATCTGGTGCTTTCCAATTAGCCAAGCCCTCTGACTTACTTCCCGAGTTACAAGGTAGACTTCCAATTAGAGTTGAGCTAGACGCTTTATCAAGTGAGGATTTTAAAAGAATTCTTAAAGAACCTGATTTTAGTTTAATTAAACAGTATGTAGCTTTGTTAAAGACTGAGAATGTTGAGCTTGAGTTTACTGAAGATGGAATTGATGCAATCGCTAATATTGCCTCTGAAGTAAATGCGAGTGTTGAGAATATAGGTGCAAGAAGATTGCACACAATAATAGAAAAAATCCTTGATGAAATAAGTTTCACTGCAACTGACAGATCTGGAGAAAAAATCTCAATAAATAAAGAATATATAAATAAAAATCTTGATAATCTTGTCAAAGATACAGATCTATCAAAGTTTATTTTATAATTTTTTTTTTAGAAAAATATAAAAAGCCCCGCTGCCACCATCTTCAATTTCGGCATCCATTATAGTTTTTATTTTTTTCATTAAGCTGGAATTATTTTTAATAAAATCAGGAACAGAATTTTTTAAAATACCAAATTTCTCTGAAATATATGGGTCCTTATCATTTTGGGAGTGCAATCCTTTACCAGTAATTATTATAACTTTGGAGACTTTTTGATCAAAACAATCAATTATAAAACTTTCAGCTTTTTTGTTTGCTTCGTCAAGTGTGTAACCATGAAGATCTAATGATTTAGTAATATGATGTTTATTATCTTTTTTTTCTAAATCTTTGTTTGGTAACTTTTCTTTTTTTTCTAAAAAGTCTTTCCAATCTTTTTTGTCTTTGTCTGAAATATTACTGTTCAATTAAGAAAGGGTGTCTACTAACTGCCAATTTGGATTATTAGTACTTGTATCTCTTGAAAATACCCAGGTATCGTAAATCTTCTTAATCTTTTCTGGGTCTCCAGAAACTATTTTTTTATCTTTATCCCTAATACAAGTTATTACTTCACCTACAAATTCTACAGTTACTTGTAAAATTTTTCCTAAAAACTTATGCTCTTTAATGTTCGCAGAATTTACTCCAATAAAAGTAATTTCTGCAAGATGGCCTCTTTTGCCTCTTTCTTTAAGCGCATTGTTAAATTGATCATAAATTTTATTGCTTAGCAAAGGCTTGCTTGTAGTCAATTTATTGTCACTATCACCAAAGTCTGTAATGATTGTCTCATATGCTATTTGAGCACCCTTTAAGAAGTCTTTTTTTGCATTTTCATCAAAATCGGTTTTTTTATTTATTTTAGTTTCAGGATTTATATTTTTTAAAATTTCTTCAAACTGAGGTGAGGCTTTTCCCTCAAAACCTGTTCTTTTACCCAGAATTCCTCTTAGCCTTAAAAAAATAAAGCCAGCTATCATTGCTAATAAAATGACATCAATATATCCAAACCCATATTCCATAAATTAAACTTAATTACTATGTTGATTAATTTCAACTA